>CACNSS010000004.1 GCA_902623215.1 uncultured Pelagibacteraceae bacterium
GTAAATGAAATTAAATCTTTTATATCGACTGGCTTAGTGGAAATATCGAGGTTTTGAATTAAAAATTCATTTTTAAAAAAAGATAATAACGATATTTCAGTTTTGATACTTTCTGTTTCAAGAACTTTTTTCTTATATATTATCTTTGAGCCTAAAATTTTTACATTTATTTTCAGCTCAATTGGCTTAAGCCTTAAATTTACTTGTTTTAACTCAACATCAAAATCTTTATTAATATCAATTAATTTATTTTTTATCTGTGAATTGAACTTATTAGTTTTGATACCTACTAAACTAAAGTAACTTATAAATCCAACTATTATAAAAACAAATATCAATATAATTTTTAAAAATATTTTCATTAGTTTTGGTACAAAGATTTTTCTAAAAATTCATCAATATCGCCGTCTAATACTTTATCTGGATCTGAACTTTCGTAATTTGACCTATTATCTTTGACAAGTCTATATGGCTGTAAAACATAAGATCTAATTTGATGACCCCATCCTATTTCCGATTTTGTGGACTCATGACTTTGATTTTCTTTTTCTTTCTTTTTAATTTCAAAATCATAAAGTCTTGCCCTTAGCATGTTGAGACAGGTTTCTTTATTTTTATGTTGGGATCTCTCATTCTGACACTGAACAACAATTTTTGTGGGTAAGTGAGTAATCCTAACTGCGCTATCAGTAGTATTTACATGTTGTCCTCCTGCCCCACTAGAGCGATAAGTATCAATTCTTAAATCTTTGTCTAATATTTCAATGTTAATGTTTTCATCTACAACAGGATAAACCCAGATACTTGCAAAACTTGTATGCCTCCTGGAGCCAGAATCAAATGGTGAAATTCTTACCAACCTATGTATTCCTGACTCTTTTTTTAACCATCCAAAAGCATAATCACCCTCAATGATAATTGTAGATGATTTTATTCCTGCCTCATCACCTTTGTGTTCACTAATCAAGTTTGATTTAAATTTTTTTTGTACTGACCATTTTAAATACATTCTTCTTAACATCTCTGCCCAGTCTTGACTTTCAGTTCCTCCTGCACCTGCATGAATTTCTATATAACAATTAAGTGCATCTGCTTCATTGGACAAAAAACATTTTATTTCATTTTTTTTTACTAATTCTCTTAAATCTTTGATATTTTTTAATAATTCATTTTGGATATTTATATTTTTTTCTTCTGAAGCTATCTTGCTCAATTCATCAAAATCATTTAAATCTGTAATTGATTTTTCGTGAGAATTTACCAAGTCCTCGTATAATTTTTTTTCTTTAATAATTCTTTGTGAATTAGATTTGTCTTTCCAAAAATTTGGATCTAGAAGTTTTTTATTATGTTCCTTTAATTTTATATCGATATTATTCTTTTCAAAGATACTCCTTTACCCTTTGATTTATTTTTTCAATATCTTTTTTTAAATCAAAATATTTAGAGTCCATTAATAAAATCTTAATATATTATTAGTGACTAATCTATTATTATTTGAATATAATATTTTACCATCTACAATATTATTACTTTTATAAGCCTCTAAAATTGTATTCTTTGATGTAAATTTAGCCTTTTGACCTGTAGATGGATCAATAACCATCATAGTTATACCTTTTGATACTTTAAATGGTCTTGCATCGGATTTTCGTATTGCTGATTGGACAAATTTTTTAAATATTGGTAAAGCTGTTTTTGAGCCAGTCTCAAATTTTCCTAAAGGTTCTGGATTATCCATCCCAACATAAACACCTATAACATAATTTGAGGTAAAACCTATAAACCAAGTATCAGTATTCTCATTTGTGGTTCCTGTTTTACCTGCCAAATTTAAATTTAAATCTCTTAATTTTTTTCCAGTTCCTCTTTTAATCACTCCTTCCAACAATGATGTAATTTGATAGGCTGTCTGGGGAGAAAAAACTTGCTTATAAGTATCTTTAATTTCAGGGTAATCATTCCCAGTAAATGAAATCATATTACAATTACTACAAGTTCGTTTATCATTGTTCAATATTGTATTTCCTTCACTATCTTGTATCCGGTCAACAAGAATTGGCGTGACTAACTTGCCTCCATTTATAAATGCTGAATAAGCTGATGTTAATTTTAAAAGAGTAGTCTCAGCAGAACCAAGTGAGATGGATAATAATTCATTCGGATCTTCATATATACCAAGATCTTTTGAAAATTGAGCTAAATTTTTCACACCTAGTTTTTGAGCTATTCTTACAGTCATCAAATTTCTAGACTTCTCTAATCCCACTCTTAATGTTGATGGTCCATAAAATTTTTTTCCATAATTTTCTGGTTTCCACATTTTTAAATCAGACCCTTGATCTAAAACTAAAGGTGCATCTAAAACTAAAGATGAAGGGGTATAATCATTCTCTAATGCTAATGCATAAACAAATGGTTTAAAAGCAGATCCTGGCTGTCTTAGTGCCTGCGAAGCTCTATTAAACTCACTTCTTTTAAAACTAAAACCTCCTGATATAGCCATTACTCTTCCTGTAAAAGGATCCATTACTACTATTCCTCCATTAATTTTAGGGATTTGTTTTAAACTAAAATTATTTTCTGACGTTTGTTTAACATAAATGATATCCCCAACTTTTAATAATTCATCTAATTCTTTTTTTGTCCAAGTAATATCACTATATCTAATTACACCCTCTGACTTATCTTTAGTTTCTATTATTACGGAAAACTTATCTACTTTTTTTACTATAGCAATTTTCCAATTAATTGATTTTTCAAGCTCATATTGTTCAAGATTTTTAGACCATTTTTTATCGAATTTCACGTTTTTAATCGGTCCTCTCCAGCCTTTTCTTTTATCATATTCAATTAATCCATCTCTTAAGGATTCTGTAGCAATTCTTTGTAATTCTAAATTGATTGGAGTATTAATATTAAATCCTTGCTTGTAAACTTTTTCATAAGTAAGTGTTTCAATTACATTTTTTCTCACATCCTCAATATAATATTGAGCATCTTCTAAAAAAATTTTTTTTGATTTTTTTAATTGAATTTTTTGTAATTTAAAATTTTCATATTGCGTTTGATTAATAAAATTATTTTCTAATAAATTTTTTAATACCAAGTCTCTTCTGAATTTAGCTAAATCAGAATTTCGATAAGGATTGTACTTACTTGGTGCTTTTGGTAACGCCGCAAGCATAGCGGCTTCAATATAGTTCAGCTCTTTAATTGATTTGTCAAAATACTCAAGGCTAGCTGCTGCTACTCCATATGCCCCACTGCCTAAATAAATTTGATTTAAATATAATTCTAATATTCTTTCTTTGGAGAGTGCTCTTTCAATTCTAAAAGCCAGAATCGCCTCTTTTATTTTTCTATTTATACTAACTTCATTTGTTAGTAAGAAATTTTTTGCTACTTGTTGTGTAATTGTTGATGCACCTTCTAATCTTTTTGAGGTCAATATATTGCTAATATTATTGATTACAGCTCTAAGAACGCCTTTTGCGTCAACCCCTGGGTGTGAAAAAAAGTTTTTATCCTCAGCAGATAAAAAGGCATTAATAACATTTTTTGGAATTGAATTATATGGAATAAATATTCTTTTTTCTTTTGAGAAATCTGAGACTAATTCACCATTGCCTGAATAAACCTTGCTTGATACTGGTGGTTTGTAATTCTTTAAAAACTTATAGTCAGGTATATTATTTGAAAAATTCCATAAAATTCCCATTATTGATATAAAGGAAATTAATGAAATTCCAATAATACCAATAAATATTTTTTTCAAAAATTGACTCATTTTAATTCCATTATACTTAGGAATTTGTTAAAGATATGGCATAAAGAATACACAAAATTTACTATGAACTATTTAATTAATAAATCACGAAAAAAATTATGGACAAAAATTTATACATCGATGCATCGCATCCAAATGAAACAAGAGTTGTACTTAAATCAAATGATAGTATTGAAGATTACGAATACGAAGGTTTAAAGAATAATTTAATCAAAAATAACATCTACCTAGGCAAAGTTAGTAGAATTGAACCATCCCTCCAGGCAGCATTTGTAGATTTTGGACGAGAACGACACGGTTTTCTTTCTTTCAACGATATTCAGTCAGATTATTATCAAATTCCTAGGAGTGATCTGGAATTAATCAAATTAGAGGAGGAGAAGGCTCGTGAGGAATTATCAAAAAAAGTTGAAGAGAAGGAAGAGGAACGTATCGCAGAAGGTAATTTGGAATTAGAGGATCCAATTGAAGTAAAAAATCAGGAAGAAAAAGAAAATTTTGATAATTTAAAAGAGAGAAAAAATAAAACTAAATTTAAAAGATATAAAATTCAAGAGGTTATCAAGCCAAATCAAGTAATCCTTGTTCAGGTAATTAAAGATGAGCGGGGTCAAAAAGGAGCTGCACTAAGTACTTTTATTTCAATTGCTGGTAAATACATTGTTTTAATGCCTAATACTCCAAAAGGTGGAGGAATTTCAAGAAAGATATTTAATCCAGCTGATAGAAAAAAAATTCGATCCATACTTAATGAAATTGAAATACCAAAAGAGATGGGTTTGATTGTAAGAACTGCTGGAAGTAACAAAACAAAAAATGAGATAAAT
The DNA here is from genome assembly GCA_902623215.1 of uncultured Pelagibacteraceae bacterium. Lineage (GTDB taxonomy): Bacteria > Pseudomonadota > Alphaproteobacteria > Pelagibacterales > Pelagibacteraceae > Pelagibacter. The sequence continues at coordinate 4,618 of CACNSS010000004.1, forward strand.
CATGATTTAACCACGTTAATTAATACTTGGAATCAAATAAAAGAGAATGCAATTAATTCTATTGCTCCCTCTCTTATTCATCAGGAGAGTGAAATTATAAAAAGAACACTTAGAGACATGTATGATGAGAATACAAAAACAGTAATTATTGAAGGAAATGAAGGATACAAAAAAGCACAAAATTTTATGAAAATGATGATGCCATCACATTTAAAAAAAATTAAAAAATATAGAGGTAAGAGTCCTTTGTTTATAGATGAAGGTATTGAGCAAAAACTTAATCAAATCTTTGATACAGAAATAAAGTTGAAGTCTGGTGGGTACTTAGTAATAAATCCTACGGAGGCCTTAGTGTCAATCGATATAAATTCAGGTAGTTCGATAAGACAAAAAAATGTTGAAAGTACTGCTTTAGACACCAATCTAGAAGCGGCAGATGAAATCGCTAGACAAATAAAAATTAGAGACTTGTCAGGACTAATAATAATTGATTTTATTGATATGCTTAGCTATGGAAATAGAAAACTAGTTGAAAGAAGACTAAAAGAAAAATGTAGAGCTGATAGAGCTAGAATTCAAATTGGGCGAATAAGTAACTTCGGCTTATTAGAAATGTCTAGACAAAGATTAAGGGAAAGTGCCGTTAAATGGAAAATAAATCTTACTGACGAATCCTTTGCTTTAAAAATTTTGAAATTAGTGGAGTTAAAAACAGTTTTAAATAAAGCAAAATATGTAACTTTAAAAGTTTGTGAAAAAATTTCCAATTTTTTAAAAGTAAATTTTATTGAGGACTTAAAATATTTTGAGAAGAAAAATAAAATGAAAATAGATATAGTTACAGATAATAATTTGATTATTCCTGAATATATAATTGATTTAAAAAATAAATCAAAAAAAACTATTGAATTAATAGAGCATTATGAAAAATTAAAAGACCTAGATACAATAAAATCAAATGAAAATATAATTCAACTTAAAAATAAAAAAACATTTAAAAAAAAAGTATTCAAAAAAAAAAGATTTTACAAAAAAGCTAAATAATTCCTTTCAAAGGTGAAGATGCGCTACCCATTAGATTTTTTTGAATTCTACCTGATAAATAAGATTGTCTTCCTGCTATCACTGCATTCTTAAATGCAAGAGCCATGTCAAAAGGTTTTTTGGCTTTTGCTATAGCAGTGTTAACTAAAACACCATCGCATCCAAGCTCCATCGCTATGGTAGCATCCGAAGCTTGTCCAAGACCTGCATCAATAATTAAAGGTAATTTTATTTCTTTTCTAATTATCTTAATATTTATCTGATTTTGTATACCAAGGCCAGAGCCGATTGGAGCAGCTAATGGCATAATAGCACAAGCTCCGGCGTTTTCTAGTCTCTTAGCCATCAAGGGATCATCGTTACAATAGACCATAACTTTGAATCCCTCTTTGGATAAAACCTCAGTCGACTTCAGTGTTTCAATCATTTCTGGAAATAAATTTTTTTTATCCCCCAAAACTTCAAGTTTTACTAATTTCCATCCTCCAATCTCTCTTGCTAATCTTAATGTTCTTAAAGCATCTTTTGAGCTAAAACAGCCTGCGGTATTTGGCAGATAAGTAATTTTCTTTGGATCAATATAATCCATTAACACAGCTTTTTTTTTATCAGTTATATTAACTCTCCTTACAGCTACAGTAACTATACTTGCACCTGATAACTTCACCGCCTTAGCACATTGTGACATGCTTTTATATTTTCCTGTTCCAACAATCAAACGGGATTTAAAATTTTTTCCAGCAATTATAAATTCATCTTTTTTCAAACTAACCGCCTCCAATGAAGTGAACTATTTCTACTTTATCATTATTTCTTAAAATTTGTTTATTTAGTTTTTTTTTATCTATTATTTCATGATTTAACTCTATGGCCACTTTTTTTAATGGTATTTTTAAAGTTTTTAAAAGATCAGACAAATTTGTATTATTTTTTATAAATTTAAAACTACCATTTAATCTGATTTTTATTTTTTTTATTTTTTTCATCATATATAAAAGCTGAATGAATAATAAAATAATTATTATCAATGGTCCAAATCTTAATCTATTAGGTGAAAGAGAACAATCACAATATGGCTCAGTTACTTTTGAAGAACTAAAAGAAATCTGTGCTAAAAAATCAAATGAATTAGGTCTAAAATTAGAATTTTTTCAATCTAATATTGAAGGAGAACTAGTGAATATAATTCAAGAGTCCAGAAAAAAATTTGATGGAATTATAATAAATGCTGCTGCTTTCACACATACATCAGTTGCTATACGAGATGCTTTGAATATATTTAAAAGACCAATTATAGAATTACATATATCAAATATATATAAGAGAGAAGAATTTAGACAAAAATCTCTTTTAAGTGATATAGTTACAGGTGGAATTTTTGGACTGGGTATAGACGGTTATATTTTAGCCATAATTTCTATGCAAAAGCTTTTAGAAAATGAAAATTGATAAAAAAATAATTAAAGAATTAACTGAATACTTAGATGAATTCAAACTCACTGAATTAGAATATACAGTTAAGGATACCAAAATTAAAGTTTCAAAAAATAATGTATCGGTTAACAGCGAATCTTTTCCAAATCCAAAATTTGTTTCCACATCAAGTCCAGATCCAAAAATTTTAGATAATGTAATCTCTGGTATTGAAATTAAATCTCCAATAATTGGAACTGCATATCACGCACCGGAACCTGGAGCGAAGAAATTTGTTGAAGTTGGGAAAAAAATTAAAAAAGGTGATACAGTTATGATTGTTGAGGCCATGAAAACAATGAATCATGTTCCTTCAAATGCAAATGGTGTCGTAAAAAAAATTTTGGTTAACGATGGACAACCTGTTGAATTTGGCCAAGTCTTAGTCATATTAGAGTAATGTTTAAGAAAATCTTAATCGCAAATCGCGGAGAAATTGCAGTTAGAGTAATAAGAGCATGTAAAGAATGGGGAATTTCTACTGTTGCTGTTCACTCAGATGTTGACAGAAATAGCATGCATGTAAAATTAGCTGATGAGAGTGTTTGCATTGGCTCACATCAGCCTTCCAGTAGTTATTTGAATATACCGGCTTTGTTGTCTGCTATAGATCTTACAGGGGCTGAAGCTGTCCATCCAGGCTATGGTTTTTTATCAGAAAATGCAAACTTTGCGAGAATGTTGGAAGAAAATAAAATAAAATTTATTGGTGCATCATCTAAGCATATAGAAATGATGGGTGACAAAATTCAAGCTAAAAAAATTGCAAAAGAAAATGGTCTACCAGTTATTGAAGGATCAGAGGGGGGAGTTAAGAATGTAGTTGAGGCAAAAGAACTCTCTAAAAAAATTGGGTTTCCAGTTTTAATCAAAGCTTCTGGCGGGGGTGGTGGAAAAGGGATGAAAATTGTTCAGAATGAGGAAGATTTTGATTTGTTATTTTCAACTGCTAGATCAGAAGCAAAAAAATATTTCGGTAACGATGAGGTCTACATTGAAAAATTTTTTCAAAATCCTAGGCATATTGAGGTACAGATATTATCTGGAGAGAATAGGACAGTTCATTTGCATGAGAGAGATTGTTCTGTTCAAAGAAGACATCAAAAATTAATTGAGGAAACTCCAAGTCCAGTTTTAAATGATGAAATTAGAAAAGATCTTTTTGAAAAAACTGTCAGCATGGTAAGTAAAATTGGATACAAAGGTGCTGGAACTGTGGAGTTTATATATGAAGATGGGAAATTTTATTTTTTAGAAATGAATACGAGAGTACAAGTAGAACATCCAGTTTCTGAGATGGTTACTGGTATAGATATTATCAAAGAACAAATATGGATAGCTTTTACGGGAGAAACTGCATTAGAACAATCAGATGTTAATCCAAGAGGTCATGCTATAGAATGTAGAATTAATGCAGAAGATCCAAGTAATAATTTTCAACCTTCTCCAGGAACTATAACAATGTGTAATCAGCCATCAGGATTTAGAACTAGAGTGGATGGTGCAATTTTTCAAGGTTACAAGGTTACTCCATATTATGATAGCTTGATTTGTAAACTGATTTGCCATGGAAGAAATAGAACAGAGGCTATTCAGAGAATGAATAGATCTCTTGATGAATTTGTGATTGATGGAATTACAACAACTATACCTTTGCACAAAAAATTGCTGAATCATAAAAAGTTTATTAATTCAGATTTTAATGTTAGTTGGCTTGATAATGAAAAAATTGTTTAATAACATTTAACAAGCCATATATCATAAACTGGATGATCAAATGGTGTTATTGACGGACTAGAGGAGAACATCCAGCCATTAAACACAAAAACATCATCATTACTTTTTTTGCTTAAATCTTTTACTTGAATATAAGCTGTAATTTCTGGATTATCGTCAAATTTTGAATTTCTACATTTCATACTTCTTATTGAAAGATCTTTGTGTCTGATTTCATCACCATTTTTAAGTTTAACTAATATATTTTTAGAACTTATTTTATCTAATACTTTAATTTCTGTAATAGCACCCTCTAAGTCTGAATTGGAACTTAAATTGTTATAAAAATTAAAAGATAAAAAAAAGACAAAGAATAGAAGTTTTAATTCAATTTTTCCAAGTCTTATATTTTTTTTCATTAACATTCTTATTTTTATTTGGATAATAGGCGGACTCTGTTCCAGTTAAATTTGGCTTATGAGGTTTCTGCCATTTGTATTTTTCTAATTTATGGTTTTTTTCAATTTTGTTAGAAGTAAAATGTATCCATGAAAACCATTCTACTGGAATTTTACTTGCATCGACTTCGTCAGCATAAATAACCCATCTCTTTCCTTTTTTGCTTTGATAATATTTATTTCCAAAATCATCTTTTCCAACAAATTTTCCAAAAAAAATAGTTTTTAATCTTGTTCCAAATGTATCACGATTCCACCAGGTGAAAATTTTATAAAAAAATGTCAACATAAAAATTAAATAATTTCAATTTAAAATTGTATAAAATAAATTAGACTAAAATTTGATTTTGTATATAAAGAATTTGTTAAGTTAATCAAATAATTTTATATTAGGATTTTATGACAAAATACTTAGTAGAGACTTATTATACCTGTACATTTAAAGTAATTCATAAACTAGACAGCATAAATGAAACTGAGTTAAAGACTCTTGAAAAAAGAGATGATGGAGAGTTTGAGATATTAGATGTTAAACTTGATAATAGAAAAACGAGGAGTTTAGACCCAAATAATAAAAAAATTTTAGATAAAAATACAGACTTAAAAGCTACAATGCAAAAAACAAGCCAGCAAAACATAGGTAACATAATCAAAAAGTCATCAATTAATTCAGAGATCAACGGTAAGAGATTTAGTATGCCAGACAGAAGAAAAGGTTATATTCAAAAAGCAACGATTGGCGATCATAAAGTTTATTTACACACAGGTGAATACGAGGATGGCAAGATTGGAGAAATTTTCATTGATACAAGTAAGGAGGGTGAATTAGTTAAAGCACTAATGAATAATTTTGCCATTGCTATATCTCTTGGACTTCAATACGGCGTTCCGTTAGATGAGTTTATTAACGCATTTGTTGGAACAAAGTTTGAACCATCTGGAAAAGTTTATGGAAATGATAGAATTTTAAGTGCTTCCTCAATATTAGATTATATATTTAGAGAATTAGCTATTTCTTATCAAAATAGAGAGGATTTAGCCCATACACCTGCTATTGGTAATAATGAAAATACAACTTTAGATGAAAGAAATCCTGAGGAACAAAATCAATTATTGAAAATTGTAAAAGATATGACGAGCAAAGGCTTTGTCAGAAATAACTATAAAAAAAATCTTGTAGATTTATCGGATGTTAAAATAAGCCTAAAAGGTAAAAAGTAACTACTTCTTTAATTTAAGAGAAATACCCAACTCTTTTAATTGATCTTCACCTATGTCTGAGGGTGCATTCATCATTAGATCTTGAGCGTTTTGATTCATTGGAAACATGGTAACCTCTCTTATGTTTTTTTCATTAGCTAAAAGCATAACTATTCTATCTAAACCTGGAGCAATACCTCCGTGTGGAGGGGCACCATAATTTAACGCGTTTATCATTCCACTAAATTTTTGATCTACCTGATTTTTATTATATCCAGCTACAGAAAATAATTTGTACATTAAATCGGGAATGTGATTTCTGATAGCCCCAGATGAAAGTTCAATTCCGTTGCATACAATATCGTACTGATAAGCTAAAATATCGAGAGGCTTACCAAAATCTAATTTGTCTAGATCACCTTGGGGCATAGAGAATGGATTATGACTAAATTTAATCTTTTTTGTTTCTTTATCTTTCTCAAACATTGGATAATCAATGACCCAGCAAAATGCAAAAATGTTTTCGTCTATTAAATCTAAATCTTGAGCAATTTTATTTCTTGCCAAAGCAGTTATCACCTCTAAATCTTTTTCTTTATTACATGCAAAAAAAATGCTATCGCCTATATTGGCTCCTGTTTTAACCATTAATTCTTCTATAGCTTCTTTTGAGAAAAATTTACCCACAGGTCCTTTACCAAAAACTTCTTTATCTTTATCAAAGGTAAAATAGGCCATACCAGACGTACCTTGTTCTTTTGCCCATTTATCAATTCCATCAAAAAAACTTCTTGGTTTATTTTTAGTATCTTTTGTAATTATACATCTTACTTTACAACCAGATTTTACCAAATTTTTAAAGATATCAAATTTAATATCATCCCTTAAAAAGACATCCGTTATATCATTAATTATTAAAGGATTTCTAAGATCAGGTTTATCAGTACCATACTTTAACATCGACTCTTTATAAGGAATTCTTGGAAATTTTTCTTTAACTAGTTTTTTTTTTGAAAAATTTTTAAAAGTATTTACTAAAAGTTTTTCTACTACATTAAAAACATCCTCTTGTTCAACAAAAGACATTTCTAAATCTAATTGATAAAATTCTCCAGGACTTCTGTCTGCCCTTGCATCTTCATCTCTAAAACAAGGAGCTATCTGGAAATATTTATCAAAGCCTGAAACCATGATTAATTGTTTAAATTGCTGTGGGGCTTGAGGTAATGCATAAAATTTCCCAGGATTTAACCTACTTGGAACTAAAAAATCTCTTGCTCCTTCAGGACTGGAAGATGTTAAAATTGGTGTTTGATATTCTAAAAAACCTAGCTTATTCATTTCATTTCTTATGAAAGAAATCACTTTTGATCTTAAAATAATATTCTCATGAATTTTTTTTCTTCTTAAATCTAAAAATCTATATTTTAATCTAATTTCTTCTGAATATTCTTGGTCACTAAATATTGGCATAGGAAGTTCTTTGCATTTTCCTAAAACATCAAAACTTTTTATTAAGACTTCTATCTCTCCAGTTTTAATGTCTTTATTTACTGTTTCTTCTGATCTATCAACTACTTCACCGTCAACTTTTATAACGGTTTCAAGTTGCATTTTTTCGAGTGTTGAAAAATTAGAGTTTTCTCTATCAATTATACATTGAGTAATTCCATAATTATCCCTTAAATCAATAAATAAGAGATTTCCATGATCTCTTTTTTTATTTATCCAGCCAGAAAGAAAGACTTTTTTACCAACGTCTTCTTTTCTTAATTCGTTACAATTATGAGTTCTATAAATACTCAACTATTCTCCCAAAAGTTCCTTAATTAAATTAATATTAATAGATTTTTTTCTTTTTAAACTCATTTCGTCGATCTTATATATAAAATCAAAAATTTTACTATAAGATCTGTGTATCCTTTTAACTACGTAATTAACTAACTTTTTTTCTATAATAATCTGACGATCTGACAAATTCTTTACTAATAATGCAAAAATTAACTCATCATCGGGTTTTTTTATATTTTGAATTAAAAAGCTTTTTGATCTAGATTTTAAATCAATTAATTTGAAATTTATCTCAACTATTGGCTTGTTAGAGGTAATAATTAAGTACTTATTATTTTGTTCAACAATATTTATTAAAGAATAAATAAGTTTTTCATTAATATTTTCACCTAAATTTTCTAAAACTATATTCTCGTATAAATTTAAGTTTGATAAATTTTTATTATCAAATGTATTAGCATCAAAAATAACCCCTTTAAATCTTTTTATGAAAATGTTTATTAAATGAGTTTTACCTGAAAAATTTTCACCGTTTACGTTAACAAAATTTTTTTCCCAATTCGGCCAATTATTAAGCAAATCGTAAACATGTTTATTGCTTGATGACACAAAAAAATCATTATCTCTTAAATTTTTTTCGTGGTTAAATTTTAAGATTTTTTGATTAACATCTCTCATATCAATTAATTGACCAAATTTTATTTTGTGTGTCAAAACTATAATTTTTTTCCTCCATTATTTTTAAAAAATTACTTGGTGTTCCATTAAAAATTACTTGGTAAAAGGTAAAATCTTTGTCAAATTTAGTTATAAAATAATCATTGATCAAATCTAGATCATTTAGATCTTTTTCAAAATCTGATATAATAATACTTGATTTGTTATTTATCTTAATGTTTAACAAAAGTTTTATTGAAGTATTAATTTGATTTATTTTTTTCCAATGATCTTCATAAACCGTTTTCAATTCTTCAATCAATTTTTCAATTTGATCAATCTCACTAATATTTTTTTGAGAAAAAGATTGATTTTTTAAAATAACGTTTTTATTATAAGTTATTCTTGTTAACACTCTTATTTTATCTTCGCCCCTGAAAAATAAAGATATAATCGAATCTTTTAAATTATACTTTGAAATTACTTCATCAAAATTATATTGTTCAATGTTTTCATAATTTTTTTTTATCTGGTTTAAATCTTCAAGATCTTCTGTGGGCAATATATATTCAATTAAATGTGTCTTTACGTAGTTTTTATTCCAGTTCTCAAATATCTTGTTGTTATTAAATAACAAAAGATCTTTTTTATTTTCATCTATAATGATTGGAATGAATAAAAACTTTTTGCGAGTTGGAACTGATGGAAAAATATTTTTACTCTCTAAATAATTATAAACTTTTTTTTTGTTAAATGAAACTCCTAAGTTTACGTAATATATATCATTTATAAACTTCTCTTCTTGAATAGAAAATGACTCGATCATTCCTTTAAGCTTATTTAATTTAATGTTATTGATTTTCTCTTGATCTTCAGAATTAACTATCAATGAAATTAATTCAAAAAACGCTTGATTAAAACCCTCATCAATTACATCATTTTTATCAAAATTTATCTCAAATGGTCTAGATATATCAACATTTTCTATGTCAAAAGATTTAGAAAAAATCTTATCTGTGGAAAAAAAAAATAAATTTAAAGATAGAACTATAAAAAAAATATATAAGATTTTTAACTTAATTTTTTTTATTTGAAACATCATAGTCAGAATAAATGCGTAAAAATATATTAACATATAAAAAAAGTGGTGTTGATATTAATGCTGCTGACAAATTTGTTAAATTCATATCCAATATATCTACAAAAAAAAAAGGCAAAAAAACGTTCAATAATATAGGTGGTTTTGGATCAATCACCAATATTCCTAAAAATTTAAAAAATCCAAAAATTGTTGCTTGCACAGACGGGGTTGGAACCAAAATTGAAATAGCCAATATGCTTAATAAATTTGATACAATAGGAATTGACCTTGTTGCAATGAACGTTAATGATTTAATAGTTCAAGGGGCAAAGCCTTTATTCTTTTTAGATTATATTTCAATTAATAAGATTAATTTATCAAAATTAAAGTCTATTGTGGGTGGAATTTTAAAAGGATGTAAAATTTCTAAATGTAGTCTAGTTGGTGGTGAAACTGCTGAAATGCCTGGAACATACGCCAAGAATAAATTTGATATCGCAGGTTTTGCCGTGGGAATTGTTGAAGAAAAAAAAATTCTTAATGGAAAAAAAATAAAAAAAAACGATTTGATCTTAGCAATTCCATCTAGCGGTCTGCATTCAAATGGATTTTCATTAGTTCGAAATTTATTAAAAATAAAAAAAATAAATATAAATAATAATAAATTTTTAAAAGAAGAGTTGATCAAGCCTACTAAAATTTATGTGAAAGAAATTTTAGATTTAATTGATCATGGTCTACTTAATGGATGTGCGAATATTACAGGTGGGGGCTTGACAGATAATTTAAAAAGAATTCTACCAAATAATCTAAATGCTGAAATAAATCTAATTAAAGTTCGTCCTCTTAAAATATTTCGTTGGTTAAAAAGTCACTTTATAACTGACAAAGAAATGTTGAGAACATTTAATTGTGGAATTGGTTTTTGTTTAATTATAAATCCAAAAAATCTAAAGAAGGTTATTAAATTTTTTCCTAAAAAATACAAACCTTATACAATAGGAAAAATATATAGTGGGAAAGGACAAATCAAAGTAGATGGTAGGATCAATTGGGATTAGTAAGATAAAAACAGCAATTTTTATTTCTGGAAATGGAAGTAATATGAAAAATTTAATTAAATTTTCAAAGTTAAAAACTTCCCCAATTTATGTTGATCTTGTTCTATCAAGCAACAAAAAAGCAAATGGAATTCGTTATTTAAAAAAAAATAAAATCGTTTACAAAATTTTTAATTTTAAAAAAAAGAAGGATGAAAATAAAGTTCTAAAAATTTTAAAAAAAAAAAAAATTAATTTAATTTGTCTTGCAGGATTTATGAAAATACTTTCTAAAGATTTTATTAAAAAATTTAATGGAAAAATATTAAATATTCACCCTTCATTATTGCCAAAATATAAAGGACTAAATACTCATGAAAGAGTAATAATGAATAATGAAAAATTTTCAGGTTGCACTGTTCATATTGTAAATTCTAAATTAGATTCTGGAAAAATAATTTTACAAAAAGAGGTTAGAATAAGTAAAAAAGATAATCCAAAAACTCTGTCAAAAAAAATTTTGAAACAGGAACATGTGCTATATCCAAAAGCTTTAAAAAAATTCCTATCTAAGACTTAAAAAAAAAATCAATTTCAATTTTCGCATTCTCTAAACTGTCTGAACCATGAACAGAATTTTTGTCAATTGATAGCCCAAATTTTTTTCTTATTGTACCCTCCTTAGCGTCTTTTGGGTTTGTTGATCCCATTAATTCTCTATTTGCCAAAATAGCATTTTCTTTTTCAAGCACCATAACAATTATTGGTCCCGACGATAAATAAGTACATAAATCATTATAAAAAGGTTTTGTTTCATGCACCTTGTAAAATTTTTCTGCCTCTATCTTGTCAATTTGAATTTTTTTTTCTTTAATAATACTAAAACCATTCTTTATAAAAATTTCTTTTATTTGGTTATCTAAGTTTCTCTCAACTGCATCAGGTTTAATTATTGATAGTGTATTTTCAATATTACTCATAATAATCTTCTATTAATTGATTTAATAATCTCACTCCATAACCCGTAGCACCACCAGAATTTAATGCACCTCCATATTTTGAAAAAGCCATACCAGCTATGTCTAAATGTGCCCATGGTGTTTTATTTAAAACAAATCTTTGTAAAAATTGTGCAGCAGTAGTTGAACCTGCACCACCAACATAGTTTATATTTTGCATGTCTGCATTCTTAGAATTTATTAATTTGTCAAAGTTTTTATGTAAAGGCATTCTCCAAAGTTTTTCCTCAACTTTTTCACCTGCATCAATCAATTCATTTGATAATTTATCATTATTAGAAAAAAGTCCTGCGTACTCAGAACCTAGAGAAACAATTATAGCACCAGTTAAAGTAGCTAAGTCAATCATGAATTTAGGTTTAAATTTTTTTTCAGTAAAAGTTATGGCATCAGCAAGAACTAATCTTCCTTCTGCATCTGTATTTAAAATTTCAATTGTTTTTCCACTGTAAGATTTTACAATATCACCAGGTCTTTGAGCGTTCCCACTTACCATATTTTCAACTAGCCCCACTACTCCGACGGCATTTACTTTTGCTTTTCTTAATGCAAGATTTTTCATAAGTCCAACAACAGCAGCTGAACCTGCCATGTCATAAGTCATATCTTCCATAAATTTTGCAGGTTTTAAAGAATAGCCACCTGTATCAAAACAAACTCCTTTGCCGATAAAAGCTAATGGTTTTGAGGTATTTTTTACACCTCTCCATTCCATAGTTACAAGATAGGACCCTCTAATACTTCCTTGACCTACTCCAAGGAGAGCGTTCATACCTAATTTTTTCAGTTTTTTTTGATCGTAAATATTAATTTTTAGCCCATGTTTCTTGAGTGTTCTTATTCTTTTTGCATATTCATCTGGGTGCAGAATGTTACCTGGCTCAGAAACTAAATCTCTTGCATAAAACGTTCCTTGCTCCAAAGCTTTGAACTTTAATTGACTTGAATTACTTAAATCACTCCCTTTTCCTAGGACATTGACTGTAATTAGTCTATTCTCTTTTTTTGATTTATATTTTTTAAATTTATAAGATTTTAATTTTAGTCCATGAAGGAAATAACCAATAAAACTTTTATGGTTATTTACAATATTTGCTGAGTAAATAAAATACTCTGGATTTTTTCCTAAATTTATACGTTCATAAAGTTCTGCACCTAAATTTTCAACCTCAAAGTTTTTGATATTTTTTTTTATAGATACTAAAACTATTTTTTTTTTTGAAGTAATTTCAAATACCAATAATTGTTTACTTAAATCACTTGTTTTCAACAAATCTGACATATAAGAAAGCTCTTGACCTGAAATATATTTTTTTATTTCCCTCAAGCTAAATTTTTCATCCACAAATAAGACTAAATTTGTAGAGTTTTTTATTTGCGTGCTTTTTTTAAAGCTTATTTTTATTGACATTTTTAATATATGTGTACTTTAAGTTGTATATTAATTGTAAACTAATAGTTGAAAATATATAAGTACTATTTTGTAAGATTTCAATGAAAAAAATATTATTTAGAAAATTATTAATTGATTGTTTAACCTTTTTTTTCATCACTCTTTTTAGTGCAAGCATAATTATTTGGGTATTTCAGGCTGTCAACTTTTTAGACATTATGATTGAGGATGGTAGAGATTACCTAGTATACATTAACTACTCATTGCTCAACTTTCCTAAAATAGTAAGTAAAGTACTTCCTTTCGTATTTTTTTTCAGTTTTTTTTATGTAATTACAAGGTATGAGTTAAACAATGAACTGATTATATTTTGGAACTTTGGTGTTAACAAGTTTCAACTTATAAATTTTTTGTTTATTTTTTCATTTTTTTTAACAATAGTTCAAATTACTCTTGCCGCTTTTATAGTTCCAAGCACCCAGGATATGGCTAGGTCTTTTTTAAGGACATCGTCAGTAAATTTTTTAGAAAGTTTTATTAAACAGAAAAAATTTAATGACACCATAAAAAATGTTACGATCTATAGTGATGGTAAGGATAAGGATGGAAATTTGTTAAATATTTATTTAAAAAAAGACGAAAATATTAATAATTTTCAGATTACATATGCAAAAAAAGGAAATTTTATTAATAAAAATAATACTCAAATTTTAGTTTTATATGAAGGAGAACAAATAAATGTTATAAACGATAAAATTACAAATTTTCGATTTTCTAAATCGGATTTTAATTTAAAAAACCTAGAAACTAACACAACAACTTATGTAAAGACACAAGAGGTGTCTACGTCGAAACTATTTAAGTGTTATTTAAGATTAAATAAATTGGAATTTTTTAATATCGATACTAAGGATATTATCATTGAAAACTGTGTTAAAGAAAATCTAAATAATGTTATTAAAGAATTATATAAAAGATTTATAATTCCTTTTTATATTCCAACTTTGATGTTAACTATTTTATTTCTTATTTTAAAGTCAAAAGAAAATATAAATTATTTTAGTTATCGACTTTTTATTTTTTTACTAGGACTATCGATCATTATATCTTCTGAATTAAGTTTGAGATTTGTAAAAAATAATATTTTTGAAAATATTAAGATTTTTAGTATTCCAATTTTAAGTTTAATTGTAATTTACACAATTATATATCTATCACTAAATCCATTTAGAGGAAAGAAATGAAAACTTATATTCAATTTTTAAGTAAAATTTTTATTAATTCTTTTATTTATGTCTCTTTGATTATGTTTAGTTTAATCTTTATATTAAATTTACTGAGTGAATTAGACTTTTTTAAAGATTTAAACGTAGATAATTTTTTTCCAATTTACTTGTCTCTTTTAAATTCACCAACATTTATATTTGAAATGTTTCCGTTCATCTTTTTAATTTCTACACAACTTTTCTTCATAACGTTATTCAATAACAATCAATTAAGTATTTTTAAATACACAGGTCTAAAAAATTCAAATATTTTATTTATTATTAGTCTAGTGAGTTTTTTTCTTGGTATTTTAATAATCACTTTTTTTTACAGCTTTTCCTCAACCCTAAAAAATTTTTATTTAGATTTAAAAACCAATTATACTAAAGATGGTAAATATTTAGCTGTTATAACAAAAAATGGTCTTTGGATAAAAGATGTTATGGATAATAAAATCTTAATTATAAATTCAGTGAAAATTGACCAAAATTATTTAATTGATGCCTATATTTCAGAGTTTAATAATAATTTTGAAATCAAAAGAAATATTGTTAGTCCAAAAATAGATATATCAAGCAAAAAATGGGTGATTTATAATGCTGAAGTTTTTGATAAAAATAAAAGACAAAAACTTAAAACTTTAGAAATTAGTACAAATTTTGATTACCTGATTATTCAAAATCTATTTTCAAACTTGTCCTCACTCTCAATATTAGAGCTTTTACAACTTAGAAAAAATTATAAGTCTTTAAATTATTCTATTATAGAAATAGATATACAACTTTTAAAGATTATTTCTTTTCCAATTTACCTTGTGCTTATGACTGTATTATCAAGTGTAATAATGCTCAGTACCAAAGAATTAAAAAGTTCGATACTCAAAATTTCGATTGGTCTGTTTTTTTCAGTAGTTATATATTATTTGTTTAATTTCTTTAATGTTCTCGGAAAAACTGAGAAAATAAATATATTTAGTTCAGTCTTAACACCTTTAATATTGTTAACAATAATTAACTCTATAATAATAAGAAAATTCAATGAGAAATAAAATTTTATCAATTCTATTAATATTTTTTACAAAATTTTTATTAATGCCATTTTCAATGGCACAAGATCAATTCAATTTTGATGTATCTGAAATTCAAATTTTAGATGATGGAAATAAAATCATAGGCTTAAAAAGAGGAAAAATTTCGACTAATGATGGTGTTATTATCGAGGCAGATAATTTTATATATTTAAAAGTTAAAAATATACTTAATGCTACAGGTAAAGTCATTATTAAAGATGCTATTAATGATTATAATATTTTATCAGATAATATTACATATGATAGAAGTAAGGAAAAAATAATCAGCAAAGGAAAAACTAAAAGTAAAATTAATTCGAGATTCATTTTAGAGTCATCAGATGTTATTTTTCTTAGAAATGAGAATTTATTAAGTTCAATTAAAAATTCTACCCTTATTGATGAAAATGAACAAACTTATGTAGAGTTAAAAAACTTCAATTTCTCTCTGGAAGATAAAATACTGAAAGGAGAAAAAATTTTAGTAAATTTAAATTTCAATTTACCTCAGAATGATAAATTATTTTTCGATAGTGGAATGTTTAACTTTAATGAAAAAAGTTTTGTTGCTAAAGATATCAAAATTAATTTAAAAAAAGATATATTTGATAATTTAAAAAATGATCCTCGCTTAAAAGGGGTATCTGCAGAAAGTGAAAATAATATTACCACTATCAAAAAAGGTGTTTTTACAAGTTGTAATGAAGATACTGATTGCCCCCCTTGGGTTGTAACAGCTAGTGAAATTAAACATGATAAAAATAAGAAACAAATAATTTATGATAATGCTTTACTTAAAATCTATAATGTGCCTGTTTTATATTTTCCAAAATTTTTTCATCCTGATCCAACTGTAAAAAGACAATCTGGTTTTTTAAAACCAAGTGTGAATAATTCAAATATTTTAGGATCATCTCTAAATTTACCATACTACCATGTGATATCTCATGATAAAGATTTTACATTTAGACCTACTTTATTTGATAGTGATATTAAAATGTTTCAGAATGAGTACAGACTAAAAAATAAAAATTCCTCTGCGATATTGGATTTTTCATTTATTGATGGTTATAAATCTTCTCTTTCAAATAAAACCAATAGCATAAGTCACTTTTTCGCAGAGTTTGATGCAAATTTAGCATGGAAAAATTTTACTCAAAGTGATTTGTTTCTCTCATATAAAAGAGTTTCAAATGATACTTATTTGAAGATTTTTGATAGCAATATTTTCAAAAATAAGTCTACTCCAAAAGATTATGATGTACTGAATTCTGAAGCTCAATTGATTTTAAATAATAATAAGTTTAACTTAGTAACAGGCTTCCAATCTTTTGAAAGTCTAAATCTTGCAAGTTCAGATCGATATCAGTTCATACTACCTTACTATGATTTTGATAGACAATTATTTAGCGACTTAAATAATGGAACGATTAATTTCAGATCGAGTGGCAGTAATGATTTAAATAATACGAATAATTTAAGAACAAAAATTATAAATGATTTAAATTTTCAGAGTTCAAATATTATATCAAATAATGGATTTAAAAATGAATATAACCTTTATCTAAAAAACTTAAATACGGTGGCTAAAAATGATGACTTATATAAATCCAGCCCTCAAATGGAACTTATGAGTATTATTGAGTTTAATACTAGTCTGCCACTTATAAATCAAACAGATGATGAAGTTAATTATTTTACTCCAAAAATATCTCTTAGATTAAATCCAGGCGATATGAAAGATTATTCTTCAAGTGATAGATCTATAAATGTTGATGGAATATTTGACATAAATAGACTTGCTATAGATGACTCTTTTGAAGAGGGAAGATCTCTGACCCTAGGAGTTGAGTATAAAAAATCAAGATTAGATGATATAAACAAATTTTTTGAAGCAAAAATAGCAACGGTCTTGAGAGATGAAAATGAAAATTTCATACCTCAATCAACTGGATTAAGTGGAAAAGATCCTAATATCTTTGGGTCAATATCCAATGATTTCTCAAACATAATTAATGTATCTTATGATTTTATATTAGATAATGATCTCAATACGTTGGAATATAATTCATTAAATACATCAATCATATATAAAAATTTCAATTCAACATTTAACTTTATAGAAGAAAATGGGGCAATTGGTAATACAAATACTATAGAAAATAAAACATCATTAAAATTCAATGATGAGAACTACATAACATTTAATACAAGACGAAATAGAAAAATTAATTTAACTGAATATTATAATTTGGTTTATGAATATAAAAATGACTGTTTAATAGCTGGAGTAAAATATAATAAATCTTATTATGAGGATAGAGATTTAAAACCATCAGAAAATTTAATATTTAGTATTACTTTAACACCTTTAACAAGCTTTGAACAAAAAATTGATCAATAAAAATTAGTTTCATGAGACTGAATGTAATTATAATCATTATTTTTTTTTCAACTTTAATAAAATATCCAGTTCTTGCTTATGAAAATAAAATACTAGTAAAAATTGATAATGAAATTATTACCACTGTAGATATTTTAAATGAAATCAATTATTTAAAATCTTTAAATAAAAATATTAATAGTTTAGATAATAAAAAAATTTTCCAGATTGCTAGAAATTCTTTGATTAAAGATAAAGTAAAAGAAATTGCTTTAAAAAAAATTGTTCAAAAAATTGAGATTAGTAATGAGGACTTTAACAGAATTTTAATTTCTACATATTCTAGTACAGGATTTACAAATGTTAGTGAGTTGTTGGGTTATCTTAAAAATTTTGATATTAAGTCTGATTTTGTAAGAAATAAAATGACAATAAATGCTATATGGAACCAATTAATCTATGACAAATACTCAAAAAATATCAATATCGACCTTGATAAATTAAGAAAAGATATCTTAAAAAATGAAAATCAAATTGAGTATCTTCTTTCTGAGATTGTATTTGATTTAAAAGAGAATCAAACATTAGACGAGAAGTTTAAAATTATTGAGGGTGCTATTGAAAAAAATGGTTTTGAAAATTCTGCTTTAATTTATAGCATTTCTGAAACCTCTAATGCTGGTGGAAATATTGGTTGGATTAGCGAAAATTCTATTAATACAAAAATCTTAGAAAAAATTTCTAAAATTGAAATTAATGAATATACAAATCCAATAATAATCCCCGGAGGATATCTAGTTCTTAAATTGAGAGAAAAAAAAATTTCAAAAAGGAATTTAAATGTTGATGAAGAGTTAAGTAAGATAGTCAGAAATAAAACTAATGAACAATTAAATCAATTTTCTAATCTATTTTTAAATAAATTAAAAAAGGATATTACAATAGATGAGCTATAAACCAATAATATTAGTTGCGGGAGAACCCAACAGTATTTTTTTTGAAATTTTATTTAAAATTTTAAAAAAAAAAAAGATTAAAAGTCCTCTTGTTATTATAGCCTCTCACAGAATACTATCTCTTCAAATGGAAAAATTAAATTTTAAAAAAAAAATAAAAATTTTAAATTTAAAAGAAATTACTAATTATAAATTGAATAACAATTCAATAAATTTGATCAATGTTGATTATAATCAAAAAAAAGCATTTGAGAAAATTAGCAATAAATCAAATGATTATATTAGAAGATGTTTTGAAATTGCTATGGTTTTATTAAGATCAAATTATTCTAATAAATTTATAAATGGTCCAATCTCAAAAAAAAAATTTTTAAGAAAGAAATTTTTAGGCATGACAGAATATTTTGCTAAAAAATTTAATAAAAAGAAAATAGCGATGTTAATATATAATAGTAACTTATCAGTTTGTCCTATAACAACTCACATGCCTTTAAAAGAAGTTTCAAAAGTTATTCGAAAAAAATTAATTTTTGAAAAAGTCAAATTAATAGATAATTTTTATAAAACTTATATGGGCTTTAAACCTAAGATTGCTTTGACAGGTCTTAATCCACATTGTGAAAGTACTAATAAATTTAATGAAGACGAAAAAATTATTAAACCTACAATATTAGATCTAAAGAAATATAAATTTAAAGTATATGGACCCTATGCAGCTGACACAATCTTTTTAAAAAAAAATAGAAAAAAATTTAATGTAATTGTCGGAATGTATCATGATCAAGTTTTAACACCTATTAAAACTCTTTTTGAATACGATGCCATTAACATTACACTAGGTTTACCTTTCTTAAGAATTTCGCCTGACCATGGTCCTAACGAGACAATGCTTGGTAAGAATTTGTCAAGTTATCTAAGTTTATACAAAGCTATATCTTTTCTAGAAAAGATAAAATGATCAAAGCAAAAAAAAGTTTAGGTCAAAATTTTCTTATAGATAAAAAGATTTTAGAAAAAATTACAAGTATTGAGAATATTCAAGATAAGACAGTGTTAGAAGTTGGGCCTGGGACAGGTAATTTAACGTCATGTATATTGAAAAAAAAGCCAAGAAAATTTTTTATAGTAGAGAAGGATAATAATCTTGTAATTAATTTAAAAAAAAAATTTCACGACAATCTAAAAATAATTAATGAGGATATACTAAATATTAATGAGAAAAAATTATCACCAAATAAGCTAATTGTTTTTGGAAATTTACCTTATAACATCTCTACTGAAATATTATGTAAATGGATTATCAATTTAGATAATGAAAAATTTTGGTTTGAAAGTTTAGTATTAATGTTTCAAAAAGAAGTGGCAGACAGAATCATTGCAAATGTAAATACATCTAATTATGGAAGATTATCTATATTAGCTAAATGGAAGTTAGAAATAACAAAAGTTTGTGACATTGATCCGTCTTCTTTCTGGCCTAAGCCAAAGATAGAGAGTACTTTACTAATTTTTAAACCAAAAAAAAATTTTTTCAAAATCGATAAAGCCAAAAATATAGAATTGGTTACTAGATCTTTTTTTAATCATAGAAGAAAAATGATTAAAAAACCTTTCAACCAATTGTTTAATGGAAATGATGAAATAAAAAAAAAATTGAAATTAAATTTAGATTTAAGGCCACAAAATTTAAATCTTGATACATACTATAAACTAGCTAAAGAGTATGAAAGTCTAACTGGTTAGTTTTTCTACATGTTTTCTTATAAAATCTTTATCGTAATCTTTTGAACCGTTATTTAGTTCTGCATCAATCAAATTTAGAATTTTTGAAAAACAATTTTTTAGAGCATCATTTATGACTACGTAATCATAATTAATCCAGTGCAAAACATCATGACTAAACTGATTCATTCTTTGTTCTACCATAATTCTATCGCCCATATGTCTATTAGATAATCTTTCAAATAAAATTTCTTTAGTTGGTGGTAAAATAAAAAAAGTAATTAGTTTGTAATCTAATTTTTTATTTTTTATTTGGTCTGCACCCTGCCAATCAATATCAAATAAAACGTTTTTTCCTTTATTAAGACTTTCAATCACAGGTGTCCGAGTTGTACCATAAAGATTGTTGAAAACCTTTGCATACTCAAGAAATTCTTCATTTCCGATAAGCCTTTTAAATTCTTTTTCACTAACAAAATAATAGTCTTTATTTTGTATTTCATTTTGTCTTGGTTGTCTTGTTGTGTGAGATATCGAAATTTCAAAATTTGGATGTTTCGATAATAAGCTAACTAGTGTTGTTTTTCCTGCTCCTGATGGAGAGGAAAGAATTATCATTACCCCATCTTTGTGCGTGGGCATTAACTATTAATTAGCTTTTCCTTCTATAAATTTTACAGCATCTCCAACTGTTAAAATCTTTTCAGCCTCACTATCAGAAATTTCTGAACCAAATTCCTCCTCAAAAGCCATAACTAATTCCACAGTATCTAGACTATCCGCACCTAAATCATCTATAAAACTAGATTCCTCTGTTACTTTTGCTTCATCTATACCTAAGTGATCTGCAACTATTTTTTTAACTTTACTTGAAACATCTTCTGACATTTTGATCCTTATTGTTATAAATTCTTATTAGTTTAAAAACCTATTTTGTCAAGCCATATACATGCCTCCATTAACATGCAAGGTTTCTCCATTTATATAACTTGAGTGACTAGAACATAAAAAAAGTACAGCATTTGCAATATCATCTGGCTCTCCTAGTCGGGCAGAAGGAATTTTTGATATTATAGCCTCTTTAAATTTATCTTCTAATTTATCTGTCATAGCTGTCTTAATAAAACCAGGTGAAATACAATTTATATTTATATTTTTCTTAGCATATTCTATTGCCAAACTCTTAGACATTGCAATTATACCTGCTTTTGAAGCTGTGTAATTTGCCTGTCCTAAATTACCTGTGTGTCCAACGACTGATGTAATATTAACAATCTTTCCAGATTTATTTTTAAGCATTTTTTTAATTGCTGATTTGCTCATCAAAAAAGTTGATGTTAAGTTAACATCAATAACTTTTTTCCATTCATCAAGGCTCATCCTTATTGCTAAATTGTCTTGGGTAATGCCTGCATTATTAACGATGCAATCTAAACTGCCACCAAGTTCTTTAGTTGCGTTTTCAACAAACTCCTCAATTTTATCGCTTTGAGAAATATCAAATTTTAATATCTTAATATTTCCATATTTACTTTTTAATTCCTCAAGTTTTTCTATTCTTGTACCTGAGGCTAAAATATTTGCTCCTGATTGATTTAATTTTTCAATTATTGAGTTCCCTATCCCACCTGAAGCACCAGTAACAATAATATTTTTACCTTTTAAATCAGTCATATTTTTAGACCTTCAATATCGCCTTGAGAATTAATTGTATCAATTTTAACATTTCTATTAATCCTTTTTACCAAACCTGACAAAACTTTCCCAGGTCCAATTTCTATAAAATGGTCTACATCATTTTCTATCATATTAATCACGCTTTCTCTCCATCTAACTCTATTCTCTATTTGCTTAATTAAGAGATTTTTCAGCTCATCTGGGTCTTTAATCTCATTAGCAGTAACGTTAGAAATTAATTTATTTTGCCCATTTTTAAAATTAAGTTTATTTAACTCTTCTTTCATAATTTTTGTAGCATTATTCATTAGTTCACAGTGAAAGGGTGCACTTACAGGAAGTTTAATATTTTTAATTGAACTAGCCTTAAAAATTTGAATAAATTGTTCTAAGTCTGTAGTTTTCCCGCTCAAAACAATTTGACCTTCAGAATTATCATTTGCAATTTGCGCTTTTAAATTTTTTTTATTTTCCATTAAAATTCTTTCAATCTCATTAATTGTAGAGCCCAATACCGCAACCATCCCTCCCTGTCCTTTAGGTACAGAGTTTTGCATAGCATCCCCTCTAATTCTCAATATTTTTAAAGTATCTGAAAAATCTAGATATCCAGCACATGATAATGCAGAATATTCTCCTAAAGAGTGTCCCGCAAAGTATTTTGCTTTATTTAAATCTAAGTTGAATTCATTTTTTGCTAAATTAAATATTGAGTAACTTATTAAAAATATTGCTGGTTGTGTATTTACTGTTAAATCTAATTCTTCTTTTGGTCCTTCTAGAATAACCTTAGAGATAGAAAAATTTAATGTGTCGTCTGCCTGTTTAAAAAGGTCTTTTACTATATTAAATCTATCATAGAGCTCTTTTCCCATTCCAACTAATTGAGACCCTTGACCTGGGAAAATTACTGAAAACATAAAAAAAACCTATTTTTTAAAACTTTTAACTATTGTAATTAAAGATTTATAATAGTATATCCTCATTTTTTTAGAAAGTTTAAATGAATTTATACGAACATACAATTATAGCAAGACAAGACGCATCACCAAGCGATTTAAAACAACTTACTGAGAAATATTCCAAAATTGTTGAAAAAAACAATGGTGAAATAATAAAAACTGAAAATTGGGGTTTGTTAAATCTTTCCTATCTAATCAAGAAAAATAAAAAAGGGAGCTATTTACATTTTAAAATCAAATGTGATGGTAAAGTTATTAATGAGTTAGAGAAGAATGAGTCAATTGATAAAAAATTATTAAGATATTTAACTGTTAGAGTTAAAAAGTTTGACTTAGATACAAATTATTTCAGTAAGAAAGATGATTTAGACAAAACTAATAAATGATTTAATTATGCCAAAAAGACAGTCAGGAAATAAAAAAAGTAAACAAAGTAATTTTGCCAAACTAAGTATTTTTCAACCTAATAAATATAAATTTAAGAAAAACTGTCCACTTTCCATAAAAGGGGCCCCAAAAATTGATTACAAAAATATTAAATTATTAAAGAAATATACATCAGAAAATGGTAAAATACTCCCGTCTCGTATAACAAATGTAAGTCAAAAAAAACAAAGAGAACTGTCATTATCAATTAAAAGAGCAAGAAATCTAGCGCTAATATAAAATGAAAGTAATATTACTCGAAAACTTAAAAAAAATTGGATCTATAGGTGAAATTATTGAGGTAAAAAGAGGATTTGCTAGAAACTTTCTTATAGCGAATAAAAAAGCATTATACGCATCTAAAGAAAATATTTCTAAAGTAGGTAAAATTAAAACAGACCTCTCAAAAAAAGATAATGAAAAAAAACAAGAGGCAAAAAAAATTTCAGAAAAAATTCATAAAAAAGAATATCAAATCAAAAAACTATGTACTGAAAACAATGAGCTGTATGGATCAGTAAAGCCAACCGAAATTTCAAAACTTATCAAAGAAGTAAACAACCAAGAAGTTAAACCTTCTATGATACAACCCGTCAGAGATATTAAATCAATTGGGAAATTTAAAGTAAAAATAAGCTTACACCCAGAAGTTGATGCTGAGATAATAATTAATGTAATATCCTCAGATATAATTCAATAATTATACAATTTTTTCCCCAACAAATTTAAAAAAAAAAATTATCCTAACATTTGTTATAGTTATTTTATGAAAAAAAATTTAAGTATTTTAAAAGACGACTTTAATGAGCTACCAAACAATATAGAAGCAGAGCAATCAGTAATAGGATCAATACTAGTTTCTAATGAAATTTTTGATGAGATTAGCACTACTATTTCTAGTCTAAATTTTTATGACCCTATGCATCAAAAAATATTTAATGCAATTGAAAACCTCATTTACAAAGGATTATTAGCAAACCCAATTACACTTAAAAATTATTTCGAAAAAGAAAAAGATGACATTAATATACCTGAGTATCTTATAAAAATTACAAAATTTTCTACTTCTACAAGACAGGCAACTGAATATTCAAAAATAATTTATGATATGTTTGTCAGAAGAGAGTTAATCAAAATTTCAGAACAAACAATAGATTCAGCTAAAATGAGTGACCTGAATACAAGTGGCCAAAATATTATTGAAAATTCTGAAAGACTTTTGTTCGATTTAGCTGAAAAAGGATCTTTCAATACATCATTGGTTAAGTTTGATGAGGCAATGAAAAAAACTATTGATATGGCCTCTGCTGCCTATAAAAATGAAGAAGGAATAGTTGGAGTGCCAACTGGCCTTAGAGACCTGGATGACAGACTAGGTGGTTTGCATCAATCTGATTTAATAATAATAGCTGGTAGACCGTCTATGGGTAAAACTGCTTTAGCAACCAATATTGCATTTAATGCTGCCCAAAAATTACAAACAAGTCAGAGAAAATCATCTATTGCTTTTTTTTCACTCGAAATGTCTTCGGAGCAATTATCAACTAGAATACTAGCTGAACAGTCTAGAATAAAGTCAAATGATATAAGGCGTGGTAAAATTTCTGATGAGCAATTTGATAAATTTATCGAAACTTCAAAAAACATAACTGAACTTCCTTTATATATTGATGAGACACCAGCTATAAGTATTGCTGCTATGAGTAATAGAGCAAGAAGAATAAAAAGATTATTTGGTCTAGATATGATTGTTGTTGATTATATCCAATTAATGAAAGGATCAATAAATAATAAAGATGGAAGAGTACAAGAAATATCAGAAATAACACAGGGCTTAAAAGCTTTAGCAAAAGAGCTTTCTGTACCTGTTGTTGCTTTATCACAACTCTCAAGAGCTGTCGAACAAAGAGATCAAAAAAAACCTCAATTAGCTGATTTAAGAGAATCCGGTTCTATTGAGCAGGATGCAGATGTGGTTATGTTTGTTTACAGAGAAGCATATTATCTAGAAAGACAAGAACCTAGACCTGCAACAGTAGAACATGCGGAATGGCAAGCTAAAATGAATGAGGTATCTAATTTAGCAGAGATAATTATTGGTAAACAAAGACATGGACCAACTGGAAATGTAATGCTTGAGTTTGAGGCCATGTTTACCAAATTTAAAGATACTCAAAATACTTAAATTAAAATATAAATAGGGTAAATGTTCACCCATTTTTATCAAAATTTTGTTTTAAAAAAACCAAGGTTAATATTTGTACTTTTAACCATTGCTTTGCTGAGTTTTGGGTATAACTCAAAAGACTTTAGACTAGATGCTTCATCTGACACCTTATTAATCGAAGGCGATCCAGATCTAAA
This sequence comes from uncultured Pelagibacteraceae bacterium, assembly GCA_902623215.1. Lineage (GTDB taxonomy): Bacteria > Pseudomonadota > Alphaproteobacteria > Pelagibacterales > Pelagibacteraceae > Pelagibacter. The sequence goes on from CACNSS010000004.1 coordinate 30,315, forward strand.
ATACCTTCAAAAATTGAATGATCGTTATGGGTCAAAAGAGTTTTTGATTTTAACCTACACACCTAATGAAGGGATGATTTCAGATAACTCAATAAATAACCTCTTAAGTTTAAAATATAAAATTCAAAGTCTAGAATGGGTACATAACGTTGTTACTTTGTTAGATATTCCCTTATTAAATAATTCAGAGGCTCCTTTACAAGAAAGATTAGAAAATTTTAAAACTCTCAAAGATGAGGATGTTAATAAAGAAAGAGGATTTCAAGAAATAATTAGTAGTCCAGTTTTTAGAAACTTTGTTATTAGTGAAGATGGTAAAACTAGCGGGATTATAGTTTATTTAAAGAAGAATAAAGTCCTGGATAATATTCAAAGTAAATCAAAAGAAGAAGTTGAGGCTTATAAAGATAAAATAAAAAAACAAAATCATAAAAATATAATTGAAATAAGGGATGTGATCAAAAGTTATGAGAATATAGGTAAAATTCATTTAGGTGGCATACCTATGATTGCAGATGATATGATGACATTTATTAAAAGTGATATAATCGTTTTTGGATTAGGTGTTCTTTTATTTATAATCGCAACACTGTGGTATATTTTTAGAAAATTAATTTGGGTATTAATTCCTATAAGCAGTTGCTTTTTCTCAGTAATTATAATGACTGGTTTACTCGGTTTGCTAGGATGGAAAGTAACAGTAATTTCCTCAAATTTTATTGCCTTAATGTTAATTTTGACTATGGCGATGAATATTCATATGAGCACGCGTTTTTTACAACTTAAAGAAAATTTTCCAAATAAAAATATTTTAGATCTCATAATTTTAACCACGGAGAAAATGTTTTGGCCAATTTTATATACTGTAATAACGACAATTATAGCTTTCTTATCTTTAATTTTCAGTGAGATAAAACCTATAATTGATTTTGGTTGGATGATGACAATGGGTTTGATTACCTCATTTGTCGTTACTTTCACCTTACTACCGACTCTACTTAATTTCGTTCAAAAAAAAGATATTTTTTTAATCAAATACGAAAAATCTATAATAACTTCTTTTTTTTCAAAAATTTCACAAGAATATCAAAAATTAATTATCGTTTTGACGAGTGTAATTATTTTATTAAGTATCATTGGTATTACCCGTCTCGAGGTTGAAAATAGCTTTATAAATTATTTTAGTAAAAAGACTGAAATTTACAAAGGTATGAAACTTATTGACGAAAAATTAGGAGGTACTACTCCTTTGGAAGTAATTATAAAATTTCCAAAAAAAAAAACTGAAAGTAATGACGATGAATTCGAAGATTGGGATACTGAAAATGACAGTGATAATGAGGAAAAATATTGGTTTACAAAAGATAAAATAAATAAAATTGCATCAGTTCATAACTATTTAGATAGCCTACCAGAGATTGGTAAAGTTCTATCTTTTTCTTCAATAATTGATGTCGCAACTTTACTTAATAATAATAAACCATTGGGAACTTTAGAAATGGGAGTTCTTTATTCAAAAATTCCCGAAACTATTAGAACAGAAATTGTTGATCCCTATATTTCTATTAAAGATAATGAAGCTAGAATAAATCTCCGAATTATAGATTCTAAAAAAGACTTAAGAAGAAATGATTTAATAAACAAAATAAATAATGACTTGCAAAATAAATTAGGACTTGAAAAAAAAGAATTTAAACTTGCTGGAGTTTTAATTTTATTCAACAATTTACTTCAAAGTCTATTTAAATCACAAATTTTAACTCTCGGATTTGTTATGGTTGGTATTTTTATAATGTTTATAATTCTTTTTAAAAATATAAAACTCTCATTAATTGGTGTAGTTCCAAATTTTATAGCAGCCTTTTTTATCTTAGGAATTATTGGCCTACTTGGTATTCCTTTAGATATGATGACAATTACAATAGCAGCTATAACTATAGGTATAGCTGTTGATAATAGTATTCATTATATTTATCGTTTTAAAGAAGAATATAACAATTTGAAAGACTATAATGAAACAGTCGAAGTTTGTCATTCAACAGTTGGTAAGGCAATTTTGAATACATCAATCACTATTGTTTTTGGTTTTTCAATTTTAGTTTTATCTAATTTTATTCCTACTATTTATTTTGGTATTTTTACTGGAATTGCGATGTTGCTTGCGATGATATCTGTTTTAACTCTTTTGCCATCCTTAATCTTATTGATTAAACCTTTTGAAAAATAAAATTTAAAATGGAGATTTTAAACGAGTTTTATAATTCAATATCAGTTTTAGATTTGGTTTACTTAATAATAACAATTTTATCCTTAATCAAATGCTATATAAAAGGTTTCGTATTAAGTATATTGTCTATGGCTAAATGGTTATTAGCATACGTCTTAACTTTAATTATTTTCCCAAGAATTAAACCTTATGTTAAAAATATTATAGATAATGAATATATTTTAGATATTGCTCTAGGTATAAGTATTTTTATAATAGTAATATTCTTTATCCTATTGATTAATAAAGGGATTAGCAAAGCAGTTAAATATACAGGGCTTGGAAATTTAGACACAATATTCGGCTTTTTTTTTGGATTCGTAAGATCTTACATAATCGCTGTTTGTATATTTTCTGCAGTGCATATTGTTTATAATCATGATAAATGGCCCATAAATCATAATAAATCATACATCTTTCCATATTTGAAAAAAGGTAGTAATTATTTATTAAAAGAATTTCCAGATGAAAAAACTTATCAAGACTCTAAAGAAAAAATTAAAGAACTTTAATCCAAAACTTAAAGAGGAATGTGGAGTTTTTGGTATAAGTGATAGCAAAGATGCTGCAGCTCTAACTGCTTTAGGTTTGCATGCATTACAACATAGAGGTCAAGAAGGGTGTGGAATAGTATCATTTGATGGATCACATTATTTTTCAGAAAAAAGATTCGGTTTAGTTGGAGATAACTTTAATAAAGAAAAGATATTAAATAAATTAAGAGGAAATTATGCAATCGGGCATAATAGATATAGCACCACTGGTGAAAATACTTTACGAAATATACAGCCTTTTTTTGCTGATACTAATGCAGGTGGTATTGGTGTCGCTCACAACGGCAATCTTACAAACTCAATTTCATTAAGAAAAAAATTAGTCGATGAAGGTGCTATTTTTTACACAACATCAGATACTGAAACTATTGTTCAATTGATAGCAAGGTCAAAAAGAAAAAAAACTATCGATAAAATTGTAGATGCGATATTTCAAATCCAAGGGGGTTACTCTCTGGTCATGCTGACCCAGACTTCATTAGTAGGTGTAAGAGATCCCTATGGAATTAGACCGCTTGTGATTGGTAAACTAAATAATAGTTATGTTCTTTCGTCAGAGACTTGTGCTTTGGATATTATTGGTGCGAAATTTGTAAGAGAGGTTGATAATGGAGAAATTGTTTTAATCAAAGATAATAAAATTCAAAGTATTAAACCTTTTCCTCCTAGAAAAATAAGACCATGTGTTTTTGAATATATATACTTTTCAAGACCTGATAGTATTTTAAATGGTAAGAGTGCTTACGAATATCGAAAAAACCTTGGTAAAGAGTTGGCCAAAGAAAGCAATCTAAAAGCAGATATAGTTGTTCCGGTTCCAGACTCTGGTAATGCCGCAGCTCTAGGTTATGCTCAGTATCTTGGTATCAATTTTGAATTAGGACTCACAAGAAATCATTATGTTGGTAGAACTTTTATTGAGCCAATTCAAAAAATAAGAAGTTTAGGTGTAAAATTAAAATTAAATGCCAACCAATCAACTATTAAAAATAAAAAGATAATTCTCGTGGATGACTCTTTAGTCAGAGGAACTACTTCTCATAAGATAATAAAGATGCTCTATGACGCGGGTGCAAAAGAAGTTCATATGAAAATTGCTTGTCCTGAAATAAAGTTTCCAGATTTTTACGGAGTTGATACCCCTACAAAGAAAGAATTACTCGCAGCAAATAAAACTTGTGATGAAATTTGTAAATATATTGGTGCTAAAACCTTAAGTTTTTTATCAATTGATGGACTATATAGAGCTATAGGTTTTGATGAGAGGAATGATGCTTATCCTCAATTGACAGACCATTATTTTACTGGTGATTATCCAGTAAAACCAGTTGATGAACTTGGAGATAATAAGATAACACAACTTTCATTGCTAAGTTCAGCATCAAATAATTAATTTATGAAAAAAGTTAGTTTTACAGAAATGAAAAATGGGACAAAAGATGATTATCTTTTTTTAGATAGACATGAAAAAAATTTTGCTAGTAAAACAGCCGATAGAATATTAAAGTTTATGTCAGGTTTAACCGAGACACTAGAAGGTTACCAAATTTCAAGGTTGGAACATTCACTCCAAAGTGCAACTAGAGCATATAAGAACGGGGAGAGTGAAGAAATGGTTGTAGCTGCTTTATTACATGATATTGGAGATGAACTTGCTCCAATGAATCACTCTGAATATGCTGCTGCAATATTGAAACCCTATGTATCAGAGAGAACTCATTGGATAGTTGAAAAACATGGGGAATTCCAAATGTTTTATTATGCTCATCATTTAGGTGGAGATAAAAATAAAAGAGATAAATATAAGGGACATAAATACTACCAAGCAACTATAGACTTTTGTGAGAAATACGATCAAAATTCATTCGACCCTAATTATAAATCTCTTCCACTTGATTTTTTTAAACCAATGGTTAAAAAAATTTTTTCAAGAAAACCATATTCACTAATTTAAATTTAAAATAAAATATTAATTGAAATTTACATGATTGATACAAAAGACGAGATAATTAAGTATTTTGAATCAGGTTTTAAAGAATCTAAAAATTTTAAAATCGGAATTGAACATGAAAAATTTTTATTTGATAACAAAAGTAATAAAAGATTAGATTATCAAAAAACAAAAGAGATGTTTTCAGCTCTTATTGAATTTGGCTGGAACCCAATTGTTGAACAAGATAACATCATAGGTCTTAATAAAGGCGGAAAAAATATCACTTTAGAACCTGGTAATCAAATAGAGCTATCTGGTGATAAGCTTAATAACATTCATGAGGGTTGTGCAGAGTCTCAGGATTATTTATTCGAATTAAGACAAGTTACAAAAAAACTTGGAATTAATATTGTCAGTGCTGGGTTCGATCCAATCTCAAAACTTAATGAAATACCTAATAATCCAAAGCAAAGGTATAAATTGATGACCAAGGATATGCCTTTGGGAGGTAACTTAAGTTTGGATATGATGTATAGAACTTGTGGAACTCAGATAAATTTAGACTACAGTTCAGAAGAAGATTTTATTAAAAAGTTTAAAATTGTTAATTCAATAGTCCCCATCTCAATAGCATTATTCGCTAATTCTTCTATAGTCGAAAAAAAACAAACAAGATACTTATCTTATCGATCTAAAGTTTGGCAAAATACCTCAAGGGGAGGATTGCCGAAAATATTTTTTGATGATTTAGATTTTGAGAAATATGCTGATTTCATAATCAACTTTCCAATTTTATTTATTCAGGATGGATTAAAATATATTTCTGGCAAAAATTATAAATTCAGCCATTTTATGAACGGAGAAATAAATGAAATTAATAACAGACTTCCCTCTCAAAAGGATTTGTCTACTCATTTAAGCACGATATTTACAGAAAATAGATTAAAAAAATATATTGAAGTAAGGTCTATGGATACTTGCGGATGGGATTGCTTGTGTTCAGGCCCAGCTTTCTTTGTTGGCATACTTTACGGAAATCTGAATGAAGTTTATGAATTAGTCTCTAAATGGGATAAAGATAAAATCATTAATGCTTATTTAGAAGCACCTCATAAAGGTTTCAATACTCAGTTAATGAGTAAAGATCTTTTTTATTGGTCATCAACTTTATTAGACTTATCAAAAAAAGGGCTTGAAAAAAGGGACATCCTTAACAAAGGTGGTAGAAATGAGGTAATATTCTTAAACCACTTAAAAAAAATCATCAATAATAGAACAACAAATGCTGATCATATGATAAGTAAATTTTCTAAAAATGAAGATTTAAATGAATTATATGACAAATAAAATAGTAGCTATTCAGGGAAACCATCCAACGAAACTCAACCCTCTAACAGATACAACTATATTCTTAGCAAATGAGATACAAAAGAAAAATTACAAAATTTTCTATTATGATCCAAAAAATTTATCAATAATAAACTCAAAAGTTTTGGCAAATGGTTTTTTTATTAAATTTGAATATAAAAAAAAAAATTTTTTTAAAATCTTAGAAAGAAAAAAATTGGATCTTTCTAAGTGTAAATTTCTATTAATTAGGCAAGATCCTCCTTTTAATCTAGAATATATTTCATCAACTTTTATTTTAGATACAATTAAGAATAATGTTAAAATTATTAATGATCCAATTTCAATTAGAAATGTTTCTGAAAAACTTTATTCTACTAACTTTCAAAAGTTTATGCCAAAAACAATATTTACTCAGGATATTCATGAAATTAGAAGTTTTTTTAATAGAAATAAGAAAATTGTTATAAAACCAATCCACAGTTTCAGTGGTAACGATATTCATCTTATTAAAATTTTTGAATCTAAATTTATAAGTAAATTTGTAAAAAAACATGGATATGTCATGTGTCAAAAATTTTTACCTAAAATTAAAAATGGCGATAAAAGAGTGTTTATAATTAATGGCAAGGTATGTGGAGCTATATCTAGAGTTCCTAAAAAAGGCTCTTTTTTGAGTAATATGAGTAAAGGTGCTAAGCCAATGAATATAAATTTAACGAAAAATGAAAAAAAAATATCAAATATTGTTGGAAAAGATTTAAAAAAAAAGAACATTTTTTTTGCTGGTATCGATTTTATTGATCAAAAACTTAATGGAGATATCAATGTTACCTCTCCTACAGGGTTGAAAACATTTTACGATCTCTCAAAAATTAATCTTGCTAAAACTTTTTGGAAAGAGCTTAAAGCGTGAAAAGTTTGACTGATCAGCAAAAAGGCTCTTTGCTTGCTTTTGTAGCTGTAATGTTTATCACACCAGACTCCTTATTTATAAGACTTTCGAATCTTGATACTTGGGGCCTAGTTTTTTATCGAGGTATCATACCTTTTTTTACCGTTTTTTTTGGAATGTTGTTAATTTATAAATTAAATTTTTTTAAGATTCTTTTTAATTCTGGTTTTCACGGAATAATTTATATCGTAACTTTTAGTATAACGAATATTACTTTTGTTGTTTCAATTCAAAATACGAATGTTGCAAATACTCTTGTTATGATTGCTACTGCACCAATGTTATCTGCAATTCTTGGCGCTATTTTTTTAAAAGAGCCGCCTGATCGCAAAACATTTATTTCTATAATAATTACTTTTATCGCAATAGTTTATATTTTTTTCGACTCTTTAAAGGTCGGAAATTTTTATGGAGATATTTTAGGTTTTGTAACTGCTCTTGGTTTGGCTGTAGGCGCTATAACAATTAGATCTGCTAAAACAAAAAACTTAGTGCCTGCAGCTGTAATAGGTAAATTATTTGTTGCTTCTTTTGCCTTGTTTTTTATTGAGAGTTTTACACTTATAGATAAAGATTTATTTATTGTCCCCCTAATGTGTATTTTGTGTGTTGCAATACCATTTGTACTAGTGACTATAGCCCCAAGATTTATACCTGCAGCTGAAGTTAATCTTTTTTTTCTACTAGAGACTATTATTGGCCCTATTTGGGTCTGGGTTATTATTAATGAGCAACCTAGTGTAGAAACACTCCAGGGTGGAGCAATTATAATTACTACTATTGCAATACATTCATTTTTAAAATTAAGAAAAAATTAAACTTGTCACAATTAAGACTTGATTTAATAATACATCGCGAATAGTTACAGCTTTTTATGAACAAAGTTTTAAAAAATTCTTGGGCACTATTTTTGGGTATGGGATGTATTATGATGGCCTACGGTTTTCAGGGTTCTCTCCTAGGTGTAAGAGCAGTGCAAGAAGAATTTAGCTTAACCTCAACTGGTTTCATGATGTCAGGATATTTTGTTGGCTATTTTATAGGTGCAGCAACAATTCCTAATATTATATCTAGAGTCGGACATATAAGAGTTTTTGCAGCATTTGCATCATTATCATCTTTGGTCATTTTGGTTCACTCGATAATTGTCAATCCTTTAGTGTGGTTTTTTTTAAGAGTTCTGACTGGGATAAGCATGGTTTGTATCTATACAGTTGCTGAAAGCTGGCTTAACGATAGATCAAGTAATAAAAATAGAGGAAGTGTTTTGTCAATCTACATGGTGATACTTTATGGCACAATGGGAATTGGGATGTTTTTACTAAACTTTAGTAGTCCTCTGAATTTCGAACCTTTTATTCTTGTTTCCGTAATTACATCAGTTGCTTTAATTCCTATTTTGCTTACTAAAAAAAAACCACCGACATTTAAAAAGATTAAAGTAATGACACTCAAAGATCTCTATGTATCATCTCCTTTTGGGATGGTAAGCTCTTTTTTTTACGGAACTATACAAGCTGCACTTTTTACTTTATTAGCTGTGTACGCAACCTCAATGAATTTTACGATATTAGAGATTTCAATTGTTACATTTCTTCTAGCAATATCTGGAGCTATTTCTCAATTTCCAGTAGGAAAAATTTCAGATATGTATGATCGAAGAAACGTAATAGTTTTTGCTACTTTTGGTGCAGCAGCTTTTGCAATTATAACAATTTTAGTTACTAGACAAATGTATTTACCAGGTGGACTTGCTACAAGTAAAACCTGGTTCTATATTTTCTTGGTTCTTTTTTCTTTTTGTAGTTTACCAATATTTTCTTTAATTTTAGCTCACACTAATGATTTTATTTCAAAAGAAAAATTTGTAGCTGCTGGTGCAGGTCTTCAATTTGTATTTGGTTTGGGCGCGATGAGTGGTCCATTTTTATGCTCAATATTTATGGATTTAGTCGGTCCTAATGGATTTTTTGTTTTTTTATTTTTTTTTCATTCAGTAATCGGTTTTTTTGGGATGTATAGAATGAAAGTAAGAAAAACTGTTGAAAACCCTGACTCTCAATTTGTAGCGATGCCCCAAACAATTACACCAGCTGGAATTGAGCTAAATCCATCGACAGAACACATTGAAGAGCCTTACTCTGAAAAGGTTAAGGAAATACTTGAAAGAAAAGGCGTAAAATATAAAAAAGAGGATGAGCAGGTTAAAACAGGTAGTGAGCTAGATTAATTATCCCTTTCAGGTTGTAGCTTTGAAAGCCAAATTTAAATAATATTTTTAAAATTTTTTATTGAATAATAATTATTTCTTTAGTGAAATATCGTTTTTATAAATGAAAACAAAAAAAAAAATTCGAACTAGAACAAGTAAAGAAAGGAATGGACTGTCAAAGATTGCTTCCTTTACTACAAAATCTATTACCAATGCAATATCAAATTATAAAAAAAATAAAGAACAAAACAAAATTAGGGCAATAAAATTACAAAAACTTGAGGAAAAAAATTCACTTTTAAAAGAGAAAAAAGATTTAAAAGTCTGGGAAGACAAATTAATTAAAGAAAGTAATAAACTAAAAGTAAGTGAAGATGAAATTAGATTAAAAGAAAAAGAAATAAAATCAAAAGATGAAAAACAAAAAATTGAGAGTGAGAGATTAGTAAGAAAAGATGAGGAATTGACTCTGGTAGCAAAAGAATTGAGAGAGAAAGAAAAACAATTAAAAATTAGAGAAGAAGAACAAAATAGAAAAGATATAGACTTAAAAGTTAGAGAAGAAGAATTACATCAAAGAGATCTTAAAGAACAAAGACGTAAAAATAGAGAGTTAAAAAAATTAAGAGAAGAAATAGATAAAGAGAAAGAAATTGAATATGTAAAAATTAGGGAGTGGGAAGAGAAATTTGATAGAGAACAAAAACTAAAGGAGCAAGAAGAGATGAGAAGAGAGCAAAAATTAATTCAAAAAGAGATGGAAAGACGTGCTAAATTTGACAATATAGATAATAATACTGATAGTTCCTTAAGCCAGTTAGAAAAATTTAATATTAACAAATCAAAAGAAAACTAAAAAAAAGATTAATTTATCTATTGTTTTGGAAAATAATCTTTTAAATCTCCTTCTCTAAATACGTCTGCTGTACTACAATGAAGTCCGCCTCCAAACGCATATGCATCTCTTAAATCAATCGGAACAACTTCCATCCCTAATTTGTCAAGTTGTTCTGCTTGATATTTTTCACTTTTTTCCACACAGACTGTTTTTTGATCTAAAACTAGAACGTTCATTGATAGCCAAACTGAGGAATAACAAAGAGGTGGTGGTTCATTGTGTGCGGGTTGAGCAGCATCAATTATTTCCCATCCATTTTTCTCAAAAAACTTTCGTTGTTCTTTAGGTAATCTTCTTTGAGGGTTATTAATTATTAATCCTTCTTTAATAGGAGTAAAAGTAGCATCTATATGTATTGGATATGGGTCTCCTGGAAAGTTTACAGCGTGAACCCTGTGGTCTTTATAGTGTCTTTTTAACCAATCTATACCTTTTAAATTTGTAGTAAATCCATGTTGAACTATTAAGTCTTTTCCAAATCTTAAAACATCTGCAGCATCAAATAAAGGTTCCTCCTCAGTAGTTACAAAAAATTTTTCTTCAGTCCATTGAAGTCTTTTTTGTATGCCAATTTTATCTGATAAATAATCTTTTCTATAATCAGCGTCAGTCAATCTTGGCTTAGGTGCAGACTCATGTCTCATATTTAAGTCTTCCTCATAATACTTTTTTAAGAGAGGGCGATAACATAAATACTCAAACCATCTACATCTGTAGCTCATTGTAGCTTCTAAAATTTCATTTCCCACCGTTAGAAGAACATCTCTTGGAGGCATACAGCCAAACATTGTTTCTGCTTTCCAGTCTGGAGTAGAAATTTTTTGATTAAAATTAATTGGTTCTGGTCTATCAACTTTGATACCTCTTTTTTCTAAAACATCCGAAAAATTATTTAAAAGTTCGTTTGCTTTGTCGACAGTATCTCTCGTTCTTGGACCAAACTTTCCTCTCATGTCTGAATTTTCAGGAACTTTTGCATCTAAAGCTGGCTCTGGAGCAGGTATACAAGTGCCATCTGCCCTACCCACTATTACATGCTTAAGTGGATCCCATTCGTTCCAACTATTTACTATTGTTTTTTTTTTAACCATTTCATCAAATAACTAATAATATAATTTTTTTTCTCAATGAAATTTTAATTTAATGCTATGTATCTTTTATTCCATCTCATAATTAAACTGTAATAAAAAAGTGAAATAAAAAGGAAAAAACCACCCACTATAGTGTTTGTATTAGGTACCTCATTAATCCCAAATAATGGAAGCCATACCCAAAAAATTCCACCAATTACCTCAGTTAATGATAGTAAAGTTAACTCTGCTGCAGGAATTGCTTTTGATCCGATTGCATATAAAATCATTCCTATACACACCAAAGTTCCATGTAGTGAAAACAATGAGGAGTTATAACTCGTTGAAAAAAAAGGTTGGTTTTTGAATAATATTATCGATGCAGCTATAACAAAACAAAACAAACCAGCAATTGCTACTGTAGTAAACTTAGGCGTTTCTTTTCTCCATCTCAAAGTCACAGAAAATATTGAAAAACCAATAGAAGAGGTAATACCAAAAATAAATCCTACAATAGAATTTTTTTCATTATTTCCAACAGCCATAATTACTATACCGATTGTTGCAATAAATATTGAAATCCATACATTTAAGCTAATTTTTTCTTTTAAAAAAAGGAATGCAAGTAGAGCAGTAAAAAATGGCATCGCAGCCAAGCATAGTAAAGTGATAGCGGCGCTAGTATTTGTTATAGAGTATATAAACGAAATCATCGCCACGCCTAATCCACAACCCCCAATTAATCCTGATTTACCTACTTTTTTATAATTCTTATAGAAATTTTTACCTTCCTCAAAATATAAATAAAGATTCAAGAGAATAAAAATTGTTAAACCACGTCCAAAGACATACTGCCACGGCACTAAATTAGGGTCATCCATATATCTTACTACTAGCGGACCAAATGACCAGATAAGACCAGCGAATAATACAATAGGCACTGCTATTTTTTCATTTTTAAGTTCTATCATTTAACAGTATTTAATTCTTATTTATTTCAACTACAACAAAAATAGATATTGTAAAAAAAGAATTTTTTCTATTATTGTTGTTTTTTTTGTATTTAAAGACTCAACCGCAAGATTTATACTTTATAATATATATAATACATGAATTTAGAAATAATTAATATTGCTGCTGACACAAAAAATAATAAAGATATTAAGAATCATACCCACTTCATAAAATTAAAAAACTCTGTATGTGGAGATGAAATTCAACTAAAGCTAATAATAAAACAAGATAAAATAACTAATATTGGTTACCAAACAGAATCTTGTATATACTGCCAAGCATCTGCGAGTTTATTATCAAAAATTTCTAAAAATAGTAAAAAAGATAAAATTATAAAATTGTGTGATGAAGCAAAATCATTTTTTGAGAAAGATTATAAAAATTTAAACAAGAATTTGAAACTATTTTCAAAATTATTTGTAAAAGAGAATCTCTCTCGAAAAGATTGTATATTATTACCTTTTAAAGCCATGAAAAAAATAGTATCAAATTAATTCTTATGAGTAATATTAAGAAATCTTTTTTAGCTGGTTTATTTTCTATCATTACAATCGGAATACTAACTGGCCTAACTTATAAAACTGAATTAGGTATTTTTTTACTAGCCTCTTTTGGATCGTCGATGGTTTTATTATATGGATATCCTGAAAGTCCATTTGCTCAACCCAAGAATGTTTTTTTTGGTCACTTCATAACCACATTAGTAGGATTGTTTTTCCTTTATCTGTTTCCACTCCCTATTTTTTTAACAATTCCTCTAGCAGTAGGTGTTGGTGTTGGTTTAATGATATTATTAAATGTCACCCACCCACCTGCAGGTGGGAATCCAATTATTGTAATAATCGGCAGTGTTTCTTTTGATTATCTTTTTAGTCCAGTGGTAACTGGATCCATCATAATTATCATTTTTGCAATAGTAATCAATCGTTTTCTTTTGAAAAAAAATTACCCGATAAAAAAATAATTTAATTGCTTGAAGTAAAAAAATAAGGTTAGATATGCAAAATAAATTTTTTATTACAGAGGAGATTTAATGAAAATACTATGCATATTATATGATGATCCTAAAGGAGGAATGCCAAAGTCGTATGCTTTATCGGAACTACCAAAAATAGAAAAGTACCCTGATGGAATGACGCTTCCATCACCAAAAGCAAGAGATTACACACCAGGTCAGTTATTAGGATGTGTTTCTGGAGAACTTGGTTTAAGAAAATTTTTAGAAAGTAATGGACATGAATTTGTTGTTACAAATAGTAAAGATGGAGATGGTTGTGAAGCTGATAAACATATAGTTGATGCTGATATCGTTATTTCTCAGCCTTTTTTCCCTTACTACTTAACTAAAGAAAGAATAGCTAAGGCCAAAAATTTAAAGATGGCAATAACAGCTGGAATTGGATCAGACCACGTTGACTTACAGGCAGCTATGGATAACAAAATTGATGTTGTGGAAGTAACTTATTGTAATTCAAGATCAGTTGCTGAACATATTGTCATGATGATTGTTTCTATGGTTAGAGATTATCATAATCAACATAGGATTGTTAATGAAGGCGGATGGAACATTGCTGATGCTGTTCAAAGATCCTATGATGTTGAAGGAATGCATATTGGTACTGTTGCAGCTGGAAGAATAGGATTAGATGCGTTAAGAAAAATGAAACCATTTGATACCCATTTGCATTATTTTGATAGACACAGATTGCCTGATAGTGTTGAAAAAGAACTTAATTTAACATTTCATGAAACAGTAGAATCAATGGTTAAAGTTTGTGACGTTGTAACAATCAATTGTCCACTACACCCAGAAACAGAAAACTTGTTTGATGATGCTATGATAAGCAAAATGAAAAAAGGTGCTTATATTGTCAACACAGCTAGAGGAAAAATTTGTAATAGAGATGCAATTGCAAAAGCTCTGAAAAGTGGTCAATTAAGTGGGTATGCAGGTGATGTTTGGTTTCCTCAACCTGCACCAAATGATCACGTGTGGAGAAGTATGCCAAATCACGGTATGACACCTCACACTTCCGGTACATCTTTAACTGCGCAATCAAGATATGCAGATGGTGTTAGAGAGATATTAGAATGTTTCTTCGATGGCAAAGAAATTAGAAATCAGTATTTAATTGTCAAAGATGGTCAATTAGCTGGTATGGGAGCCCACTCGTACAGCAAAGGTTCAGCTACTGGCGGATCTGAAGAAGCAGCAAAATACAAAAAACAATAATTTAAAATAAACTATTAAAGGTAGCCTACTTAAAAATAGCTACCTTTAATATAATGGACTTATCATAACTATTTTGTTTATGATATTTAATGAGATATTTTTTAATTATTTACATAATTCTATTTAATATTAATTTTTCTTATTCAGCTCAAAAAGATAAAGCATATTTTGCTGGTGGATGTTTTTGGTGTATGGAAGAGTCTTTTGAAAAATTAAGTGGTGTAGAAGAAGTAATTTCAGGTTATTCAGGAGGAGTTACTGAGAACCCAACATACAAAGAAGTGACATATGGAAATACTGGTCACTTTGAAGTCGTAGAGATTGTATATAATAAAAAAATTATTTCATATGAAGAATTACTGGAAAATTTTTGGATTAATATAGATCCATTTGACTCCTATGGACAGTTTTGTGACAAAGGTTATAGTTACAGATCGGTTGCGTTTTATCAAGATACAAATGAAAAGAAATTAATAGAAAAAGATATTCAAAAATTAGAAAACAGATTTAACAAAAAAGTTGTCACATATATTCGAAGTTTTGAAAAATTTTATAGAGCTGAAGAGTATCACCAGGACTTTTATAAAATTAAGCTAGAAAGATATTTGAGATATAAAAAAGCTTGTGGCAGAGAAGAAATTTTAAAAAGGATTTGGAGTCAATAGTTTTCAATGGAAAATAATATAAATTGGAATTTCGATAATTCTTATTCAAGACTATCTGATGCTTTTAAGGAACACATTAAACCTGTAGCTGTAAAGAGTCCTGAATTGATTATAATCAATGAGAGTTTAGCTGGAGAATTAGATCTAAATCTAACAAAAATTAATAAAGATAAGCTATCATCTTTGTTAACAGGAAATACTCTTCCTGAAGGTAGTAATACAATTGCTCAGGCATATGCGGGTCATCAATTCGGACACTTTACTATGCTTGGTGATGGTAGGGCAATATTGATAGGTGAACATATAACTAGCAGCAACAAAAGATATGATATTCAACTTAAAGGTTCTGGCAAAACATCATTCTCAAGAAATGGTGATGGTAGAGCTGCATTAGGTCCAATGTTAAGAGAATATATCGTAAGTGAGGCAATGCATAATCTTAACATTCCCTCAACAAGAAGTTTAGCGGTAGCAAAGACGGGTGAAAAAATAATGAGAGATACTTTACTAGAAGGCGCTATTCTAACTAGAGTGGCTTTAAGTCATATTAGGGTTGGAACTTTTCAATATATTGCAGCAAGGGACAAAAAAGATGAGCTGGAAATATTATTGAATTACGTAATTGATAGACATTACCAAGAACTAGAAAATTCAAAAAACAAGGCATTAGATCTTTTAAATAATGTTATGAGTAAACAGATTGACTTAGTGGTGAACTGGATGAGGGTAGGTTTCATTCATGGAGTTATGAACACTGACAATATGTCAATTTCAGGGGAAACAATTGACTATGGCCCGTGTGCATTTATGGACACATATGATCCAAAAACTGTTTTCAGTTCTATTGATCACATGGGAAGATATGCTTACTGCAATCAACCAATTATTACAAAGTGGAATTTATCAAGATTTGCAGAATGTCTAATACCTATGATTGATAAAAATCAAAAAAAATCAATCGAGATGGCTACTGAAATAATTAATACTTTTGAAAAAAAATATGAAGAAAAGTGGCTTGAAATGATGAGAAAAAAACTTGGTTTACTAGGAAATCACAGTACAGATAAAACTTTAATTTTAGATTTATTAACGTGGATGCATCAGAATAAAGCTGATTATACAAACACTTTCTGTCATATCATGGATCCTCATTCAAATAATGGAACTATTTATGAAGATATGAATTTTGTAAATTGGAAAAAAAGACTAAATATTAGACAATTAAAAGACAATAATTCGTACAAAAATTCAATAGAGTTAATGAAAACCTATAACCCTTTGATTATTCCAAGAAATCATAAAGTTGAAGAAGTTTTAGAGTGTGCTGATAGGAAAGATTTTAAACCATTAATAAAATTTCTAAACATTTTAGAAAAACCATACATTAAACAAGAAGATACTTCTGATTTTCAATCCTTATCAGGATCAAATGAAAATTATAAGACATTTTGTGGAACTTAAAACCACCATGTTAGGCATTATATAATTTGAAAATTTATTTATATGCAATCACGTTAAGACTAATGGGAACGTTTTCTTTGCCATTATTGTAAGGAGCAAAATTACTGGTATCATCAAATAAACCAAAGAATTTTACTTTTTCAACTCTTTTAAAACCTGCTTTTATTATGGAGTCTTTTAATAATTCATAATTCCACCCACAATAATGAAAATCGTATTTGTCTATCTGGCCCCCATAAATCATTCTCAAAGTATGAAGTTTGGCACTTCTCGGTGCTTCCTTTGAAATAAATATTCTACATAAAACTTCCATATCGGGAACTGATATATAAAGTTTTCCATTATTTTTTAGTATTCTGTAGATTCCTTTAAAAGTACTCTCGACTTTACTTTGCTCAACATGCTCAACTACATGACTTGCATAAATTTCCTCTACTGAGTTTTCACTAAATTGACTTAGATCTGAAATATCACCAATAAAGTCTACATCATTTTTTTTTTGGATATTTAGTATCTTCCATCCCTCTTTTTTTTGCTCACCACCAATATTAAGTTTCATAATTTAAAGAACATACGGTTCAGGTCTTGCTTTTTTTCCTAAAACTCTCTCAACAGCCATATTAGAGATATCAATAGATTGATATGCTCCTGTAGTTATTAATTCTGTCAAAGCTCTTCCAATACCTGGGGCCTGCATTAATCCTCTACCAGTAAAGCCTGTAGCTAAATAAACATTATCAAATTTAGGATGTTTGCCCACAACAGCATTATTATCTAATCTGTTACAATCATAATATCCTGCCCATCCTCCTGTTAATTTTAATTCCTCAAAAATTGGAATTCTATTTGCGAGTGCAGGCCAAACCAATTCCTCAAAATCATCCCATGCAGGTTCTAAATCTTTTGCATCAAACACCGATTTTGGTGAACCTGCTAAATATTCTTTTCCTTCAGGTCTCCAATAAACTCCTGATAGTAAATCTCCAGTTAAAGGCATTTCAGGAATATGCTTGGGGCACTTCACACGAAATACAGTATGTTTTTGTGGTTCTACTGGAATATCTTCAAGTAATTCTTTAGTCCAACAACCAGCTGCAGAAATAATAGTTTTGGCTTTTATTTCTGAAAGAGATTTTATATTTCCCTTGATAAATTCTGCTCCAAGTTCGGTAGCTTTACTTTTTAACGCGTTATGAAACATAAAAGGATCTATCCAACCTTCACTTTGATTATCGGTAAAAGTAGCTGTTTCTATTCCATCAGCATTTATGTAAGGAAAATATTTTGATAACTCAGAACCTTTGATATTTTTTGTGCCAGCTTCACACGCCTGATGATTTTCTAGAGCCTTATATTGTTCTTCTGCATGTTCAGATCCAAACATTAATAGATAGCCATTGGGCACCATGCTTGCCGTTGGATTTGGGTTTTTTTTAGTTTTAAGTAAATCTGGAATTTGAAAAATAAATTCTTTGGCAAATTTTCCAAGTAAAATATTTTCTTTTTGAAAAAATTGTCTTCTAAATCCACCTAGCGATAATGGAAATGATGCTGATTTGTATGATGGATCTCTTTCTATAACCTTTACTTTTCTTCCTTCTTTTGTCAAAAAATAGGCGGTTGCAGCTCCAATAATACCACCTCCAACTATTACTACATCGTCCATAAATTAATTTAGTATAACTAAGTTAATATTTAGAAATAATGCATAGAAACACCAAAGTAAATAGGGAATCATTAAATAGAAGCTTAATTTATTTACAGGTTTAAATCTTATGATTAACAAAAAAATAAATATTATTAATATTATTAAAACTAACATGGCTAGAAATATTTTGTGGAATGCAAAAAATACAATACTCCAAGTTGTATTTATTATTATATGAATAAAATAAATATAAACTGTATTCATATCTCGATTTTTGCTATGCCAGAAGTTCCAGACTGCCATAGTCATCATAATGTATAAAATAGTCCAAACAGGGGCAAAAACCCAATCTGGGGGATTAAAATTTGATTTAATAAGTGTTGAATACCATGGCTCTTTTAAATTTATTGAAACTAATCCCCCAACAAAAGAGGCTGAAAAAGTTATTATAAAAAAAAGAATAAATGATAAAATTTTATTTTTTAGCATAATGGTATTATACATCTTTATAAAATGAATAAAAAAACAATTTGGATAACTGGTGCAAGTTCAGGTATTGGAAAGGCTCTTGCTTTAAAATTTGCAATTATGGGTTGGAATGTTGCTGTATCTGCTAGGAGAGAAAATCTACTAAAAGATTTATCTAATGGTCATGATAATATTGTGCCATTTCCACTAGATGTCACTGACAAAGATAAATGCAAAGAGGTCTTTGAAGAAATTAAAAACAAATTTAAAAAAATTGATATTTGTTTTTTTTCAACAGGTAAATGGAATCCAAGAACAGAAAAGGAAATTGATGTTGAAGAAATCGAAGATGTTTTCAAAGTCAATTTTTTTGGTACATTAAATAGTATCAAAGCTGTAGAGAAATATTTTAAAAATAAAAGAGAAGGAATAATTGCTATAGTTTCATCTATAGCAGGTTATAGAGGACTGCCTAATTCGACAGGTTATGGACCATCAAAATCAGCTTTAAATAACTTGGCTGAAAGTTTATATTTTGATTTTGGTCGTTCAAATGTGCGTGTTTGTCTAGTTTCTCCTGGTTTTATCAAAACTCCTATGACAGATAAAAATGATTTTAAAATGCCTTTTTTAAAAACTGCAGAGTATGCCGCTGACAAAATATATGATGGATTAGTAAATAAAAATATCTTTGAGATCCATTTTCCAAAATCTTTAACATTAATTCTTAAACTTTTTAGTTTTTTACCGAGTAAATTATATTTTAGTCTAATAGGTAAAATGACAAAGTATCAGAAAAAAAATTAGTCTTTAACAAAAACGACTGTTAATTCTGCTACCTTAAAACCAAATTTAGTCATTGTTGCTTTATTTATAGCCACTCTATCATCTTGTTTAAAAATCCAATCATCGAAAGTAATTTTCATTTGTTTACCTTTTACGGGAACCAATAAAACATACTCAAATTTGAACGCTGGACCATATGAATATCCCCTTGCTTTACCCACTACATCGCCAGCTGTACCTTCATAATTATTTTCATCAATTTTGGTAATTTGCCATTGTCTTGTTTGAATTTCACCATCATCCCAATTAAATTTTTCATCAAGGATTAATTGATTACCATCCCATTTACCATCTAGATCTGCTGAGAACTGCCTTATAACTTTCCCAGATCGATTTTGTAAAACACCCCATGCTTTTACATTACCCGATAAGTATTCCTCAATTATTAATCTTGGTTTTTTATTTATAAAGTCTTCTGGTTTCATTATATTATTTGAACAGTTTGTAATTAAGAATAAAGAAATTATCAATAAAATTGGTTTGATAAGTTTTATCTCGCGCATTGTCTCCTCTATTATTTATTCTGTATAGAAAATTGAATTAAATCAATATTTTTAGACTTAAAGCCTGCTTCACAATAAGATAAATAAAATTCCCACATCCTTTTGAATGTTAAATCAAAACCTTGTTTTTTAATCAACTCCCATTTCCTATTAAATTCATTTCTCCAAATAGCAAGTGTATTTGAGTAATGATCAGCATAAGATTCGTAAGATTTTATAGTCAAGCCATTGTTTGAAACATACTTATCTATACTGCCTTTGTTTGGAAGAAAACCTCCAGGAAAAATATATTTTTGAATGAAGTCTTGTTTATATTTGTATCTGTCAAAAAGATTATCATCAATTGTTATTGCTTGAATAGCAGCGCTTCCATTGTTCGATAAATTATTTTTAATTGTTTTGAAGTAACCTTCCAAATAATTTTGACCTACTGCCTCAATCATTTCTATAGATGCAATAGAATTATATTTATCTTTTAAATCTCTATAATCTTTTATTTGGATGTTAACTTTTTCATTTAGTCCACACTTATAAATTCTTTCTTTAGCATACTCGAATTGTTTTTTTGAAATTGTAATACAGTCTAATTTCACATCATACTTTTTACCAACATACTCAGCAAAACCTCCCCAACCACAACCTATTTCTAAAACTTTATCTCCAGTTCCAGGTTTAATTAAGTCTATTAGTTTTTGATATTTATTATTTTGAGCATCAGATAAATCTTTATTTTTTTCATCAAATATCGCACTTGAGTAAGTTAGTGTTTTGTCTAACCATAAAGAAAAGAATTCATTACCAAGGTCATAGTGTTTTGAAATGTTAGTTTTGCTTCTATTTTTTGTGTTTTTTATAAAAATATTTTTTAAATAATTAATAAAAGGAAAATCTAACAGTCCAGAAAATTTATGAATTTGTTTAATATTCCTTGCTGTAATCTCTATCAAATTAGATAAATTATTCGTCTCGAAATAGTCATTCATGTAGGATTCTGCAAGACCTACACTACCTGATTTAATTAAATTAAAAGTAAAGTTTTTATTTTTTATCTTTATATTAGCTTTTAAATTATCTTTGGCGTTTCCAAAACTATATTTTTTTCCATCGTAATTAGTTAGCTCTAAATGACCAAATTTTATATCTCTTAAAATGCTAAAGACTATTTTATCTGAAACGGTATTTAAATTCATTAACTCTCAAATGTAATATTATTCTTAATTTTTAATTTTCTTTGGATAAATTTAATACCTTTGGTCCACAGTTTAAACGCTTCAAAATGTATCGCAGATATTATTTTAAAAGTCATAAGTGGGTGTTTTATATATGATTTTAATAATTCTTTACTATTTAAGTCTTTTCTTTTTCCATCCTGAGATGCATACAAGATTTTTTCATCAGACTGGTATTGATCTATAATAACAGATATTCTTTCACAGGGTTTTAGAATTCTAAAAAAATAATTACAATCCATCTCTATGAACGGTGACACATGAAATTTTTTTGAACAGTTATGTTGAAAAAGTTTAGTGTCATCTTCAACTTTAAAAATATATGTATGTTGTTCACCAAACGTATTCTTAACTTCGTATAAAATAGCAATTAATTTATTATTAATGTCGTAAATAAAAAAAACACTTAAGGGATTGAAAACATATCCAAAAATTCTTGGATAGCATAAAAGTTTTATTTTTATATCTTTTGGACTAATATTATTTTCATCTAAATTTTTTTTTACCCATGATATTAATGAAGATCCATCTCTGTCACCATGATCTTTTTCAAAAAAACTTATTAAATTAAATTTGTTAAATGAAAAAAATTTAATATTTTTATCTAGCTGGTCTAGCTCTGATAAGTCTATTAAAAGTGAAAATACACTATATTTAAAAAAATGAGTTTTTGGTTTAAATCTTTTGTGAATAACTGTGCCATTATAAATTGAACTAGTCATTTAAGTTTTTCAACATTTCAATTGATGATTTTATGCCATCCTCATGAAAACCGTAACCGAAATAACTTCCACAAAACAATATATTTTGTTTATTTTGAATACTTTTTAAATTTTTTTGATTCTCTAAAGCTTTTTGATCGTAATAAGGATGTGTAAAATTAATTTTTTTTATAATTTTATCCTCAGATATTTTTTTTATAGGATTTAAGGTCAAAAATATATTTTTTTCATTTTTTAAGTTTTGAAGAAGATTTAACCAGTATGAAAGTGAGTTTTTGCTTGTATTCTTTTTATCAACAAAAGAATTCCATGAGGACCATACATCTTTATTTTTAGGCATTATGTTTTCGTCTGTATGCAATATTGCTAAATTTTCTCTGTAACTAAAATTTGATAATATATTTCTTTCCTCATCTGATGGATTATCTATCAAATTTAAGGCCTCATTTGCATGAGTTGCGAGAATGACTTTATCATAATGAAAAAATTCATTATTGCCACCATAATAAACTTGTAATCCAGATGAAATTCTTTTTACAGATTTTATTTTATAATTTTTATAATATTGACCACCGATTAAGGATAAAACTTTATTAACATATGCTCTACTTCTTTGAGCCACAGTGTACCACTGAGGTCTGTTTTTAAGTCTAAATAAGCCATGATTTTGAAAAAATTTTAAGAAAAAATTCATAGGCATTTTCCCTGCCTCATAGGGTGGCATAGACCAAATAGCAGATACCATTGGTATAATGTGATAATTAATAAAACCTCTAGACCATTTATTTTTTTTTAAAAAATCATCTAAAGTTATTTTTTGATCAATTTCTGAAATATTATCACAAGTTTTATAAAATTTTAAAATATCAAAAAACATTTTGAGAAATTCAATATTCAATAAGTTAGATTTGTTAGCAAAGATACCCGACAAACCTTTACCACAATACTCATAATTAGAATCTTCTACAGAAACAGAAAATGACATGTCACTTTTTTCAATTTCAATATCAATCTCTTTAAAAAAATTTATTAAATTTGGATATGTCTGATGGTTAAATACAATAAATCCGACGTCGACAGATAATTTTTTTTTATTAAGAATTACATCAACTGTATAAGAGTGACCACCAAAATGATCCTCTCTCTCAAAAAGATCTACCTGATGATTTTTTGATAAATAATAAGCTGCGCTTAACCCTGATATGCCTGAGCCAATTACAGCTACTTTCATTAATTAAGCTGCATCTTCTTTAAATTCATCCATACTAGGACAAGTACAAAAGATATTCTTATCTCCATAAACATTATCTACGCGTGCAACTGGTGGCCAAAATTTATTTAATTTTAAAAATTTAGCTGGATAAGCTGCTTCCTCTCTTGAATATTTATGCTCCCAGTCATCTGAAGCAAGCTCCATGTCTGTATGAGGAGCATTCTTAATTGGATTATCGACTTTATCGAATTTTCCAGACTTAATTTTATCTATTTCTAGTTTTATATTAATCAATGTGTCACAGAATCTGTCAAGCTCTGATAAACTCTCACTTTCAGTTGGTTCAATCATCATTGTACCAGCAACTGGCCATGACATTGTTGGAGCATGAAATCCGTAATCAATTAATCTTTTCGCAATATCTTCCTCAGTAACTCCAGTCTCAGACTTAATTGTTCTGATATCAATTATACATTCATGCGCTACGTTACCTTTTGAACCTTTATACAAAATAGGAAAATGATCTTTAAGTCTATTAGCAATATAATTGGCGTTTAAAATTGCAACTTTAGTAGCTAGTTTAAGTCCTTCAGACCCCATCATCTTAATGTACATCCATGAAATTGACAAAATACTTGAGCTTCCCCATGGAGCGGCAGAAACTGCACCAATTCCAGTTGCGGGCCCACAATCTTTGACAACTGGATGATTAGGCAGATAAACCTGTAAATGTCTTTTGCATGCAATCGGTCCCATCCCAGGTCCTCCTCCACCATGTGGAATACAAAAGGTTTTGTGTAAGTTAATATGACAAACATCTGGGCCAAAATTTCCAGGTTTTGCGATTCCTACTAGAGCATTTAAATTTGCCCCATCCATATAAACTTGACCTCCATGTTTATGAATTAAATCACAAATATCTGATATTTTTTCCTCAAAAACTCCGTGTGTAGATGGATAAGTTACCATTAATGCGCCAAGATTTTCAGAATGTAATTCTGCTTTTTTCTTTAAATCCTCAAAATCAACATTCCCCTCCTTATCGCAATTAACTACAACGACTTTCATTCCAACCATTTGAGCACTTGCAGGATTAGTCCCGTGTGCTGAACTCGGTATTAAACATATATTTCTATTATTATCACCTCTATCTAAATGATACTTTCTTATTACCATTAAACCTGCATATTCACCTTGGGCACCTGCATTGGGTTGAAGTGAAACCCCTGAGAAACCAGTGATTGATCTTAACCAATTTTTAAGATCTGTGAACATTGTTCTATATCCTTCCATCTGTTCAATAGGCACAAATGGATGAGGCTCTGCTAATTCTCTCCAAGAAATAGGTATCATTTCTGCGGTAGCATTTAATTTCATCGTACATGAGCCTAGAGCAATCATAGTTCTATTAAGAGCTATATCCTTATCTTCTAGCTTTTTTAAATATCTAAGCATTTCTGTCTCTGAATGATACGAATTAAAAACAGGATGTTCTAAATACTTAGAAGTTCTTAATAAATTTTTTGGTAGATTGGGTAAACTTACCGTGGGATCCTCTTTTTTGATAGACTCTGCTGCATTAAAAATTTTTAGTAATTGATTTACTCTATAAACATTTTTCTTTTCATCAAAAGAAACAGCAAGCATTTCTGAATTTACTTTTCTAATGTTCACTTTTTGAGCTAAAGCATTTTTGAAAATTTGATCAGTCTTTTCTTTAGTAACAATTGTTACCGTATCAAAAAAATAATCTGAATATAATTCATATCCAGATTGCTTTATTTTATCAGCAAAATTTTTTGCTAATTGAGACACTCTCTCAGAAATATTTCTTATTCCATTTGGACCATGATAAATAGCATATGCTGCAGAAACTATTGCTAACAAGGCTTGAGCGGTACAAATGTTGCTTGTAGCTTTATCTCTTCTGATATGTTGTTCTCTAGTCTGTAGTGATAATCTATAAGCTTTATTGCCATGTCTATCCACTGAAACACCAACTATTCTTCCTGGCATTGATCTTTTAAATTCATCTTTCGTTGCAAAAAATGCTGCATGAGGTCCTCCATAACCCATAGGAATACCAAACCTTTGAGAACTACCAACTGCAATATCAGCTCCAAGTTCTCTTGGTGTTTTTAACTTAGCAAGAGCTAGAAGATCGCATGCTAAAATTGCTTTACCATTTTTTTTATGTATCTTGCTTATTGCCTCGCTAGGATCCTTAATGTCACCTAAAGTTCCAGGGTACTGTAAAATTCCACAAACAATATCTTCTTTTAATTGTTCTAAAACTTTATCCTCATTTCCAACAAGAACTTTTAGACCCATAGGCTCTGCCCTAGTTTGTATAACTTCAATTGTTTGTGGGTGACAATTTTCTGAAACAAAAACTAAATTACTGTCATTTTTATTTAGTCTGTGACTTAAACCCATAGCCTCTGCAGCCGCCGTACCTTCGTCAAGCAAAGATGCGTTTGCAATATCCATTCCTGTAAAATCAACAATCATTTGTTGAAAGTTTAATAACATTTCTAATCTTCCTTGAGCTACTTCTGGCTGATAAGGTGTATAGGAAGTATACCAACCTGGATTTTCTAATATATTTCTTAAAATTACATATGGTGTATACGTTCCATAATAACCCATACCAATAAAATTTGAGTAAATTTGATTTTTTTTTGAAATTACTTTTAGTTTTCTTAAAGCTTCATATTCAGAATTCGACTCACCAATATTGAGTTCGCCCTTAAACTGTATCTTTTCTGGTACAGTATTGTCTATTAAATCATTTAGAGATTTATAATTTAATTTTTTTAAAATTTTTAATTGATCCTCTTCTGTTGGACCGATGTGTCTTTTCAAAAAATCTTTTTGTGAATTGTGTAACATTATGCGGAGCTCTCCTTTGCAAATTTATCATATTCAGCTTTATTCATTAAAGTATCCATCTCTGATTTATCTTTAATCTTTAATTTAAAGAACCAGGCAGAGCTTTCTGGATCCTGGTTTATTTTTGATGGGTCATCAACAATAGATTGATTTAAATCAACAACCTCGCCACTTACCGGTGTGTATACATCGCTTGCAGCTTTTGTAGATTCCACTACCCCTGCTGTTCCATCTTTTTCTACATTAGATCCTTTTTCTGGGAGTTCCGCAAAAACTATATCTCCGAGCATTTCTGTTGCATGCTTAGTTATCCCAATAGTGGCTATATCTCCATCTAATTTAATCCACTCGTGTTCTTTAGAAAATTTTACTTCACTCATTAGATAACTCCTTTTACATAACTTTTTTTATAAAAAGGCAAACCACAAATTGTAGCTGGATGTTTTTTACCTCTAACCTCTAAAAATATTTTAGTATTTTTTTTAGAAAATTCATTTTCTACGTATCCCATGGCTACAGGGCCGTTAACACTTGGTCCAAATGTTCCACTTGTTATTTCACCAATTTCTAAATCGGTTTCATTATATATTTTAGTTTTTTCTCTAGCGATTATTCTTCCCTCCGGCTTTATCCCTACTCTTATCTTGCTCACTCCATTGTTTAATTGTTTAGTAATTATATCTGATCCAATAAAGTTTCCTTTTAAAATTCTCTCTTTTGAAATTGCCCATTTTAAATTTGCCTCAACCGGAGTCTTGTCTTTACTTAATTCATGACCATATAGGCATAGACCAGCTTCCAATCTTAAAGTATCTCGCGCTCCAAGACCAATTAATTTTGCACCTTTATCAATTAATCTTCTTGTAAACTTGTCTGCAAATTCATTAGTTAATGATACCTCGAAACCATCTTCACCAGTGTATCCTGATCTTGTAACATAAATATTGTAATCATCCAGTGTGAACCAATTACCTGACATGAAATTTAAATTTTCAACACCTTGAATAACACTCTTTAAAATTTCTACAGATTTAGGTCCTTGGATTGCAATTAGAGATCTTTCTTCATCCAAAATCATTTTATATTTATCATTTAATAGTCTCTTTAAAATTTTATAATCACTTTCTTTACAAGCAGCATTTAGAATTATTAAAAAGCCATCTTTGATTTTAGTAATAATCAGATCGTCATAAATTCCGGCATTGTCACTCATTAAAAAACTATATTTTGAGTGGTTTAGTTTTAAATTTTTTAAATCTAATGGAAAAATTCTCTCTAAATCATCAACTAAATCCTCTTGGCCATAGATAAATAATTGACCCATATGCGAAACATCAAAAATACCAGAATGGTTTCTGGTGAACTTATGTTCTTCAACAATACCCTCAGAATATTGAATTGGCATTTGATATCCTGCAAATTCTACAAATTTTGCTTTGCTGTCTTGATGCAATTGATAAAGCGATGTTTTTTTTGTATCCATATTAACTCTTTTTACCCATCTGTATATTTGCCTGAGAGTTTTGCTCCTTCGGCGAGAATTTAATCTCTTTCCAGAGTTAATATGTTACGGTCCATTTTGCCTGAGAGATTCCTGGGTAGTTGCTCCTTCGGCGCTACAAAAATTTTGTAGTCTCTCCCGTAATTAAACTCTTTATATCATAAATTAATATAAACATAAATGGCTAATATGCTTTCTTTTTAATTAAAAATTTATTCAAAAACTGCAAAACGACTGCAGTAATAACTATTGAACCTCCAATTAAAACAAACAAAGGCGGATTCTCATTTGCGAACATCCAGGCCCACAATGGACCCAGAACAGCCTCTGTTAACATTATTATACCAACAAAAGCTGAAGGAGTTGACCTTGCCCCAATTGTAATAAGTATAAAACCAAAACCTAATTGAAAAAAACCTGCTAAAAACCCCAAAAAAATATCTTTCGAAGATATAATTATTGTTGGCGACATTAATAATCCAATTATCATTGCAAATATACCTGCTACTAATTGAAGTGGAATCATATCAACTTCAGGAAACTTTCTTACTATTAATATTAAAATTGCAAAAGAGATAGGCATTACAAATGCCACAAGATTGCCTGTCATTTCGCCAGGAGAAATTGAAGTTCCAAGCATCAAAAAAATACCTGAGATAGCAAGCAATATACAAAAAAAAGTAAGTCTAGATATTGTCTCCTTCAAAAAAACATAACCAAATATTGCCAAAAAAAGGGTTTGTGTTTGAATAATAAAATTTGTATTTGCTACAGTAGTTTCATACATAGCAAACACATAACTAGCAAAACCCAAAGATAAAATAGCTCCACCAACAAATCCAGGAATTCCAGAATTGGTTAAAGCACTAAAAAATTTTTTTTTATAAGTGATCAAAAGAAAAAAACTAACAACAATTATAAAGAAAAATGATCGCCAAAATAAAATTTGCCATAGCGTTGAGCCCTCAAAAGACTTAACAATTAATCCTCCAAAACTTAAGCTTACAGCACCAAAAAAAACTAGAATAGGTCCAGGTATTGTTTTGATTATGTTCATTCAATTTGAGAAATTAAATTTTGAGTTTCTAAGTCATATAACTTAAATAAATTCTCTGCGCTAGATAAATCAACTTGCTTAAACTTTATTTTAGAACCTGGTGATAGTTGAACTAATTTGTCATAATCGGCACTTATTACTACTCCTATTTTTGGATAGCCTCCTATGGTCCCATGGTCTGACAGCATAACAATAGGATTACCATCTGCAGGTACTTGTATTACTCCTTTTATCAATCCTTCTGATTTAATGTTGGTGTCAATAACATTTTCTATTTTCGGTCCCTCTAATCTCATACCCATACGATCAGTTAACTTTGAAACAATAAATACTTTTTCTAGAAAGATATTTTTTCCTTTATCTGAAAAATAATCAAAATTTGTTCCTTTAATTATTCTAATATTTTCTATTTTAGTATTTATATAATTTAATTTTTTTTCCACTGATTGATTATTTAATTTTAAAATATTTATCACTTGTTCATTTTCGAACTTTTTACCATCATTTGCACCAATACTAGCTTTTGTATTTATAGAACAACTTGACCATTGATATTTTAAGTCTATTTGACCACCAATAGCTAAATATCCATACACAGACTTATTAGTAGATAAAATATCTACTTCATCACCATCTTCTAAATTTAAAGATTGATAGCAGTTACCATCAATAGTTATATCTCTTTTTTTAATCCGAAAATTTACATCACCTGTGATCGCAATATTAATTTTATTTCCAAAATATTTTAGTAAAGGTCCTTGGTACGCAAATTCTAAAACAGGTGAATTTATCTTATTACCAACAAGTTTATTTGATAATAAATAATTTCTTTTATCCATTGCTCCACTAAAAGGAATTCCAACATGGTAAAGATTTTTTCGACCCTCATCTTGAAAAGTAGTGTGAATTCCTGCCCTGATAACTTGAAAATAATTTTTACTCATTATAATTTTCATATTGATTTTTTGATATTTCTTTAAATAAAACAATATCACCTGGATTTATTAAATTTGGGCTTTCTTCTTTTGAGCTATCAAATATTCTTAATGGGCTATTACCAATAACATTCCATCCACCTGGACTTTCGAAAGTATAAATATTTGCAAACTGTTCAGTCAATGCTACTGATCCTTTTGGAACCCTAACTCTGGGAGTTTCTAGACGCTTTGCTCTCATATTTTTAGATAAATCCCCTAAAAAAGGCATTCCCGCAATAAAGCCTGTCATATAACAAAAGAATTCTTTACTAAAAAAATTTTCATAAATTTTTTCTCTTTTAAGATTAAGTTTGTTCTCCAATCTCACTATATCTAAAGCAAAATTTTCGTCACAACACACTGGAACTTCAATTTTTTTATTTTCTAAATCATCTTCATTCGTAATATCAAGGTTTTCTATTAACTTTTTTAAATCTTTAAAATTCGTTTTTTTTAAATCAAAAGAAATTATTAATTTATTATAAGAAGGAGATAAATTATTTATTGATACAATATTTTCTTTCTGAATACTTTTGAAATATCTAATTACTTGAGTATTGGTCTCTCTATTTATCTCTTTACCAAAGTCACAATATAATGCCGCGTCACCAAGATTTAATATATTTTTTATCATGCCATGATATACTTAACATTTATGACTATGGAAATTAATATAAATTGTGATTTAGGAGAAAAATCAAAATATCATTCAAATAAACATGATCCAGAATTATTAGAAATAGTTAATTCTGCAAATGTCGCTTGTGGGTACCATGCTGGTGATAAGGAAACTATGAGACAAGTCATAGAAATATCAAAAAAAAATGGTGTAAGTATCGGTGCACATCCATCTTTCAATGATCCAGAAAATTTTGGAAGAGAAAGAATGAATTTATCTGACGCAGAAATTGAAAAACTTATAATGGATCAATACGAGATTCTTCAAAAATTAGCATTAGACCAAGGAGAAAACGTTACACATATCAAGCCTCATGGAGCTTTAAATAATATGGCATGTGAAAATATTGATTTAGCAACAATACTTGCAAAAAGTATTAAAGGAATTAGCAAAGATTTGATTTATTTAGTTCCAACTGGATCTAAAATGGAGGAAGCTGCAAAAAAACTTGATATGAAAATAGCTTGCGAGATATTTGCGGACAGAAATTATGAGGACGACGGTAATCTTGTCTCCCGAAAAAAACCTCATGCCTTAATTGCAGATCCAGAACAAGCAAAAATACACGTTTTAAGTATGGTTAAAAATCAGTCGCTTAATTGTCACAGTGGAAAGCAAATACCTTGTGAAATCGACTCTGTTTGTATACATGGTGACAATATTAGTTCATTGGCTACTGCTAGATCGATTAAGCAAATCTTGCTGGATAATGGACTTAAGTTAAAAACTTTAAATAATATGAGTAAATTTAAAAATGATTAAAAAAATATTTTTTACACTTTTGTTGTCCTTAGCTTTAACAACTAACTCTTATTCAGCTGGATCGAGTGACAGCAGTAGTGGTGGAACTGCAACAAAATCAAATTATGAAAAGGCTGTTAAATTAATTAAGACAGCTAAAAAAAATGAGAAAAAAGGTAAAAGTGATAAAGCTAAGTCTAGCTATGAAAAAGCTTTTAAACTTTTAATTAAATCAAATAATAAAAAACCAAATAAACCAGATACTTTAAATTATTTAGGCTTCACTTCTAGAAAATTAGGTGATTTTGAAAATGGAGAGAAATTTTATCTTCAAGGTTTGGCTATCAGTCCTTACCACATTGGTATTAATGAATATTTAGGTGAACTTTACGTAGCAACAAATAGACATAATCTTGCAATTGAAAGATTAGAAGTTTTAAAAGGTTGCGATTGTAAAGAGTACGATGACCTGAAAGCAATTATAGCTGGAGAAAAAGTTTCTAAATATTAATTAATATTTTTAATCATCTGTTCTGGTAGCCACAAAGCAATCTCTGGGAAAATCACAACTAATATAACTGCTAGAACCATTAACAAAAATAATGGAAACGCACTTCGAGCAATATAGCCCATGTCTTTATTTGCCATACCTTGCAGAACAAATAAATTAAAACCCACAGGTGGTGTTATTTGGGCCATCTCTACAACGATAACTAAGAATATACCAAACCAAATCATGTCAAAACCCGCTTGTCTAATCATTGGTTCTATAATAGCCATCGTCAATACTACTGCCGAGATACCATCAAGAAACATCCCTAAAATTATATAAAAAATCATTAAAACAAAAATTAATACATAAGGAGATAAATCCATATTTTGAATCCATACAGCCAAGTTTCTAGGTAAACCTGTAAAACCCATTGCTAAAGATAGGAAAGTTGAGCCTGCTAAGATAAATGCAATCATGCAGGATGTTTTTGTTGCCCCTAATAGGGATGTTCTAAAAGTTTCTAAAGTTAAACTTTTTTGAAAATAAGACAAAATTAAAGCTCCAACAACTCCCAAGGATGCTGCCTCAGTTGCAGTAGCTATACCGGTATATATTGAACCTATAACTGCAGAAATTAAAAAAATTACAGGTAAAAGTTGTTTAGATCTTTTTATCTTTTCAAAAATTGAATATTCCTCAATAATTTTGGGCATTTGTTTTTTGTTTATTAAGGACCAGAAAATAACATATGACATAAAAATCAACGCAACCATTATCCCGGGTAAGATTCCCGCTATAAATAATTTTGCAATAGACTCTTGAACAGCCACTCCATAAATAATCAAAATTATTGATGGAGGTATCAATAAGCCTAGTGTTCCAGAACCAGCAAGACTACCCAGTAAAATTTTCTCAGGATAATTTCTTTTTCTTAACTCGGGTATAGACATCTTCCCTACAGTTGCAACTGTGGCTGCAGAGGAACCTGAAATTGCAGCAAATAAAGCACAACCGACTACATTTACGTGAATTAAACCTCCGGGTAATTTTTGCATCCACGGAGATAAACCTTTAAACAAATTCTCAGAAAGTCTTGTTCTAAATAAAATTTCTCCCATCCAGACAAACAAAGGTAATGCTGTAAGTGTCCATGATGATGAAGTACCCCATATTGTTGTTGCCATTGCATCTCCAACTGGTCTTGATGTAAATAACATCATACCTATTGCAGATACTCCAATCATACTTAAGGCTACCCAAATACCAGAACCAAGAAAAAACAATAAAACACTAATAAAAAATATTGTTAAGAAGATTTCAGCCATTTAACTTTTTTTAAATATCAAAATAAGTTGATGAAAAACACAGATAAAGAAAATAGAGGAACCAAGGGCTACACTCGATTGAGGAATCCAAATTAAAATCTCGTCTGCACCCTCACTTCTTTCTTGAAATTTATACGAAATAATTAACATCTTAATAAAATAAAATGCTAAGTAACCTGAAAAAAAAGTTGCTACACTTAGACACCAGATTTCAATAAATTTTCTTTTTAACCCTGATAATTTTTCCAGAAAAAGAGTAATTCTTATGTGACCGTTTTCAACAAATGTATAAGCTAATGCAAAAAAAGATGCTGCAGCCATACAATAACCAGAGTATTCTGCAAGGCCTCTAATATAAAAACCAAATATTCTTGATGAGATACCTATTAATATAAAAACTGCAACTAAAATTAAAAATATTGCAGCGATATAACCTGAAAATTTATAAAGTTTGTTAAGATTCTTATTTAAAGACTCTAGCATAAAATTTAAGGCCACTTATTATTATAAGTGGCCTTAATTTAATATATAATTATTTATAACTAGATAAGACAGCTGCTCCTCTTGAACCAGCTTTTTTAGACCATTCCTTCGCCATCGTCTCACCTACTTTTTCAAAATGAGCTTGTAAAGATGCATTCACTGTACCTACTACCATACCAGCATCAGCCAAGGCTTTTTTATCGCCAACATTTCCTTGTTTGGATAATTGCCAGCCTTTTCTTTCCGCTAAAGCTGCTTGTTTCATCACTATATCTTTTGTAGATTGATCAAGTTTATTCCAAGCATCTTTATTTACAATCACCATATTTTTTGGGAACCAAGCTGCTATATCATAAAAATATTTCACACCATTTTCCCATATTTTAGAATTTTTTCCTGTCGTAGGGGAAGTGATCATACTTTCAACAGCACCTGTAGAAAATGCTTGGCTAATTTCAGCAGCTTCAATTTTTGTTGGCGCCATACCTGTTAGCTCAGCGATTCTAATTGTTGCAGAATTATATGCTCTGAACTTTAAACCTTTAAGGTCATTAACAGAGTTGATTTCCTTTTTGCTATATAAGCCTTGTGCTGGCCATGGCACAGCGTAAAGAAATACCAAACCTTTTTCATCTAAGCCTTTAATGATCTCAGCTTTAGATGCTTTGTATAATTTCATTGCATCCGAGTAAGATGTTGCCAAGAATGGCTGTGAGTCTACTTCCAGTAAAGGGTCCTCTTTACCTAAAGCTGACATAAATCTTTCTCCAATCTGAGCCTGACCAGTTCTCACTGCTCTAAAGATTTCTCCACCTTTAAATAATGAACCTCCAGGATGAGTAACTATGGTAAGTTTTCCACCACTTTTTTCAGTTACATTTTTTGCAAATTCAGTTGCATTTGCAGAATGAAAATTACCAGCACCATAAGCAAGCGCCATGTCCCATTTTTCTGCAAAAGAAGAATTAATTGACAAAATTGATGAAACTAAAATAATTAATAAGTATTTTATGAATTTCATTTATCCTCCATTTTTTTTAAAAGCATTTCATTATGTATTAAAATAATTATCAATAAAAAAATTACACTACTTTTAATTGAATAATCTAAAATATCTAATACTATAGGCTTACTTTGTTAGAAGAAGCACTCACACTAGTTCAGATTATTTTCATTGATATAATCTTGGCAGCAGATAATGCAATTATAATTGGATTAATTGCAGCTAATTTTGCGCCAAAAAATAGAAGACAAATTATTTTATGGGGTGTGGCTGGAGCATTAATTTTTAAAATTGTTTTTGCATTATTTGCTACATATTTATTTGAATTTTATTTTATAAAAATCCTGGGTGGTTTGCTCCTGATTTGGATTGTTAATGATTTAAGAAAAGATCTTTTTGAGATAAAAAAAGTTAAATCTCCAACTAAAAAATCAAAAGAACCTTCATACATTCAAAGTGTGTATAAAGTTTTATTTGCTGATATCACAATAAGTTTTGATAATGTAATTGGTGTAGTCGGAGCTGCAAAAGGTAATTTCGGTTTTATGATTTTTGGTCTTGTATTATCAGTTATTCTCACTGGTGCTATGGCAACCTATCTTGCAAACTATATTCAAAAACATCTATGGATTGCTTATGTGGGTTTAGGGTTTATCCTGCTTGTTGCTCTACAATTGGTAATTGGTGGTCTTGTTGATCTAGATATATTGTCTATAAATGAAAAATTTAAAAAATATTTCTAATAAGAATGTTTTTTTTTAGGGTATTTTTTTTCTCTTACCTCTGAGGCATATTTTTTAATACCATCATTAATATACTTCTTAACATTAGAAAATCTTTTAACAAATTTAATGTTAGTATGATTTAATCCAATTAAATCATCAGTCACTAAAACTTGACCATCACAATACACAGATGAACCAATTCCTATTGTTGGAATATTCAATTTTTGAGTAATGAGTTTTGCAATTTCAGTTTTTACACACTCTAAAACAATTGCAAATACTCCACTTTCTTGTAGCAACATTGCATCACTTATTAAGTTCTTTATTTCACTATTCGTTTTTCCCTTAGATTTAAATTTTTTTGTTGATTGGGGAAGTAGACCAATATGACCCATAACTGGGATTTTATTTTTAATTAAGAACTTTATTTGTTCGATAACTCTTTTGCCACCTTCTAATTTTACTGCATCACATTTAGTCTCTTTCAGAATTTTCTTAGCATTCTTTAATGCTAGAGACTTTGTGCTGTAAGTTTTGAAAGGCATATCAACAACCATTAAACTTTTTTTGATACCCAATCTCACACTTTTGGAGTGATTTATCATTTCTGTTAAAGTGACTTTTTTTGTTGAGGAATAGTTATATAAAACTGAACCCAGAGAATCACCAACTAAAACAATATCAACATGTTTATCAACCTCTTCTGCGATATTTTTTGAGTAAGCTGTAAGACATACAATTTTTGATTTATTTTTTTTTTCGACAATGTTTTTAATTTTTTTCATTCAAGCTCAATAGTACTAGGTGGCTTAGATGTAACGTCATAAACTACCCTATTTATTCCTCTTATACTATTTACAATTTTATTCGAAATCATTTGAATAAAAGGCTTTTTAAATTCATAAAAGTCTGCTGTCATACCATCCTCAGAGGTAATAGCTCTCAATAAACACAAATATTCGTAAGTTCTATTATCACCCATTACACCTACAGTCTTAACAGGAAGTAAGGCAGCATAAGCTTGCCAAATCTTATTATAAAAACCATTTTCTTTTAAAGCAGTAATAAAATAATAATCAGCTTCCTTTAAAATTTTAATCTTTTCTTTTGTTATGATACCGGGCATTCTTATTGCTAAACCAGGTCCAGGAAAAGGATGTCTAGAGATGATTTCTTTATTTAAATTTAGATCTAAACCTAATTTTCTCACTTCATCCTTAAATAAAAACCTTAGAGGTTCTACTAATTTCAATTTCATTTTCTTTGGAAGACCACCTACGTTATGATGTGATTTAATTTTAGAGGTTTGGCTGCCTGTAACAGATTTACTCTCAATTAAGTCTGGATAAAGAGTTCCTTGAGCTAAAAATCTTACATTTTTAATTTTCTTAGCATATTTTTCAAAAATTTTTATAAAAAGATTTCCTATTATTTTTCTCTTCTTTTCTGGATCTGAAATATTTTTGAGTTTTCTTAAAAACTCTTTTTCAGCATTTACATAAATTAGATTAATTTTTAATCTCTTTTTAAACGTATCAACTACTTGTTTTTCCTCATTTTTTCTTAAAAGACCTGTATTTACAAAAATACAGTATAGTTTTTTTCCTATTGCTTTGTTTATTAATTGTGCGACTACGCTGCTATCCACCCCTCCAGACAAAGCACATATGACTTTATTTTTTCCAACTTTATTTCTTATATCTTTTATCAATTTCATTTTTTGATTTTTTACTGACCAATTTTTTTTAATCTTACAAATTGAAAAAATGAAGTTTTTAATTATTATTTTACCATTTTCAGTATGGGTCACCTCAGGATGAAATTGTACTCCATAAATTCTTTGCAGACTGTTTTCGACAATTGCAAACTTTGAATTTTGACTAGATGCAATAACTTTAAAATTTTTTGGCAATTTAGAAACTTGATCAGCATGACTCATCCAAACTTTCGCGTATTTCCTATTTTTGAAATAATTTTTTATTAACGGACTATTATTTCTTTTAAAGATTTTAGCTAAACCGAATTCTCTGTGTTTTGATTGCTTTACTCTTCCACCTTTTATTTTAGACAAAATTTGGTGACCGAAGCAAATACCGAGTACTGGTATTTCATTTTCGATAATA
Organism: uncultured Pelagibacteraceae bacterium; assembly: GCA_902623215.1. Lineage (GTDB taxonomy): Bacteria > Pseudomonadota > Alphaproteobacteria > Pelagibacterales > Pelagibacteraceae > Pelagibacter. The sequence goes on from CACNSS010000004.1 coordinate 67,551, forward strand.
TTTTTATCAAATGAGTATTTCTTTATATCATAAACGTTTAAAGGGCCACCTGATAAAATTATTCCTTTAATTTTTTCGTTTATATTTTTATTCTTTATTTTTTTATGACTAATGATCTCAGAAAATACACCAAACTCTCTTATTCTTCTTGCAATCAATTGAGTAAACTGTGAACCAAAATCAATGATTAAAATTTTATCAAGACCTTTGTCAAGAGTCATTTTTTGGCTCTAGATTAGCAAGTGTCTCTAAAATTTTTTTATTCTCACTGCATAAACTTTCACAAACCTCAGAAAATGTTTTTGATAAATCTTTGACTTGGGAATAATTTGATTTTTCCAAACCTATTTTCATTAGCATTAAAATAGCTTCTTCATTATTTGGGTCTATTAATAAAGTAGCATCTAAATTTTTCTCCTCTTTATCTTGATTTTCTTTAGCGTTGTAAATTTTGGCTAAATATAAATATGAATTTGAGTCTTTCGGATTAAAAACAATACTTCTTTCAAACATAAACTTCGCATCATCGAATTTTTTATTTTCATAAAGAGTTAAACCTTTCTCAAAAAAGTTCTCACTTGCAAATGAACTAAGAAATATGTTTGTAAGAAAATAAATAACTATAGTTTTTTTAAAAATATTTTTCATTAGTATTTGTTATTATCTTTAACAATATCGACATTATGTACCATACTTTCATAAAATCCAGCTTTTGTAATTTTTATAAATTGAGGTTTTTTCCTTAAATATTTAATTTGTTTAGATCCAAGATACCCCATAGATGATCTTAAGCCACCTACTAATTTAAAGATAACTTTATTTACTTTCCCTTTATATTTGGCAAGACCTTCAACTCCCTCAGGAACATATTTAGAGTTATCTTTTTGTTTAGATTGAAAATATCTATCTGCAGATCCTTTATTCATTGCTCCGACAGATCCCATGCCTCTAAAGCTTTTAAATAACTTTCCATTTTTTTTTATAAGTTTGCCTGGTGTTTCATCAGTGCCAGCAAACAAAGATCCAATCATGACCGCGTCAGCTCCAGCAGCAAATGCTTTTGCCAAATCTCCAGAGTACTTAATACCTCCGTCAGATATTATTTTAACTTTACTTTTTTTTATAGCATTTCTAACATTTAAGATTGCAGTTAATTGAGGAACTCCAATACCGGCAACCAATCTTGTAGTACAAATAGAGCCAGGTCCTATTCCAACTTTAATTATATCTACCCCTAATTTATCCAAGTATTTTGCTGCTTCTGCTGTTGCAATGTTTCCTGCACAAAGTGCAGTTTTTGAATTTTTTTCTTTTTTAATAAACCTAATCATTTCTGAAACTTTTTTTGTGTGTCCGTGTGCAGTATCCACAACTATCATGTTTATACCTTCTTTTAATATTGCCTTTGCCCTAGCAAGTTCATTCGACCCAGCACCTACAGCAGCCCCAACTAATAATTTTTTTTTTTTAACTTTTTTAATCTCCTCAACTTGTTTTTTTATATTTAAATTACGATGGATAATGCCAATGCCTCCAGCTTTAGCTATAGCAATTGCCATTTTGCTCTCTGTTACCGTATCCATAGCTGAAGTTAATAATGGAATTTTTAGTTTAAGGGATTTAGATAATACAATACTAGTATCAACTTCCGATGGAAGTATGTTTGAATATTTTGGAGCTAGTGTAACGTCATCAAAGGTAAGAGCTTCTTTTATAGGATCCATATTCATTTATATATGATTCCTTAAAATATAAAAGTGACTATCTAATTTTTTTACAAATTATAAAACTTTCTTTAGATTCTTTTCGACTTGATAAAGGTTTAAAAACCTTTACATCTCTAAATATTTTCTTTCCAAGTGCGACAATTTCATTAAAGGTACTGCCCATGAAAATTTTTGAAATGAAATAACCCTTTGATGAAATTACTTTTTTTGAGAATATCATTGCCTCTTTACATAACTCTCCAGTTTGAATTGAGTCAAGGTTCTTTATACCGGTAGTATTTACAGCCATATCGGACATGACTACATCAAATTCTTTTGTTAAATTTTCTTTGATTTTTTCTTGAATATCGTGCTCTGTAAAATCACCTTTAATATGAGTTCCATTACTAATCGGTAACATATCTTTCAAATCAATTGATATTATTTTTCCATTTTTTATTGCTTTTGAGGCATATTGAGACCAGCTTCCAGGTGCTGCACCAATATCTAAAATGAACATTCTATTTTTAAAGATCTTAAATTTTTTGTCTATTTCAATTAATTTATATACTGATCGCGCTCTATATCCATCAACTTTTGACTGGCGTACATAAATATCTCTCTTTTGTCTATTGATCCAGTTTTTAGAAATTTTATTTTTTTTCAATTAAATATTATACCTTAAGCTTTTAATAACTTTCTTATCACTTAGTGTTTCAATCTCTATTTCAATATTTTTGTTTGTCCTCATGTCCTTACCATCTTTCCAAATACCAGCTGCAAGGTGCATTATACCTATTTTATAATTAGGTAAGTATGGTTCAACGAAAGTATTATTAATTTCATCATATTTTGGCAGTAGATTACTAGCAATCCAATTACAATTAAGGGGTAAAAATTCCGTGGCTAAATTATCAATATATACTGACATATTAATTGCTAATCCCTCAGAGCCAAAAATATTTCCTGCTTTTAAAGTTTGTTTAAGATTATTTTGCCAACTTTCCCAGCCGGGAGAATTTTTTTCTAAAGAAAAAACACCAATGTTTATATGTGGTGCGAAAGCTAATTTTCTTGCTTTATCATATGGTATTTTAGATTTAACTGCATGTTTAAAATTTTGTGATTTAATTATTGCAAGTTTTCCAAACAACCAGTTAACTTTTGACATTATTTTATACCCTGGGCCAAGCGTCTGTGTGATACCTAATTTACCATTGTCACAAGCTTTAAAATATAATTCTACACACTCCCAATTATTCACCCAAGCATCACAATCAATCCATAAATATTTATTATAGTTTGGGAAATACTTTGGCAAAAAAGCCCTGGAGACTTGACTTTTTAACCATTCTCTTCCTTTTACTTTAAAATCTGGAACTTCAATATCCCAATCAGCTTTTTTAATTTCATCTACTTTTTTTGACAATAAATCTTTTTGATCTTGTGTTAATCCTGCATCCAAAACACAAACAGCTATTTTTTCACTTTCTTTAAATTTTTTAATAGAATTAATTAGCTCATCTAATAGAGGAAAATAATTAGCATCAGCTAATGAAACAATTACATTTTTTTTCATTAAAGTATATCTTCAAGATCATCTTCATCTTGAATTCTGTCATTTTCATGTTGCTTTTTAATTTTTTGATAATGAAGAAAACTAATAGGCAACAATAACACATAAATGACAGCACTTAATGCAATTACATTAAATGTGTATATAAGTAACAAGCCAAAAAATAGAACAATACCAAATAATAGAAATATAGTTGTTCTTCTTGGAATAACTATCTTTTTAAAAGAATAAGTTGGAAATTTACTTATTAATAAAAAAGAGGTAACTATAAAAAAGACTGGCGTGACTATTTCATAATTAATTTGAAATAATTCAAATCCACTTAGACTTATGATTAATGGTATTAGTACTAAAATTCCTCCAGCTGGAGATGGTACACCCTCAAAAAAATTATCTCTCCACGATGGTTCTTGATTTGAATTTACATTAAATCTTGCTAATCTAAGAGCAACACAAATCACAAAAATTAAGCACAATAACCATCCAAATTTGCCTAGTGTATTTAGTTTCCAAAAAAACATAATAAAAGCAGGAGCAACACCAAAACTTATCATATCTGTCAAAGAATCTAATTCTTTACCAACTTTTGATGTTCCTTTTATCAATCTAGCGATTCTTCCATCTAGGCCATCTATTAAAGCTGCGATAATAATTGCTACGATCGCTAATTCAAATCTGCCATCTAAAGCAAACCTTATAGAAGTTAATCCAATGCAAACTCCTATTAAAGTTAACATATTTGGCAAGATCACTCTTGCACTTTTTTTATCACTTACGATCTTAAATTTTTTTTTTTGCGGTTCCATTATTTTTTAGCTAGCAATGTTTCTCCAGCTATAGAAGTTTGACCAATTTGAACAAGAGGTTCATAATTTTCATAATACACATCTGCTCTACTTCCAAATCTTATCATTCCGATTCTATCACCTTGTTTTAAATCTTGATCCTTGTTTGACTCACAAACAATTCTCCTTGCAACTAATCCTGCTATTTGAACAACAACAACATTATTACCGTGACTGTCTTTAATTTTGTAATAATTTCTCTCATTGTCCTCGCTTGCTTTATCTAAAGATGCATTTACAAATTTTCCTGGTTTATATAAAATTTCCTCAATTTTTCCACTACATGGAGTTCTATTTACATGACAATCAAAAACATTCATGAATATACTAATTTTTTTAAATTTTTTATTTTCTAAACCAAGTTCTTTTGGGCCATCTACCTCTTCAACCTTAATCACCTCTCCGTCTGCGGGACTTACAAGATAATTGTCATCATTAATAATAATTCTATCTGGATCTCTAAAAAAATAATAAACCCAAATAGTTAGAACTAAACCAAGCAAACCTAGGAAGCTGCTAAAAATATAAAAAATTATTGTTATAATTCCTACAATAACTAGGAATTTATACCCTTCAGCGTGAATTTTTGGAAATATCTTGCTAAACATATTCATCTATTTGATAATTTTTTATTAATATGTATATAAAATTGCGAAATTCAATTATTAAGATAGTTAAATAAAGTGAGCAAAATAAAGGTAAAAAACCCAGTTGTAGAGTTAGATGGTGATGAAATGACCAGAATAATCTGGGAATTTATCAAAAATAAATTAATCCTTCCCTACATTGATTTAGGCATTGACTATTATGATCTCGGTATGAAAAGTAGGGACAATTCAGATGATCAAATAACTATTGATGCAGCCAATGCAATTAAAAAAGTTGGCGTAGGAATTAAGTGTGCAACAATCACCCCTGATGAAGCTCGAGTAGAAGAATTCAAATTAAAAAAAATGTGGAGGTCTCCAAACGGTACCATTAGAAATATTATTGGAGGCACAGTTTTTAGAGAGCCAATTATTTGTTCGAATATTCCTAAACTTGTTCCATCTTGGACAGATCCCATAATTATTGGAAGACACGCTTTTGGCGACCAATATAGAGCTACAGATTTTAAAGTGCCTGGTAAAGGTAAAATGGAAGTAAAATGGACTTCTGAAGATGGCAAAGATGAAATCAAATATGAAGTATTTAATTTTACAGGTCCTGGAGTTGCTCTTTCAATGTATAATTTAGATAAATCGATTGAAGATTTTGCTAGATCTTGTTTCAGCTACGGATTGATAAAAAAATGGCCAGTATATTTATCAACTAAGAATACAATCCTAAAAAAGTATGATGGAAGATTTAAGGACATTTTTGAAGAAGTATTCAACAAAGAATTTAAGAAAAAATTTGATGATGCTAAAATTACATACGAACACAGATTAATTGATGACATGGTTGCATGTGCAATGAAATGGAGTGGTAAATATATCTGGGCATGTAAAAACTACGATGGCGATGTACAGTCTGATACTATGGCCCAGGGCTATGGTTCTTTAGGTCTAATGACTAGCACATTATTAACTCCAGATGGTAAAGTAATGGAGGCCGAAGCAGCTCATGGCACTGTCACTAGACATTATCGTATGCATCAACAAGGTAAAGAAACATCCACAAACCCTATTGCATCTATATTTGCGTGGACTAGAGGCTTAGCTCATCGGGGTAAATTAGATGGAAATGATAAACTTATAAATTTTGCTAATACTATCGAAAAGGTTTGTGTCGAATGTGTTGAAAATGGTTCGATGACTAAAGATCTTGCAATATTAATAGGACCATCAAGTAAGTATTTAACTACTAATCAGTTCTTGGATGTAATTGATAGTAATTTGAAAAAAAGATTAAATTAAAGACTTTATCTTTTCAAAAGCCTCATCAATTTTATTTTGGTCCTGACCACCAGCTTGAGCAAAGTCTTTTCGTCCACCTCCACCTTTGCCACCAATAATCTCAGAACCTAATTTAGCAAATTTAACCGCATCATATTTATCAATTAATTTTTCTGTTATACCTACAGCTAGACCAACTTTATCCTCATTAGTAGCAAATACAATTATAATACCATCACCTAATTCTTTTTTTCCATTATCAACAAGTTTTCTTAAATCTTTAGGTGGTAGATCAATAACTCTTTGAAATCTTACTTTTATATCTTTAATTTTTTGATCATTAACAATATTTTTTGTTTTGTCTTTTAGAACTGAGTTCACATTAAGTTGATCAAGTTGTCTTGTAAGATTTTTAATAAGTTCCTTAAGATCTTTACTTTCTATATTTGGCTTGCCACCAAGTTTTATAATTTGAGATGATAATTCTTTAATTGTATCTTCATCTTTCTGAATTGAAAGTGTTGATGCCTTTTCTTTATTTTTGATATATTCATATAATTGTTTATCTCTCAATGCTTCTACTCTTCTAACACCCGCTGCTATAGAGGACTGACTTACAGTTTTAAATTTTCCAATATCACCGGTGTTTTTAACGTGGGTTCCACCGCATAATTCTGTTGAAAAATATGCTTCTTTTTCTTTGCCCATAGATACCACCCTTACTTCCTCACCATACTTTTCTCCAAAAAATGCTAGAGCACCTTTTTCAATAGCTGCTTTTGGTGTCATAATTCTAGTGGTTACTTCAGTATTATTTTTCACATATTCATTTACCAATTTATCAATTGTTTCTAGCTCTTCATTTGTGATTGGTTTCATATGACTAAAATCAAATCTCAAACGATCTGGTGCAACAAGTGAACCTTTTTGCATAACATGTTTTCCAAGTGTTCGTCTTAAAGACTCATGAAGAAGATGTGTTGCTGAATGATAAGCTTTTAGATTTGCTCTTCTTTCAATATCAATTTTTAATTCAACAGTATCACCCACTTTTATTGAGCCTGTTTTTAACGAACCATAATGAACAAATAAATTACCAAGTTTCTTCTGTGTATCTTCAACCTCAAAAACTGAGTTTCCTGAAACTATTGTGCCTTTGTCTCCAAGTTGTCCACCGGACTCACCATAAAAAGGGGTTTGATTTGTTATTATCATTCCTTCTTCACCAGTGGATAATGATTTCACTTCGCTATTTTCCTTAATCAAATTTAATATAACTCCCTCTGATTGATTAGACTCGTAACCTAAAAATTCAGTTGGGCCAATTTTATCTTTGATTGAAAACCAAATTGCTTCTTCTGAGCTATCACCTGAACCTTTCCAGTTTTTTTTAGCAAGTTCTTTACTATTTTTCATTAGTTGATCAAATTTTTTATGATCAACCGTTAATGATTTATTCTTTAAAATATCTTCAGTCAGGTCTAATGGGAAACCATAAGTATCATATAATTTGAACGCCACATCTCCTGGTAAGACTTTATCTATTTTTGAAATTTCATCATTTAAAATTTTAATTCCTCTATCAAGTAAAACTAAAAATTTTTCCTCCTCCATTTTTAATGTTTCTCGAATTAATGACTCTGATCTTTCTAATTCTGGATAATTTCCTGACATTTCATTTTTTAAAGCCTCAAAAATTTTGAAAAATATTGGTTCTTTAGATCCTAATAAATGAGAGTGTCTCATACCTCTTCTCATTATTCTTCTAAGAACATATCCACGACCTTCATTTGAGGGCAAAACACCTTCAGCTAAAAGAAATGAGCTTGCTCTTAAGTGATCAGCAATTACTCTAAAACTTGATATATTTTTATCTTCTTGTTTAACTTTTGTAACTTCAGATATTGAACTTATTAATTTCTTAAAATGATCAGTTTGATAATTATCGTGTGTTCCTTGTAAAAGAGCTGCAATTCTTTCTAATCCCATTCCTGTATCGACAGACGGTTTTGGCAGGTCTATTCTTTTATCTTTTGAGACTTGCTCATACTGCATAAAGACTAAGTTCCAAATTTCAATAAAACGATCACCATCTTGATCTTTAGTTCCTGGCAATCCTCCTTTTAAATGATCACCATGGTCGTAAAATATTTCTGAACAAGGACCACATGGCCCAGTTTCACCCATTGACCAGAAGTTATCTGACGTTGCAATGCTAATTATTTTATCATTACTAAAACCTGCAATTTTCTTCCAAAAATTAAAAGCCTCGTCATCCTCATGAAAAACAGTTACATAAAGCCTATTTTTATCAAGGCCAAAGTCTTTAGTTATTAAATTCCACGCTAGTTCTATTCCTCTTTCTTTGAAATAATCTCCAAAAGAAAAATTTCCTAGCATTTCAAAAAAAGTATGGTGTCTTGGGGTATAACCAACATTTTCTAAATCATTATGTTTACCACCTGCCCTTACGCATTTTTGAGAAGTGGTTGCTCTTTGATAATCTCTTTTCTCTAAACCAGTAAATACATTTTTAAATTGCACCATTCCAGAATTAGCAAACATTAGTGTTGGGTCATTATTTGGCACTAAATTACTGGACTCAACAATCTTATGATCATTCTTTTCAAAGTATTTTAAGAACGTGCTTCTTATTTCATTTAATGATTTGTCTGCCATATTTTTAAAATACAGCTTTTTTGTTTTATGTCTAGTTAGGGATGAAGGGGGAAAGGCGCTTATTATAAGCGCCTTTATAATTTAAAGATGACCTTTAATTCTAGTTCTTTTTGGTAGGAGTGGTCTCTTTTGCAGCATCTTCATTTTCAGCTACTTTCTTCTCCTTTTCAATTTTTTCAGGACTTAGTGGATTTCCCTCAATTTTCTTTGAAATCACACCAGCTTTTTCTCTAATTGCCATTTCTATTTCTGCAGCAACATTAGGGTTTTGTGCAAGATAAGTTTTTGCATTTTCTCTACCTTGACCTATCTTTTCACCCTTATAAGCATACCATGCTCCTGATTTTTCAATAATATCAGCTTTAGCACCTAGGTCGACTAACTCACCCATTTTGCTAATTCCTTTACCATACATTAAGTCAAACTCAACAACTTTAAATGGTGGTGCAACTTTATTCTTAACTACTTTTACTCTTGTAGTATTACCAATAATTTCATCTTTATCTTTGATGGCTCCAATTCTTCTAATATCCATTCTTACAGATGAATAAAACTTAAGTGCATTTCCACCTGATGTTGTTTCTGGACTTCCAAACATAACTCCAATTTTCATTCTAATTTGGTTAATGAAAATCATCATTGTGTTTGTATTTGAAATTGAACCAGTTAATTTTCTTAAAGCCTGACTCATTAATCTTGATTGAAGACCAACATGATGATCTCCCATCTCTCCTTCAATTTCAGCTTTTGGAGTTAAAGCTGCAACAGAGTCAATTACGATAACTGAAATAGAGCCTGATTTTACTAACGTATCAGCGATTTCTAAAGCTTGCTCACCTGCATCTGGTTGAGAGATTAAAAGCTCTTCAGTATTTACACCTAATTTCTTTGCGTAAACTGGATCTAAAGCATGCTCTGCATCAACGAATGCACAAATTCCACCTGCTTTTTGAGCTTCAGCAACAACTTGTAATGCTAATGTTGTTTTTCCAGAAGACTCTGGTCCGTAAACTTCAATAATTCTGCCTTTAGGTAATCCACCTATTCCTAAAGCTAAATCTAAACTTAAAGATCCAGTAGATACCGACTCGATATCCATAGCTCTTTTTTCACCGAGCTTCATTACTGAACCTTTTCCAAAATTATCTGTGATTTGGCTGATTGCAGCTTCTAAAGCCTTATTTTTCTCTTTATTTTCCAATTCCTGATTTTTAGTAGATTTAACTACTTTTAAGTTATTTTTAGTCATTTTTTGCCTTTTTTTTTACGTTTTTTAACACTCGAATCATAAAATAAATGTACACATTTTGTTCTCATTAGCAAGATTTATTTATTTTAGCCTAAAAAGCCTCTTTTTATCGTAATTTTAGATAATCACTATTGAGTAAACCGATAGATTTAAGCAAATTAAATTGAGAAAGAATAAAGTTTCTCTCAGAATCGGCTAAAGAAATTTGAGCATTCAATAAAAGAGAGTTAGATTGAATAACTTCAAGAGTAGTTCTACCAGAAGAACCACTATTATATTCTGCTGTGATACCCTCATTAGCAATTTCTGCTGCTCTTACTTGCAATTGAACAGAGTTAAGCAAACTTTTATTTGATTGAAAATTTGACCAGGCGCTTGCTACATTAGTTTGATTTTGTTTAATCTCACTATCTAAAGTTAAACGTGATCTATTTTCTATATTCTTATTTTTATTTAAAGATGCGAGATTTTTTCCACCTGAATAAAATGGCCAAGTAACAGTTGCTTTTAAAGTTTCTTTATCTCTCTCATCGTAAGTAGCACTTAAGTCATCTGAGTAGGACTTTTCTAAAGATAATTTCGCAGTTGGCACTAATTCTGATCTTGCAATTGATGTATCTTTTTTCGATTGTTCATATTCCATTTCAGCAATAATTAAATCTGGATTGCTTTTTTTAGATTGTTCTATGGCTGAATTTAAACTTCCTGGTATTTGGTAACTAATTATTGAACTTTTATCTAATGACTGAGCATTACCCAAAGGTCCAATAATATTTTCATAATTCAACTTACTGGTTAAAAGATCACTTTGAGCCTGAATGAAACTAGCTTCTGCACCGGCCAATGATGACTCTGATTGTGAAACGTCAGATAAACTAATTTGACCTCTTTCAAGTCTAATTCTATCAGTTTCAACTTGTCTACTTAGAAGCTCAACGTTAGCTCTATTAATATCTAATTTTTCATTCGCTGAAATTAATCCAGTATACGCTGCTACAGTTTTATATAAAATATCTTGCTCTTTTTTTAAAAGTTTTGCTTTAGCTAAATTGATACCAATTTTACTTTTTGACAAATCAGCGCCTCTACCAAAATCAAATAATGTTTGAGTAACTGAAATAGATTTAGTTTCTGTATCTACATCAGTAATTGTGGCATTTGACCCATTTCTATTTGTTAATTTGTCAGTCTCATCTTGGCTCTTTGATCCCTCTAGAGTAATTGTTGGAAAATAGGAACTCATTGAGATTTTAAGTTCTTGTTCTGAAATACTTATATTTTCTCTTTCAGCATTTAATTCAGAATTATTTTTATAAGCTTTTTTTAGAGCTGCAGTAAATGTTTCAGCACTTAAATTAGAAATTATAAATAGATTACTAAGAATGATAATTAAAAATTTTTTCATTTGTTTCTATATAATGCAGATTTGATCTGATGGTTACTATTTAAATTGAATATAATTGATGCATATTTAGGCATATTCTTAAACATGTTTTGCGTAATTCTTTGATACGTTTGCATAAAATTAATTACATCCCTTCTACTCATAATTTTTAAGTTTGATTTTACTTTACTTTTTACCCAAAGTTTTCTCTCTTGTTTTAATCTCCATTTTTGGAGCAAACTGAAATTTTTTGCTTTTAAATAAATTAAACAATTCAATTGGGAATATAATTTTTTATATTTTGATTTCAATTGGTCATTAACATATTTTCTCCAGATCTGTTTTTGATCTTTAGCTTTTTCCATTGAATTGATTGTTTTCTTTAATGAGCTATTTTTTTCAGATTTTGCTCCAACACACCATCCCTCAAATATAATTACATCTGGTCTGTTTTTTAAATCGTACCAGTATCTTTTATTAAATCTATCATCTATAGCTTTATTAAATGTTGGTAGTTTAAGTCTTTTAAATTTATTGCTTTTTGTTTTTTTAAAGAAATTTAACATCATATCAATATCATGGGTTCCTGGTACTCCTCTTGTTAAAAGCATGCCATGAACTCTTTTTGACAAATTTTTACGTTCTTTTCTTGTTTTATAGAAGTCATCTATTGAAATTCTAAAAACATTTAATTTAAAATATTTAGTTAAAATAATTCTGATTAGAGAACTAATTGTAGTTTTGCCTGTTCCTTGACCCCCTGCTAAACCCACAAAATAAGGTTTTTTCTTTTCAGCCTTTTTACTTATCCAAAAACATAATGGAATTAGGAACAATTTAATCATTCTTTCTTTATTCTTAAATTTATCAGCTTTTGTCTCTTGAGATTTAATAAACTTCAAACAATCTTTTTTTACCTTATCAAAGCATAAACTGAATTGTTTCATGTAAATTATTTTTTATCTAAAGGATGATTTTGACCGTCGTTTACTGGCACATCTTTCATATCAAAGGTATTTATTTCATCAATACACCCAACATTAAATCCTGTCATTGCTGGATTAATTCTTGGATTATGATGCGTATAAATTCCACAGTCGGAGCAAAAAAAATGTTTAGCAACTTTTGAATGAAATTGATAAAGTTTTAATTTATCTTCTCCTTTAACTATTTTAAAATCTTCATTTTTTACCATCGACATGATTGCTCCTTTTCTTTTGCAAATAGAACAATTACATTTTATTACTTTAGCTAAGTCTCCATCTAAATTTATTTCTGCTTCAACAGCCCCACAGTGACAAATTAATTTTTTCATAATCCAAAAAACTGCGCAATATAACCTATTATAAATACGCAGAGTATAACTCCTCCCCAAACTACTATAAATCCTAGAATCCAAAATATCCATTTTGGCATTCCTAATTTTTTTAGTTTTTCCAATAATGCTAAAGGACCGGCAACTATTCCTGGCAAAGCAAATCTAAATAGAAGACCCAAAAGCCATATAAGAATAAATAATATAAATAACGCTCCTATGAAATCCATTTGCTGTTTAAAAAAAAATTTTATTTGATTGTTATCAAACTATCCTTGGTTGAAGTTATCCACAAGCATACAAAATATAGTTTTGATGTTCACGTTTTGATTCACTTTTGATTCAATTACGGACTCAAAATACAACCTCTTGCGTGCATTGTATAAATGGGCTATAAATTAGAACAAAACAAGAACATGAAACTAACTATTCCCTATTATCTGCATAAAGCTGGTGCTGGTTTCCCATCGCCTGCCACTGATTATATCGAAGAAGATATCGATCTAAACATGCATTTAATCAAAAACGTTCCAGCTACTTTTATTATCAGAGTACAGGGAAAATCCATGGTGGATGTTGGGATCAATGATGGAGACTTATTAGTTGTCGATAAAAGTTTAAAACCAAAAAATTTTTCAACAGTTATTGCAAATGTTCATGATGAGCTTGTGGTTAAAACTTTAGTTCAAGAAAGAGATAAAAAATTTCTATCATCTGGGTCTAAAGATTTTTCTAATAGAATTTTAATTAATGAAGAAGAAGATGTTTTTATCTGGGGGGTTGTGACTTATGTCATCCATTCAACGTACTAAAAAAATAGGTCTAGTTGATTGTAATTCTTTCTATGTTTCATGTGAAAGATTATTTAATCCAAAAATAAGAAAAAAACCTGTGGTTGTTTTATCTAATAATGATGGTTGTATCATTTCTAGATCCAATGAAGCAAAAGCGTTGGGGATCAAGATGGGTGAACCTTATTTTAAAGCAAAAGATATTATTGTTAAAAATAAAGTTGAAGTTTTTTCGTCAAATTATTCATTATATGGAGATTTATCTAGAAGAGTAATGAGAACTCTTAAAAGATTTAATACTGAAATAGAGGTATATTCAATCGACGAGGCATTCATAGATTTATCCAATTTTCCAGACTCAGAAGTTGAAAAAGTTGGAAGAGAAATTAGAGAAACAGTTCTACAGTGGACAGGTATTCCAACAAGTATCGGTATCGCTAAAACCAAAACATTGAGTAAAGTTGCAAATCATATCGCAAAGAAAAAACAATCAGGAGTAACGAGTTTGATTGGTATAGAAAATTTGGATCCAATCTTAGAAAAAGTTGAAATTAATGATGTATGGGGTGTTGGTAGACAACTTACAAAATTTTATCAAAAGAACGGCATCTATAATGCCAAACAACTTAAAAATAAGTCTAACACTTGGATTAAAAAATGTTCTAATGTTTTAAGCTCAAGAACTGCAATGGAACTTAGAGGAGTTCCTTGTATTGACTTAGAGACTACACAAACAAAAAGGAAAAGTTGTGTCGTTTCAAGATCATTCGGTAAAAGAATAGAAAGTTTTCAAGAATTAAAGGAAGCAGTTGCTAATTATTGCTTGAATGCTTCTGAGAAAATTAGATCACAGTCTTTAGTTGCAAAAGCGATTACAGTATTTGTTAGAACTAGTCCTTTTCAAAGAGATTATGGTTATTACTCAAATTCAAAAACTGTCGACTTTCCAATTGCAACAAACAATAGTCTTGAGACTGTTAAAACTGCAATCACAATACTTGAGAGTATATTTAGGAACGGCTGTCGTTATCAAAAAGCAGGAGTTATGCTTACAGGATTACGAGATGATGATGGCAGAAAAAATTTATTCTCATCAGAAAAAGATGAAAAAATAAAAACTTTGATGCAATCAATTGATAATACTAATTATAGATATGGTAGATCAACCTTAAGTCTTGCGAGTGCTGGAGTTCATAAAAAATGGAATATGAGAAGACAATATTCTTCTAAAATAGATACCGGTGATTTTTATTGTTTGCCAACAATCAAAGCTATTTAATAAAATGGCAATTTGGTTCAACAACTGTCCATGATGAAGTGCCAAATTTTCTTTTTGAAATATTTTCAAAATTCAAAACTATTTTAGCTTGGTAACTGTTAAGATTACTGCTATCTGACGACCATTGCATCAGTCTTTTGACATTTTCGTGATCTGGAAACCGAGTTGCATAAGCATAAAGCCAGCCCCAATTACTCCCTTGTCTTCCATCAAGATCTTGCATTTTATAATTTTTTGCAGGTCCAGGTGCTTTCATTTCTTTGGCGTATTTAAAAACTATTTCGTTATTTTCAGTAAAATCGATGAAAAACTTAACAATATTATGAAAGTTTTTGCCTTTGTATTCATAGTCCCAAATATTATAGCCCTGGTTTTCCGCAATAATTGCAATGACTGTTAAAGCATTCATTGCTCTTGCTTGGTAAAACATTGCTCTACCACCTCTTCTAGTTTCAATAGGTAAACTCCCATCTTTTCTTTGATACCGAATAGTGGCTTCATAATTTTTAAAAGCTTTTTTAAAAAGCTTATTATCATTTAGCAGGACACCCAACTGCATATGACTTATTGCAGATGACAGTGCATGGTTATGAGCTCTTTTAGGAACGCCTCTTGCTTGAGTACCATCTTTGTAGGTCATGTCATACATAAGATGTTTGTTTTTCTTTACTATCTTTTTAAACCAATCTTTAATTATCTTATCCTCATTAGTTGGGATATCTATCACTTGTTTTGCAAAAGAATAACCAGCCATCATGGGTGAAGCCACCCATAAATTTACGGTTAGAGTATCATTCCAATGTCTACCCTCATGATCTGATGGACCGGTTCTTTTTGCTGCATCTGCTTTAGCCCATTCCAAAATAATCTTTTTTACATTTTCACACGCTTCAATACTACCCCCACCACATGGACGTTTAAAATTTTCAAATCTTTGTAACGCTCTATTAAACCTATTATCTAATCCATAACCTTTAGGAGCTTTAACTTCTGGAATAGGTGTAACTGGATTAGTCATGGGATTGGAATACATTTTCGTCATACATCTATTTGGATTTTTTGAAACTGGAAAAATGATTTCAGGATTATTTATTTTTGCTTTTTTCTTAATTTCTTTAAAATTCGAAAAAGACGGTGTACAAAATAACAAATAAACTAATGTTGCAGAAATTATCCTAAACATTATCCAGTATTTTTCATTGCTGCAGCGATTCCTGCTATTGAAGTCAACAAAGTATCGTTCAAATATTCTTTATCTTTTTTATTTTTAATAGTCTTAATTTTTTTTATCGCGATAGGCTGAACTATGTTCAAAACTTCAGAATAAATATTTCTTACACCTATTGATGTTCTAAATTGTTTTCTTGCAGCAATTATTTCTTTAGGCGTAATTTTTTTATTTAGTTTTTTTATAACATTAAATTGAAATCTAAGTTTTTTTCCAACTCTCTTTAAACTTTCATCTGCTAAATGCTCTTCGTAAATTTTTGATATTTCAGGATCTGCTTTAGTAATCACCATGTCTAATATATCAAGCATTGAATTAAAAAATGGCCAATTTCTCTCCATATCAAATAAAGTTTTTCTAAATTGTTTTATGTATGAATATCTTAAGGCTTCTGCACTTCCAAGCCATGCAGGCAGCATAAGTCTAATTTGTGTCCAAGCAAACACCCAAGGGATTGCTCTTAAACTTTTAATTGTATCAATGTTTTTTCTTTTTGAGGGCCTTGAACCTATTGAAAGTTTACCAAGAGCTTTGTGAGGTGTAACAGTTTCAAAGTATTTTATAAAATTAGAACTTTGATTAATATTTTTTCTATAAGAATTTTTTGATATCTCTGACATTTTTTCAATTAACGATCTCCAACTAGCTTTTGGAACAGGTGATGGTTTTAAGGTGGCTTCTGTTACTGCACTTATGTAACTACATAAATTATATTTTGCTAAAGGTTCATAACCATATTTTTGTTGAATTACTTCACCTTGGTCGGTTATTCTTATTTTTCCTCTAACAGAGTTTGGAGGTTGTGATCTTAATGTTGATTGAATCGGGCCACCTCCTCGTCCAGGAGATCCACCTCTTCCGTGAAAAAAAGTTACATTAATATTATATTTTTTACTCAATTTAATTATTTCCTCTTGTGCTTTATACTGATGCCAACTTGCACAAATTTTGCCTGCGTCTTTACTTGAGTCTGAATAACCAATCATGACTTCCTGCTCATTTTTGATAACTTTTCTGTACCATGATTGAGAAAACAATTTCTTCATTATTTCTTTAGCATTAATTAAATCATCTAAAGTTTCAAATAATGGGACTACTCTTAACTTGTTTTCAATATTAGCCTCTTTTTGTAAAAATATTACAGATAACAAATCTGAAGCTGAATTAGTCATTGATATTACATAAGCTCCGAGACATTCACTAGGTTCATTGGCCAAAATTTTAAAGGTTGACCAAACTTCTTTATTTTCTCTATTTGAAAATTGAAATTTATTTAATTGATTTTTTTTAGAGAGTATTTGTTTCTTTAAAAATTCAATTTTTTCGTTTTCACTAAATTTTAAATAATTTTTTTTATATTTCTTTTTAACATATTCACTAATTACCTGACTGTGTCTTGAGGACTCTTGTCTTATATCTAATCTTGCAAGATTAATACCAAAACACTTTGCTCTTCGCATTAAGTCTAATAATTCGCCACTAGCAAGATTTTCATTTTGATTTTGTTCTAAAGATTCTCTTACAACTCTTAAAGGCTTTAATATCTCCTCTCGAGAACTCAATAAATTATTGTGATCTAAAGGTTTTTTATTAACAAGGTGTTGTTCTATCGATCTATGTGTGATCCTCATTTTATCTCTTAGAGGCCTTAAAAAAACCCTATAGGGCTCAAAAGATTTACCTACACTTTTAAGAATTTTTTTCGAACATTTTTCCATAGAATAAGATCTTATTATTTTGGTAAGTGCTTTCTCGTACAACTTTGCAGCCTCCCACCTTGATAGTAAAATTACTTTTCTAGTGACATCAGCTGTAACATTCGGATTACCATCGCGGTCTCCCCCCATCCAAGATCCAAATTCAATAGGATTAAAATTTTTCGGCAAACCTTTATTCATGTTCTGTACAAAAATTGAATTTAATCTTCTATAAACTTTTGGAATTGTATCCCACAAACTATCCTCAATTATTGCAAGTCCCCATCTTGCTTCATCGAATGGAGATGGTTTAATTCTTTTTAAATCATCCGTATTCCAAATAATAGTTAACTCATCAAAAAGTTTTTTTTCCAAAACTACTAATTTTGATGGAAAGTTTTTAAGCAAATCTCTTTGTTCAAGAATTTCAATTATATTATGATATTTTTGAATAAGAGTTCTTCTCTTTACTTCGGTTGGGTGTGCAGTCAATACAATTCCAATTTTCAAGTTTTTGGCAGTATTGTATATTTTTGTTTCTGAAATTTTTTTATTTCTAAAGAGATCTTCAAATATTTCCTCTATAAATATGTTGTTGTTTGAAGTTTTCTTATTACTATTTTCATATTCATTTAGCTTTCTAGAAGCATCAATTAAATCAGCTAAATTTATAAAATTCATAAAATGTGTGAATGCTCTAGTTAATTTAAATGAATTTTTTGGGCTTAATTTTTTAATTGCTTTAATTACTGTTTGATTAGTTCGATTATCTTTAGAATTTATTTTGTTAGCTTTTGATAATTTTCTAACTTTTTCAACTAATTCAAAAAACTTTTGACCTTCTTGTTCTTTGATAACTCTCCCTAAAATATTACCCAGATATTTGACATTTTCTCTGAAAAATTTAGTTGGTATTCGCTCGTAATAAAGATCTCTTTTTTTCATTTAATATTATCTATGCTCTCTATTTGACTTAGAGAATTTTTAAATTCATCGATATTCTCTCTTAATGCTAAATTTGATACGGCATAAACTGCTATTAGTAGGAACATCAAAGGTAACGCCGTTATCACAGAGGCATTACTTTTAATTAATAATATATATAGAACTATAAATACAGCAGAACGTATTAAAAAAGTTTTTTTAAAAACACTGATGATAGACAATGAATGTTTTATCAGATTTAAAAAACTCATTTTAGATGGCCCAAAATATCTAGTTCCTCTGATCGATGGCACTTTTATGAAATTTTTTTCTACTTTAGATAAAGAGCCAGAAAAACTATTCCAAGTGGCTTTTTCATTAATCATATTTTCGACTGTCTTTTTGGGTAAACAAGTAAAGTTTCCAAATTTTATTGATTTGCCAGTGAAGGTTAAAGTTACCAACTTATGTAACTGATAACAAATTTTAAATAATAAGCTCTCTGATCTTTTTACTCTCTCTCCCACAACCGTAACACTATCTGTATCTTTAATTTGATCTAAAAAATTTTTTATTTCCTCTGGTCTGTCTTCGCCGTCTCCATCCATTGGTATTGCATAGTCAAATTCATCTTTATCCAAAATATATTTTAGTCCAGTAGCTATACATCTTGCATGTCCTTGGTTTTTTTTCATGTTTAAAATCTTTATAGATTGAATATTATCAAAATTGATTTCCTCATTTGATCGATCATGGTTTGAGGCATCGTTAATAACAATAATAGATATCTCAAAATTTTTATCTATTTTTAAATTATCAATTTCCTCAAAAAGTTTAAACACTGACTGCCAATCGTTATAAATAGGGATTATAATTTTTACTTTCATAGTTTTTTAATATCTC
>CACNSS010000005.1 GCA_902623215.1 uncultured Pelagibacteraceae bacterium
ATGGCGAGTAAGATACAACGCCTAAATTAGCAATCTTTAACTTGTCAAATTTATTTTCAATTCTTCCAACAAAAGTATCTTTGTAATCAAGACCAACACCTTCTGTAAAACTGTCTCCTATGAATGCTATATCAAATTCTTTTGACTCAAAATCCATTTTGTCACAAAAAGTTCTAAATGAATTTTTATTTGAACAAAAAAGATAAGTTTCACCGGGAGACCATTCTAAATTTCCTTTGAAACTTTTTTTTAAATCATGATCGTAAACATTGTGAATAGTTGTATGATCGATCTTTTTGGGAGTAAATTTTAATAAATAAGCCCCAAATAATAAGTCTGTCAACAAAACAAATGTTAAACATATACCAATTACAGAAAGAATTTTTTTCATTTAATGGTAGCGGGAAGTGGGATCGAACCACTGACCTCAGGCTTATGAGTCCTGCGCTCTAACCAACTGAGCTACCCCGCCGTTAAATTATTTTTGATATATACTACTTTTATTTTTTCTTTCAAACACTAAAGAAATATTAAAAGCTATTGCTTATTGAAATATTTGCATTGTAATTAGGTGCAACACTTAAAAAATCATAATTTGTACTAATTTTTAAATCTAAGTCATTCACTTCTTTAGTAAATTCTAGTCCAGCATTTTTAAAATCATTTATCTTAAATGCATATTTAATTTCATCAATTGGCACATATCCTACAGATAAATAAAGTTCATTACTATGACCTTTGCCTCTAGCGCCAAATCTTTCAAAATTTACCACTGTTGACCAGCCAGAAATCGAAGTTGTATCAATACCATAACCAACTCTGTAATTATGTTCTGATTTATTATTTGATGTGTAATTATATAATGTGCTTGGATTATTAATAAAATAAAAATCTGCATCAGAAGATGAGCTTAGATCTCCAACGTATTCTAATCTTCCATGATGATTTATAATTGTGTCACCCTGTTCGTCTGTTGTATCAAAAAGAATTCCAATTGTTGCAATCGCAGTTTTAATTTCTTGATCTTTATAAATTAAAGAGTCTGCAAGACTATTACCTATTGTAGTTTGTTCCCTTAATATTTTAAGTTTAGTGTATCCAAGATCTAATTTAATTCCTGGATTTAAATTAAATTTCTCATCTATAATTCTTTTTCCAAAATTAATTGAGCCAAATATTTGTTGTCCTTCTCTGTCACCTCTTAACGTATTTCCATTAATTACTCTTTTATGGTCAATATCGAGATGACCGATGCCAATAATACCGTCCGTAAAAATTTGATTATCTCTAAGTTTTGTTTCATATAGAGCTAAGCTGTAAACATCAGTATTTACTTTTGTACCATTACCACCAATGTGAATGACATCTGTTCCATACTGAAAAACATAACCATACATTTTATCTCTATCTTTTTTTTTAATTCTATCAGCACCTATTGAAACACCCAGATTATGAAAATCTCTAGAGGACGTATTTCTAGCATGTTTGTTTCCTAAAACAATTCTTCCTTCACTCCATTCAAACCAATCATCACTATTGTAAGAACGATCCTTTTCTTTTTTTAAAGACTTAAGAGCACTAGCAAATTTCGCAACAGTTTGATTTGTAAAATCAATTTCTGCATTCAAATTAGAAAGGTTATCTTTATTTTTATGTCTTCTTAACCATTCCATTCTATGAAATATTGGAAGGGTGTTGCTTTGAATAATACGTTTAGCTGACTCTACATTAGCCTCCATAAGAGCTTTGACATCAGCATTAGTTGAAGCATCAAGACAAGTTATAGTTCCAGCACAAGCCACGCTATATTCATATATAGTATTTACACCTGTCTGACTTTGTCTAGAGTCTGTATCTTGAGTAATATATAATTTTGTAAAATTGGCTGTAAAAATAAAACCTGCCATAATTGAATTACCAGATGATGAAACTTGTGCACTAAATGAATATGACTGAGAAAATTCTAATGTGCTTACGTCCCAAGGAGTTGATAGAGTGTATTTATGAATAGAGTCTGAATCATTGCCACCTATATAAAATATAGTTCCATCTGAATTAAATTGGATACTTCTTACGTTGTCTTCTTTAGCGCTTAAAGAAGGAGACTCAGTTGAGTCTTTTGTTGCACTTGTTACATCCCAAGGAACAGATAAAGTAAACTGTTGTATTACCTCTGTTTCAGCACCAGTTACGTACATTTTGGTTCCATCATATTTAAAAGCTAATGATCTAAGTTGATTCTCATTTGATACAGTAAAATTATTGTCATAAACCAATGAAGAGGTATCCCAAGCAGTAGTTAAATTGTATTGTTCAACTGTAAGAGATCCATTGTCTATAACATACATAACCTTTCCATCTGGCTTAAAATGTATTGCATGAGGTTTATCTATATTTGTTAATGTAGTAGAAGAGGTTAGAGTTGCCGTGCTAATATCAAATGGAGTGCTTAAAGAATATTGTATTACACTATCAACCAAAGATACGGTATTTTTTTCACGATTGGTGACATACATAATTGTTCCATCGGGTTTAAAATTTATTTGTCTAAGACCTGTTGCGTCTGATGAAATATCTTTTGATTGTTTAAATGTTATAAAACCAAATGAATTTGAGCTAAAAACAAAAAAGAAAAATATAAATAAGACGTATCTAATCATTTACCTTAAATAACTGTTAATTATCCACTAAAAGTATTTTTTTCAACTAATAATATAATTGATATTTCGAATATCAAAGTTATCTTTCACTTAATGAGAATAGAAGAAGAGCTTAAATTAGACTACTCTGATGTCTTATTTAGACCTAAAAGAAGCACATTGAAAAGTCGTAAGGATGTAAATCTATTAAGAACTTATCGATTTAAATATAGTAAAAATGAATGGTCAGGAATCCCAATAATAGCTGCCAATATGGACGGTGTTGGAGAACTTAGTGTAGCAGAAAAGTTAAACGAGCATGGCATGATAACATGTCTTACAAAACAACACGATGTTAAAAAAATTAAACAAAATAAAAATATTAAAAAAATTTATCAAAATATAGCTTTAAGTGTTGGTATTAAAAAAGAGGATTTTCAAACTTTAGATAAAGTATTAAAAGAATTTAGTTTTTTTAAATTTATATGTATAGATGTAGCTAATGGATACACAGAGCATTTTACTAATTTCATAAAATCTGTAAGAGATAAATATCCAACGAAAACTATTATTGCAGGAAACGTAGTTACTGCAGACATGACACAAGAGTTAGTTTTAAGTGGTGCTGATATTGTAAAAGTTGGTATCGGACCTGGAAGTGTATGTACTACAAGAATACAAACAGGAGTTGGTTATCCTCAATTAAGTGCGGTAATTGAATGTGCAGATGCAGCTCATGGTTTAGGTGCACATATTATTGCTGATGGAGGTTGTACTTGTCCTGGTGATGTTGCAAAAGGTTTTGGTGGAGGTGCTGATTTTGTTATGTTGGGTGGAATGTTAGCAGGACATGATGAAGGAGGTGGAAAAGTAATAAAAAAAAATGGCTCAAAATATATCGAATTTTATGGCTCTAGTTCTGAAGTTGCTAATAAAAAACATTACGGAGGTCTTTCTAATTATAGGAGCAGCGAAGGCAGATCTGTGAAGATAAATTACCGAGGAAAAATTAATGATACTATTTTAAATATTCTTGGTGGTGTAAGAAGTAGCTGTACCTATGTTGGTGCACCATCTTTAAAACAACTGAGTAAATGCACAACGTTTGTAAGAGTCAGTAATCAGTTTAATGAAACTTTTACGAAATAAATTATTAGAAAATCAGAAGTCCAAATAATACTAAACCAGTAGAAGCTGCAGCAGAAAAATATAATTTTCTCATACTTTCATTCTTTTTTTCAGTCCTAACTCTATTTAGTAAAACATTTATATTCGTACTCTTATACTGTTTTTTTGGATGGTCTTTTACTAAATATTTTTCGGTTAATTTGTCAGTTACACTAAAACCAGAATTTTTCATTATTCTATTAAACCATGGAAAACTTGTATTTGCAAATTTCATTATAATGAGAGGTTGATCCCTAAAATTCCTAACAATGTAAATAACAATACAAGAATGATAATATTTTTTTTAAATTCTCTACTCTCAGTTTCTTGAAGTTTTGATTTTAAAATGTTGATATCAACTCTTCTTTTTAAAGGCTTTCCAGCTTCACTGAAATCATTTGGGGTCTCGATTTCGGTATTTAAATCTGTAAAGCCTTTATTTTTCATACAATCTATAAATCATAGAGTGTAAATTTTTTCAATTTACAAAAAAGTCCAATATGGGTCTGTATTTAGTTGACATGTGTTCAATTTGGGTCATTAATATCTAATTTTAATTTATGGAAGTTAAACAAATAGATTTTTCAAAAACACTCTCTGAGGATCAAGTTTATAATTGTATTCTACAAAATTATGAAGCCCTAGGTACGGATTGGATAACACATCAGTGGAATTGGATTAATGGAATCTACAAGTCTTTTCAAGATCATATAAAATTTTTGATAATAATTTCTCTAGTTGAAAAAACTTTAAATTTCTATCATCAAGTTAATATTACACAAAATTATGACCAATATTATGCAAAAGATAATTTGAAAATAGATAAGTTTAGTATCTCAGAATTATGTGAAAAACTTAATTTACCTAAAGAAACTTTAAGACGTAAAGTTTTAGAACTAGAAAAATTAGGTGTTATCAAGAGAAAAAAAAAACAAGTTGAAATTGATGGATCTGCTTATGTATATGTTAAACCAAATAATCAAATACCACTAACTTCTAAATATCTTGCTAGAGTAGGAGAGCTTTTAAATAAAGAAAAATTATATGAAAAAAAAATCGACAAGAATAGTTTAGAAAAATTAATAAAAAAAAATTTTACATTATGTTGGAGATGGTATTATAGAATGCAAATTCCATGGATTGTTGGTTATCAAAAAATGTTTAATGACTTAACGACTGTTCATGTCATAGGGACAATTATGATGCATCAAGCATTAAATACAAAAACATTTCCAAGAGACTTCTCTATAAATAGAGATAACAGACATTTTGTTGATGATACATTTACTAATCCTCTTCAGCTAACCAAACCAGGTTTAAGTGCTATGTCTATTTCAGAAATGACAAATATTCCAAGAGCAACAGTTATAAGAAAATGTAAATTTTTGATTAAAAAAGGAAATTTAAAAGTTAATGATAAAAAACAATATTTTCTAACAGGAAATAACAGGGACGAGATTCTAAATTACCAATTAGATTTTTTTAAGGAAAAATCAAAATTTATAACAAGAATTTTAAATTTAATTGCAATTTCATAAATCTTAAATAAGCTGTATTTGTAATACTATTTTACAGAGGGGTTATGGAGATAGTTACAAAAATAGCACCTATCATACTGGCATTAATAATGTTGGGTTTAGGTTTAGGTTTAAAAGTTGAAGATTTTACGAGAGTATTAAAAAATCCAAAAGATTTTTTTGTAGGTTTTATTTCTCAATTAATCATCCTTCCATTAATTGCTTATTTATTAATTGTTATTTTAAAAGTACCACCTGAAATAGCAATTGGAGTTATGATTATCGCTGCTGCACCAGGTGGAGTTACATCTAATATATTAACAAAATTTGCCAATGGAGATGTCGCTTTATCTATTACTTTAACGGCTATAATCAGTTTAATTTCTATTATCACTGTTCCTCTTATAATTTTTACATCTGCTGATTTACTTGGAATTACAGATATTTCTCAAAACATTTCAATGACTGGTATAGCACTAAAAATGTTTTTGGTTGTAACAATTCCGGTTATCTTGGGAATGATTATAAGAAAATTTGCTGAAAATTTTGTAAACTCAAAAATTCAAATATTTGAAAAACTTAATATAGTATTATTTGTTATTTTTTTTATTGCTGCATTTTACGAAGAAAGAGAAAGTTTTTTAGATTTTTTAATACAAGCAGGCTTCATTACTTTTATTCTGAATATAACAATGATGATTGTGGCCTATTACCTTGGTAAAACTTTTGCCTCAGGAATAAAGCAACAAAAATGTATTGCTTTAGAATGTGGATTACAAAATGGTACTTTAGCAATATTTGTCTCCACACAAATATTCGGTACAGATATAGTCTACATAACTCCAACAGCTGCATATGCTTTGATTATGTACATCACTGGCTTTATATTTGTGTTTCTTTTAAAAAATAAAGTTTAATTTGTCTTAAAATTTGTCTGTTTTAATGGTTTATTAATCAATTCAATTTCGTATTTCTTTTTCTCAACCTCGATAAATAATTTACTATCTTTCAATTTTTCATTGGAAAAATCGTTTTTGATGTAACCAAAAGTCAGATTTTTCTTAAAGTTAAAAGAGTAATTTCCTGAAGTTGATCTGCCTATTATTTTATCTTCTAAATAAATAGGCTCATCATGAAGTAATAATGGTTCTCCAGGTTTACTATTTTTTAAGGTAAACATAGCAAATCTTGTTTTGATCTTCTCATTCTTAATTTTTTCAAGAGCTGACTTACCAATAAAATCTACATTTTTTTTATTACTGATTGTAAAAGATAAGCCTGCTTGATATTGATTTTCCTCAGGTGAAATATCGTGTCCCCAATGTAGAAAACCACTCTCCATTCGCATAATATCCATTGCGTGCATACCACAATTTGAAAGATTAAAATTTTTACCTTTTTCTATAATTAATTCATAAATATTTTTCGCATCTTTGGCTTCAACGTAAAGTTCATATCCTAACTCCCCAACATAAGACAATCTCTGTATCCAAATTTTAATATTCTCGATTGAAATAAATTTTGCTGTTCCAAATTTGAAATTTTCATTATCAAAATTATCTTTACTTAATGAACTTAATAGATTTCTGCTTTTGGGTCCAAATAAACCAAAAACACAATAATCATCAGTTACATCTTTCAATTCAATATCTTTATTTAAATGTTTTTTGATGTGATGTTTGTCTCTTTCTCTTGTTGCGGCAGAACTAATTATTCTAAAATGGTTTTCATCTATCGTTACTATTGTTAAATCAGTCTCAATACCTCCATCTGAGTTTAACATATGAGTATAGGTACATTTACCAACTTCTTTTTTAATATTTGCAGTACAAATTCTTTGTAATTCTTGATGGGCTTTATCAGATTTTATTTCGAACTTTGAAAAAGGAGTTAGATCAAATAAACCAACATTTTTTATTGTATTACTTGTTTCATACTCAGCTGAGGGATACCAACTTTGATAGTTATAACTATATTCATACTCTGCCTTTTCACCATCTAGTGCAAACCACATGGGTCTTTCATATCCACCAGAGACACCAAAACAGGCTCCAAAACTTTTCAAATTATCATGATGTGGAAGTTTTTTTATATCTCGAGAAGTTTTGTGTTGTTTGAAGGGCCAATGCATTCCATACAAATCTCCCAATGACTCTGTAATCCTTTTTTTGATAAAACCCAATTCTGAATGAAACTTTTGGAATCTTTTTATATCATAACTAAAAATATCTTCATTAATATGACCAGTCATCAACCACTCCGCTGTAACTTTACCAACACCACCGCCACTGCCAATTCCAATACTATTTAACCCACAACATACAAAAAAATTTTTAATTTCAGGTACCTCTCCTAATAATGTGTTGGTGTCAGGAGTAAAAGATTCTGGTCCAGAAAAAAACTTTCTAATTCCTGCGGTTTCTAAAATTGGAAATCTTTTAATTGCTGAAGCTAAATAAGGTTCAAAATGTTCAAAATTTTCTTGAAACTCACCAAAGGAAAAATCTTCTGGAACTTTATTAGTTTTACTCCAAGCAGGAATTGAATTACCCTCAAAAATTCCAACTAGTATTTTTCCTGCATCTTCTTTTATATAAGTTCGATTGTCAAAATCTCTAACAACTGGTAATGTTTTAGATAAATTTTTAATTGGTTCAGTAATAATGTAAAAATGTTCTGCTGGATACAAGGGAATACTAACACCAGCTTTTTCTCCTATTTGCCTTGACCACATACCTGAGGCTAAAACAATATATTCACATTCAATTTTTTGGCCTTTGACTTTAACTCCAGAAATTTTTCCATCTTTAGTTAAAATTTCCTCAACAGGTGACTTTTCAAAAATTTGTGCTCCTTCCATTCTTGCTGATTTAGCCAACATATGGGTAACACCTGAAGGATCCGCAGCACCATCACCCGGCATTAAAATTCCTCCTATAACTTCATCTGTATTGATTATGGGATAATCTTTTTTGATTTGATCTTTATCTAAAATTCTTACATCAACATCGTAAAGTTGTGCGGTCGTTGCTTGTCTTTGAAGTTCTTGCCATCTGCCTTTATGTTGAGCGATTGAAAGTGCTCCATTTAATCTTAACCCCGCAGAATGATCAACTTTTTTTTCAAGCTCTTTATATAAATCTAAAGTATATTTTCTAATTTTTGTGACTGCTGCAGTTGGACCCAACTGACTCACTAAACCTGCTGCATGCCAAGTTGTGCCTGACGTTAATTGATCTCTCTCTAAAAGGATTGTATCTTTCCAACCAAATTTAGCTAAATGATAAGCAACAGAGCAACCTACTACCCCACCTCCTATCACAACAACTTTTGTGCTACTTGGAATTTTTTTTTCCATCTAATTAGTTATTGATTGCTTCTCTTGGATTAACATATTCATGTCCAAAAACATCTGCAACCGCTTTATAAGTCACATGACCCTTATGAACATTTAATCCTGCTAGAAAGTTTTTATCTTCACCAAGAGCTTTTTGATAACCTTTGTTAGCCAATTTTACCAGATATGGAAGTGTTGCTTTGTTTAATGCAATGGTTGAGGTTCTTGGAACTCCACCTGGCATGTTCGCTACGCAATAATGAACGACATTATCAACTATAAAAGTTGGATCATTAAAAGTTGTTGGTTTACTAGTCTCTACACATCCACCTTGATCGATTGCAACATCAACAATTACAGAGCCTCTTTTCATTAATTTAAGCATATCTTTGGTAACTAATTTCGGTGCCTCTGCTCCAGGTATTAAAACACCACCTACTATTAAATCCGCCTCGGCAACTAACTTTTTTAAATCTATCTTATCACTTTGTTCTGGAATAATTTTATCTCCAAACATTTCAACTAATTGTTTTAATCTTACTTCTGATTTATCGATAACGTGAACTTTTGCCTTCATACCGGTTGCTATAGTTGCAGCATTTTCACCAACAACCCCTCCACCTAAAATTAAAACATTTGCAGGCTCACCACCAGGAGCTCCTCCTAATAAAACTCCCCTACCTTTTTGATTTTTTTCTAAACAATGTGCTCCTGCTTGAACTGACATACGTCCAGCTACAGCACTCATGGGTGCTAATAAAGGGAGCCGTCCATTATCATCAGTGATGGTTTCATAAGCAATATTAATACTTTTTGATTTTACCAAACCCTCTGTTAATTCTTTTGCGGCAGCTAAATGTAAATATGTATAAACAATTTGATTTTCCCTAATCATTTCAACCTCAACTTTTTGAGGCTCTTTAACTTTTACAATTATCTCAGCATCATTAAAAATATCACTAGCTTTTTCTATAATTTTCGCGCCAGCTTTTTTGTACTGATCATTTTCAAAACCAGCTTCAAAACCACCATTATTTTCAACTAAAACTTCATGGCCTTCTGAGACTAAAGTTTTTACACTATCGGGTGTCAGGCCAATTCTATTTTCTTGAGGTTTAATTTCTTTAGGAACGCCAATTCTCATTAACGGAATTTAATTCTTTTTACTCTTTGCGTAATTAGTTATTCCTGTTCTTAATTTTTCTATAATTTCATCAATGTGTTTTTTTTCACATATAAACATTGGTGCTATAATTAAACAATCACCAGTAGCTTTGAAATTTACACCTGCATCGTAACAATGTTTGAAGGTAGCTAAACCTGCTTTGCCAGGTCTACCATCAGTTTTAATATCTATACCACCCATCATTCCATAACCTCTAATATTATCTACTACATCAATGTCTTTTAGAGAAAATAGACCTTCTTGAAAGTAAGGAGCAAGTTCTTTAGCTCTATTAAAAATATCTTCCTTTTCGAAAATATCTTGAACAGCTAAAGCCGCAGCTACTGAAACTGGGATTCCAGAATATGTATAACCATGAAATAATTCTATTGCACCTTTTGGAGAATTATCCATCACCGCATCGTAAATTTCTTCTTTGCAAGCAACCACACCAAAAGGAACTATTCCATTCGTTGTTGCCTTTGCCATTGTCATTATGTCAGGTGTTACACCAAACTCTTGAGCTCCAAAAGCTGAACCAGTTCTTCCCCAGCCCGTGATAACCTCATCAAAAATTAATAGTATTTTATGTTTGTCACAAAGTTCTCTTAGTCTTTGTAAGTATCCAACTGGTGGCACTAACGTTCCTGTTGAACCAGCAATAGGTTCAACGATACAAGCTGCGATGTTTTCAGAACCAAAATTAGTACAAATTCTCTCTAAGTCATTTGCAATATCAGCTCCCGTTTCTGGTTGACCTGAAATAAATTTATGTTCATCTAAATGTGTGTGTCTCATGTGAACAACACCTGGCATCAATACACTTGCATACGCTTTAACGTTATTGATCATACCACCTACTGAAGTTGCTCCAATATTCATACCATGATAAGCACGTTCTCTACCTACAAATCTAAATCTTTGTCCCTCACCTCTTGCTTTGTGATATGCAATACTAATCTTTATTGCGGTTTCTACTGCAGTAGATCCACATATCGTATAAAAAATTTTATTTAAGTTTCCTGGTGTGTGTTTTGAAATTCTTGTTGCTAATTCAAATGAACCACCAAATCCTTGTTGAAACGGCTGACAATAATCAAGAGTGTTTAATTGATTTGTTATTGCTTCGATAATTTCTTTTCTTCCATGTCCCAATGGATTACAGAATAATCCTGAGCTTGCATCAATTTGTGTTTTGCCATGATGATTTTTTAAATAAACACCTTTTGCCTCAACAATCAATTTTGGATTTTCTTTAAAATCCTTATTAGATGTAAATGGCATCCAATGTTCATTGAGTGAATTAGGCACTGACGTTCTTTTTTCTGAGCTCATAAATAAATTTAAAATGTTTAATAGTTAAATCCTTAGACTAATTAATAGAAATTAACCACCAAAATAATGTCACAACTTAAAGTTGTGTAACTATAATGATCATTTTTTTGTTTTACATATAGGTCAAATTAATCTTAAAATTGGAACATATAAATAAACAAAGAAGAGGCATAAATGAAAAAAATAATTAGTTTTATTCTTGGATGTTTTGTAGCTCTAAATCTTTCAATATCAGTTGCTAATTCAGCAGCTAATGAAGTTAGAGTCGCATACTTCTTAGAGTGGCCAAGTCCAAATCTAGAGGACATGATGAAGAAAAACTTCGCAAAAGCTCTAGGGGTTCCTGTAAAGTGGACTAACTTTACTAATGGTGGTGCTATGACTGACGCGATGTTAGCAGGAGATATAGATATTTCTTATTCTCAAGGTTTAGTTCCATTCATTAACGCAGTAAAATCTAAAGCACCTATCAAATTAGTTGATATTGCTATGGAATACGGAATGGGAGGAACAACTTGTGTTACATCTAATGCATCTGGAATTACAAAAGCCAACGCAACTGAATTAGAAGGTAAAAAAGTTGCTGTTCCACTTGGTACAATGGCGGAATATGTTTTTGATGAAAGTATGAAAGTTGTTGGAGCAGATAGAAAAAAAATGGATATCATTCAAATGGACCCTGAAGAAGGTGCTGCTGCTTTAGTAAGCGGTGATGTTGTGATGTCATGTTTATTTGGTGGTAATTCTATTAAAGCTGCTACTGCAGTTGGATCTAGATTACTAACAGTTCAAGAAGCTAGAGATGCAGGTATCCTAGGGATTGATATTACTTCTGTAACTACAAAGTTTATGAAGGAAAATCCAGGAATGTTGAGAACTTTCATCGAAGTAACTCATGAAGCCAATGCAAGATATAGAGCTGGAAAAAGCGATATGAATGCAATGTCAAAAGCTTCAGAAATGAAAATTCCTGACATGAAAGAAACTTTAAGTGGTTTCAAATTTCTAACTCCAGAGGAAACAAAAAGTTCTATGGAAAGTGGAAATCTTGATGCATTCCTAAAAGGAATGGGAACACCAAGAGGAAACGTAGATACGAGTTTCTTACCTTTGTAATTTTAAGGTAATTAAAATTTAAATAGGCGCCAATTTTTTATTAAATTGGTGCCTATTTTTTTACTATAAATTCTAATATAAAGTGAACAGATGAGTGATCTAGTTTCTCAAAACCTTAATATGATTTTTAAAACTCCGAAAGGAGAAACTGTTCACGCTTTAAAAGATTTAAATTTTACTCTTAAAAAAGGAGAGCTTTTAACAGTTCTTGGACCATCAGGTTGTGGAAAAACAACCTTATTAAATATTACCGCAGGATTTATTCGACCAACTTCCGGAAGTATTACTTTAAATAGTAAAGAGATTGATGGACCAGGTGTAGAGAGAGGTATGGTTTTTCAGCAAGGTGCATTGTTCGAATGGTTAACAGTTGCAGAAAATGTCAACTTTGGTTTAAGAATGAAAAAAAAAGATCCAATTGAAACTCAAAAAAAAGTTGATGAATGGTTAGAAATAGTTGGCTTAAAAGGTTTTGGTAATACTCCAACCTATCAACTTTCTGGTGGTATGCAGCAAAGAGTTGCTCTTGCAAGATGTTTGATTAATGATCCTGACCTAATTTTAATGGATGAACCTTTAGGAGCTCTTGATGCGTTAACAAGAGAAAAAATGCAGTCTCTAGTTTTAAAAATTTGGAAAGAGACAGGGAAAACAATTATTTTAATCACCCACTCAGTCGAAGAAGCTCTTTTACTTGGTGAAAGATTATATGTTATGGCACCTC
This sequence comes from uncultured Pelagibacteraceae bacterium, assembly GCA_902623215.1. Lineage (GTDB taxonomy): Bacteria > Pseudomonadota > Alphaproteobacteria > Pelagibacterales > Pelagibacteraceae > Pelagibacter. Next base: position 13,001 of record CACNSS010000005.1, read on the forward strand.
GACCAGGGCGAATACATAAAGAATACAATCTTCCATTTGCCTCAATGGGACTGAAAGAAGATCTAAGAGAGATTAAAAAGAACAAAGATTTTTCCTCGAAACGTGAAGAAATATTAGAGATGATTTGGAATATGGAAGAAGAAATTATGGGGAAAGATAATTAAATGTTAACTCAAATAGTCACCTTTTTAATTTTTTTTGCAGTCATTGGCTGTATTCTCTATGGAAGAAGATTAATCAAAACTGAAAAAGTTGATGCTGTTTTTGGAAATCCTGAAAGGGCAAGAGGTGGTACTCATTGGATTATAGTCGGAAGTAGCTTTCTATTATTGGTATGGCTTTACTATTCTTGGGATATTGCAAAAGGTTTTTACCCAAAATCAGCTAATGAACTTTGCCAAGTAGCAAAAGTTAACGATTCTTTATTAGGTTTAAAATATCAATTTCCAATAGAGCAACGAGAATTCAAAAGTACTGCTCAAATTAAGAAAGAAAATAAAAATCTTAAAGCAATTTTAAATGAAATCAAATTTTCTAAAGATCTTAACTCACAACAAAAAACAGAGCTCACTGAGTTTATCAACAAAACTATTCAGCTAATTCCTTTATTGACCAATGAAGATTTAATTGAAAATGAGACGAAATTTAAAATAGATAATATTACAGGTAAAATTAACTTATTAACTGAAAATTTTAGAAAACCTGATTATCCTTTTGAGACAGAACAAGAAGCTAATGAAAGACTTAAAGCGGTAAATGAACAAGGAGATTGGGGAATTATAAAAGTTCAATCTGGAACGGGTTCCATAGAAAATACTATAGAGGTACCTTTAGTTCCTGAAACTAAAAGAGGTTTAAAGTTTGATGCTGCCGCAAAAGAATTACAAATTATTAGTGATGAATTCTTTAAATTAAGAAATCATAATCCTCAATTTAAAGATAAAATAAAAGAGCTCAAAGATGAGATCAAAGCTTATCGAAAAAATTTAGATGATACTCAAGAGGTAGCTTCAACTTACGCTAAAGATATTGTTAAAATTGCACGACGAATAGAATTTGCAAGTATATATCCACCCAATGCGTTAAACGAAATGCAAAATGCAATTATCAATTTTGATGTTGCCCAAAAAGAAGCTCAAGGGGGATTGAGATTTGTAGATATATTTTTATTTCCAGCTGGCACTATTGTTGCAAGTGGGCCAAGCTGTTCAGAACAAGGATCTGGTAGATGGCTACCAAAGCCGTCAGATACATTTGATAAGTTTATGCTTATGCTTAAACCGAGTGTAGGTTATAAAGAAATTCCTCTTCTATGGATAGAACTAGTTGATGTTAGTAAAATGATTGGTTTTATTTTACCAGATTGGATAGCTGATATTTTACCTGGTGAATACCCAGTTCACACACAAGATGGAATTGTTAAACAAAATTTTAAAGGCCAAGTTTTAAAATTAGTAACAGGAGACTTTAAGCTATTTAAAGTGCCCGTGCCTTATGGTCATATTTGGGATTCATTTTTAAGAGTATTTTTAGGATTAGTGTTTGGAATATTAATTGGTGTGCCGCTTGGATTATTTATGGGATTAAATAGATTTGCTAAAGGTTTTTTTGATCCATTAATTGAGCTTTATAGACCTGTTCCCCCTCTAGCTTGGGCTCCTTTAATTATTTCAGTCTTAGGAATTGATAATACCGGGAAAGTTTTCTTATTATTTATGGTCTCATTATCAATCATGATTATTTCTGCAAGAGCTGGTGCCTCTGGTACTCAGTTATCAAAAATTCACGCAGCTCACTCACTCGGTGCATCCAAAAAACAAATTTTAAGATATGTAATTTTCCCAAATTCTTTACCAGAAATACTTACTGGAATAAGAGTTGCTGTCGGTATGTGTTGGGGAACTTTAGTTGCAGCTGAGTTTTTAGCTGGAACAACCGGTATAGGATTTGTTGAAAACGTTGCTAAAAAATATTTCCAATATGAAGTTATTTGGATCACTATATTTATAATGGGAATGCTTGGTTTATTATTTGATGTCACCTTGAGAAAAATAATAGACAAAACAATACCATGGCGTGGAAAAGGCTAATTTGAAAACAGAAAATCTTAAAAAAGAAGTCATTAAAATTTTTAAAAATCACGGATTAAGTAATCCACATGCTGTTATTTCAGCTAATGCTTTGATTAATGCCGAGTTAGTCGGTGCTTATGGTCATGGTCTTTCTAGATTAAGAATGTATTGTGAAAGAATATCTAAAAAAGTTATTAATCCAAAACCTAGAATAAAAGTTAAAAAAATATCTCAATCGATAGCTAACATTGATGCTGATAATAGTATTGGCTTCGTTGCAGCTGATCTTGCGATTAGAAAAGCAATCGAATGTGCCAAAAAAACAGGTATCGGTTTAGTGGCGGTAAAAAATAGTGGTCACTATGGATTGTCTGGTTATTACGCTGAGCAAGCAGTCAAAAAAAATTTAATCACTATGATTTATACTAATGCTCCACCAGCAATCGCTCCTTATGGTGCAAAAAAAAGTTTGTTTGGAACTAATCCCATATGTTTTGGTTCTCCAACTGGAGCAAAGGTACCTTTTATATTAGATACAGCTATTGCAAAAATTAATAGAGGAAAAATTAGATTTGCAGCTAGAAATAATCAAAAAATACCAAAAGGTGTTGCATTAGATAAATTTGGTAAACCTACAACGGATGCAAAAAAGGCTCTTTACGGAGTTCAATTACCTATTGCAGGTTTTAGAGGTTCAGGTTTAGCGTGGATGGTAGATATTCTAAGTGGTGTTTTAACTGGTGGAAATCATGCAGGTAAGGTTAAGGATCCTTTTGATGATTTTTCAGGTCCACAAAATATTGGACATTTGTTTATCACATTTAAAACAAACTTATTTGTCAAAAATTATACCTCAAGAATTAAGAATAATATTAAAACAATTAAAAGATTGCCTAAGATAAAAGGAGTAAAAGAAATAATGTATCCTGGTCAAAATAAAGATAAAAGGTTTAGAATGAACTTAAAAAAAGAAATTAAATTGTCAAAAATTATTCAAAAAGATTTAGTAGATTTAAAAAATTAACATGCTTTCCAATAAAGAAATCATTTGTCCTGATAACTTGCTCAATGTTGCTCATAAAAAGAAAGGTGTTAAAGCAGGGATTGTTAATGCTGGAAAACCTTTGCCTATGCAGTCGGTGCAAGATGCTGTTAAAGAAAATCTAATTGAGCCAATTTTTATTGGTGATGAAAAAGAAATTAATAAGTGCGCACAAGATTTAAAATGGGATATCTCAAATTATGAGATAATCCATGTGCCTGTTGAAAATAATACAGCAATGATTGCTGCAAAATTGGCAAGTGAACAAAAGATCAAAATTATTGTTAAAGGCCATATTCATACTGACGTTTTAATGAAAGAAGTCTTGAAAAGAGAATATAACTTGCTCGGAAAAACCAGATTGAGTCATATTTGGCATATGACTTTAGGAAAAGAAGATAAGCCTTTAATAATTACTGATGGAGCATTGAATGTTCTGCCTAATGTAAAAACAAAATTACATATTCTTAAAAATGTTATTAATTTTTCAAACAGAATTGGTATTGAAAAACCTAAAGTCGCAATATTATCTGCCACTGAAGAAGTTTTAGATAGTGTTCCAAGTTCTAAAGAAGCTGAAGAATTAACCAATTTAGCTAAAAAGGAAAATTTAAATGCCGATGTTTTTGGTCCGCTTGCATTTGATAATAGTATCTCAAAAAAGTCTGCCGCTATCAAAGGAATACAAAATAGTGTAGCTGGTATGGCTGATGTATTGCTAGTCCCAAGTGTTGAGACAGGAAATGGACTTGTAAAAATGCTAATATACTTTTGTGGAGCGTGCGCGGCAGGTGTAGTTGTTGGAGGTAAAGTTCCAGTAGTAATAACCAGTCGTTCTGACGATGCTCCCGCAAGATTAGCATCCATTGCTGCTGCCGTCGTTGCTTTAGATTAATTGTTTGATTGCAATAAAATTGAAATTGTCTTAAATAATCCAACTATAGTAAACAAATAATATGGCTATTACGTATCTAAAAAAATCTCCAAAAACATCATCAACAGATGACAATAAGACAACAGGAATAGTTCAAAATTTATTAAAAGACATTGAAACAACAAAAGAACAAGGTTGTATTGATTTAACAAAAAAGTTTGACAAGTACGATGGGGAAATAATTGTTTCAAAAGAAAGAATTGAAGAAATTAAAAAAACTTTAGATCGAAAAACTAAAGATGATATCCAATTTTCTTTTGATCGAGTAAGAAAATTTGCTGAAGCTCAACTCAAAAATTATGGACAAGACTTTGAGGTTGAATTGTCCGATGGTTTGTATGCAGGTCAAAAATTAGTCCCGGTTAATACTGCTGGTTGTTACATACCGGGTGGAAGATACGCTCATATCGCTTCTGCTGTTATGAGTGTTACTACAGCTAAAGTTGCCGGTGTTAAAAATATAATTGCATGTAGCCCTCCAAAAGAAAATGTTGGTGCTCACCCTGCTATTGTCTACACTGCTGATCTCTGTGGAGCAGATGTAATACTGAACTTAGGTGGTGTTCCAGCGATTGCTGCGATGACTAATGGATTATTTAAAAACCCTCCAGCAGACATCATTGTTGGTCCGGGAAACCAGTTTGTAGCTGAAGCGAAAAGAATTTTATATGGCAAAGTGGGTATAGATTTATTTGCAGGTCCAACTGAAATTGGAATAATTGCTGATGCAAAAGCTGATCCAGAGATAGTTGCTGTTGACTTAGTAGGTCAAGCAGAACATGGTTATAATTCTCCATGTTGGTTATACACAACAAGTAAAGAGTTAGCTGAGAAAGTGTTAAAAAGAGTTCCAGAATTAATTTCAGAATTACCCGAAATTCCTAGAAAAAGTGCAGAAGCAGCTTGGAGAGATTATGGTGAGGTAATTCTTTGCGATACTGATGAAGAAATTGTTAAGATTAGTGATGAATACGCTCCAGAACATTTAGAAGTTCAAACAGAAAATTTAAAGTGGTTTTATGAACGATTAACAAATTATGGATCGTTATTTGTAGGTGAAGAAACTACAGTTGCCTATGGAGATAAATGTTCAGGTACAAATCATATTTTACCAACTAAAGGAGCTGGTAAATATACTGGTGGTTTATTTGTTGGTAAATTTATTAAAACTTTAAGTTTTCAAAGAATGACAAAAGAATCTACCGAATTAGTTGGTGCTGCTGCAGCAAGAATATCAAGATATGAGGGAATGGAAGCTCATGCCAGAACTGGTGATGTAAGATTAAAAAAATATGGATATTCTAATTAATAGTTTCCATTATAACAAAAATTGTAAGTAGACTCATAAAACTAATAATAAAAATATTTATTGTTTTCCACACTTTTAAACTTTGAGCATATTGCGATAAATATTTAGATAAATAACCAATAGTAAAAAAGAATAGCAAGGATGCTATTGAAGCTCCAGTTCCAAATAATATTTTTTGATTTAAAATAAAGCTTTTAGAAAAATTTCCTAAAAAAAATACAGTATCAGAGTAAACATGTGGATTTAAATAAGTAAAACCAAGTGTTTTTATGAAAACATTTAATTTTGAGATTTTAGGAATTGTATCATTAAAACTTACTATTGAATTTAAGGATTTTAGTTTTGAATATATAAAATGAATTAAAAAAATAATTAACAAAATATTAAAGATTAACTCTACTGTTGCAGTAAAGTATTGTGTAAAATAATGGAAAAGAAATATTCCTAAAAATATTAAAATAAAATCAGATATAGAACAAATAAAACAAACTAAAAAGATATGTTGTTTTTTTAGACCTTGTTCTATGACAAAAACATTTTGAGCACCAATAGCTAATATAAGACTTAACCCTGTAAAAAAACCTAATAAGGCAAATTCCATAATATAGATATTTGAATGTTCTGAACTTACTTTAAATCTTTAGAAAATAAAAATGATTATCAAGTTGCAGGGATAAATAGTAAACACAACCCATTATTACAAAATCTTTTACCGGTTGAGCTTGGGCCATCGTCAAAAACGTGTCCATGATGGACTCCACACTTTGCACAATGATACTCGATCCTTTTCATACCAAATGAATAATCTACTTTTGTTTTAAAAGCCCCTGGTAAAGCTTCACTAAATGACGGCCAACCAGTGCCGCTATCGAATTTAGCCTCTGAGGAAAATAATTTGTTTCCACAATTCGCACAATGATAAAAGCCTTTTCTTTTCTCTTGTAGAAGTTCGCTGGTAAATGGTCTTTCAGTGCCCTCATTAAACATAATTTCTTTTTGTTTACTGGTAAGGTTCTGATTTATTATTTTTTTTGTCTCTGAAAGTACCAACTTATATGGATACAGAATCAATGACGCAAAAGATAAACCAATAATTTTTAATAAATTTCTTCTGTAAGTCATTTCACACCTTGGTGTAATTTGATTAAGATTATTCAGGATTTGCTGTTAATGTTTTTATTTCCAAAATATTTTCGTTTGGATCTTTAACAAAAAATGTTTCTTGCTCGTACTTTGTGCCTTTAAATCTAAGATAAGGCTCATCATAGTATTTTGCCCCTTTATCTTTTAATCTTTGTTTCAAAGCATCAAAATCTTTTCTTGATAAATGAACACCGAAGTGAGGAACTGAGACATTACCCATATCAACATCGTGTCTTTCATTGCTAAGTTTGTGATCACTAGCATGAAGGGTTAATTCATTTCCCCAAAAATCTACATCAGCCCATTCTTTTTCAGAATTACTTAAGCTACATCCAAGAGTTTCACTATAAAATTTTTTAGCAGTTTCTAAATCACCACATGGTATAGCTAAATGAAAACAATTAGTATTTTTGTACATAATAAATCCTTTAAATATCTTTTAAAATAACTATATAAACTAAATCTACTGACACGATAAATACAACATGAATGAATTTTTACAATCTATAATCGACCGTGACCCTGCGGCAAAATCTAAATTAAGTTTAATATTAACTTATCCAGGAGTAAAAGCGATATTTTTTCACAGAATTGCAAATTTTTTTGCAATTGCAAAGTTTGATTTAGTAGCAAGAATTATTTCACAATTATCAAGATTTTTCACAGGAATTGAAATTCATCCAAAGGCAAAAATTGGAAAAAATTTATTTATTGATCATGGTATGGGTGTAGTCATTGGCGAAACATCTGAAATAAGCGATAACGTAACAATCTATCATAATGTTACTCTTGGAGGGACATCTCCAAGCATTAATACAAATGAACAAAGGAATTCAAAAAGGCATCCTACCTTAGAAGAAAATGTAGTGGTAGGTTCAGGTGCTCAAATCCTAGGACCTGTTGTTATTGGAAAAAATTCTTTGATTGGTGCTAACGCAGTTGTAACCAAAGATGTTCCAGAAAAATCTATAATGGCTGGTAATCCTGCAAAAAAAATTGGGGATGCTACACGAGGATTTAAGCCTTACGCTGTTACTGATAATAAAGAAGATTAATGGTTCATATTAGAAATACATTTATTGATTCAATTGGTAATACTCCATTAATCAAACTTAAAGCTGCCTCTGAATTAACAGGATGTAACATTTATGGTAAAGCAGAATTTATGAATCCTGGCGGGTCTGTCAAAGATAGAGCTGCGCTCTCATTACTTAAAGACGCACAAGAAAAAAAATTAATTTCTAAAGGTGGTATTGTTGTTGAAGGTACTGCGGGTAATACCGGAATTGGATTAGGTTTGATAGGGAATTCACTTGGTTATAAAACAATAATTGTAATGAATGATAATCAAACTCAAGAAAAAAAAGATACAATAAAAAATCTAGGGGCAGAATTAAGATTAGTCCCTGCAAAGCCATATAAAGACGAAAATAATTTTGTTAAGATTGCTGGACGTCTAGCAGATGAGTTAAGACCAACTAATAATAATGGTGTTGTCTGGGCCAATCAATTCGATAATGTTGCTAATGCTAAAGGACATTATGAAGGAACAGGAAAGGAAATTTGGGAACAAACTGAAGGTAAAGTTGATGGTTTTGTTTGTTCATCTGGAACAGGTGGTACAATTTCTGGTGTAAGTAATGCTTTAAAAGAAAAGAATAAAAATGTTAAAATTTATCTTTCCGATCCTAAAGGATCAGCACTTTATAATTATATTAAGAACGGTGAATTAAAATCTGAAGGTGGATCAATTACTGAAGGGATTGGCTCAAGTAGAATAACAAAAAATTTTGAGAACGCAAAAATTGATGATGCATATTCCATTGACGATCACGAAGCATTGCCCATACTTTATGACCTAATTCAAAATGAAGGTCTAAGTTTAGGAACAAGTTGTGGAATAAATATCGCTGGTGCAATTAGACTTGGAAAAGAACTTGGGCCAGGAAAAACAATCGTAACTATTCTTTGTGATAAATCAGATAAATACAACTCTAAGATGTTTAATAAATCATTTTTAAAGGAAAAAAACTTACCTGTACCTAGCTGGTTATAATATCGCATATCTGGCATGTAACAAAACAGTTACATTTTTAAATTAAAATAATTAACTTTGAGGTTCTATGAAGAAAATAATTTTAATCTTGTCTTTTTTTGCTTTTACTTCTGCTTATGCAGATATGAGTAATGAAGATAAATCTAAAGCTTGGGATTGTGTTGGAATTTATATGGCCAACTATTTCCTGCCATCAGGTGAAAAATTTGAATACGGCATGAAAGAAAAATCTATTTCAACTGTAAAAGTTTTAAAAACATATGCTCTTGAAATAGGTATTCCAGAAAAAGATTGGGATGCTGGAGTAAACAAAGCTGTAGATAAACATTACGGTTCAAAATACGACAAAGCTAAAACTGAAAAATGTCATACATTTGTTGAAGCTTTAGTTCCTAATGGAGCTGAAAGAGTTAAAAAAGTAGTTCAAACTTTGTATTAATTCAAAAAAAAGGAGAAAAAAATGGAAAAAGAAATGTTAGTTCATCTTAAACTTAAAGAGGGTAAATTAGAAACTTTCATGGGTTGGATGCAATCAGATGAAGGAATGGGTGTTAGAAAAAGTGTTGCCTATCCAGAAAAAACTGTTGGCGCTATGATACCAGATAAAAGTGGAATGTTATTTAAAGTGAATGTTCATAATGAAGCTGGAATGAAAGAATTTGTAACTGGGAATAATTCTACCGCGAAAGCTATTTACGCAGAATGTGTAGAGAGTGCTAAATTATATGAACTATCTGAAGTAAATTTATAAGGAGTATAAATGAAAAAAATAATATTAACACTTTGTTTGGTCTTATTTGTTAGCTCTGCATACGCAGGTTCATGTCCAATGTTGGCTAAAAATATTGATGAAAAAATTAAAAAAGCTCAAGAACTTAAAGATCAGGGTATGGATGCCCATAATAATGGTGACCATGCTAAATCTGAAAAATTTTTAAATGAAGCTCTTGCTCTTTTTAAAAGTTAAATAGAAAGGAAAAAAATGAAAAACTATATAGTAACACACACTTTTAAGTCAAAAGAAGCAAAAGCTAAAATGATAGAAGTTACTGGTTCAATGTCTATGGAAGATATGACTAAAGCAATGACAAGTGATAGTGCAAAGTGCCAAATGAGCTGGAATACACCTGGAGATAATCTAACAATGTATTGTTGGTGGAAAGGTACTGATCCAGATGCAATTAATAAACAGTTAGAGTCTATGAACGATTTCTTCGAACCTCATAAATTTGTTGAGTGTACAGATGATGTTATAGATTTTAATGCTAAATAAAAATGCCTAAATTTTTACCGAGTGAGGAAAAACAATGAAGGTAATTTATACTAGAACGATGAGGGTAAAAGATGATGGCCTAGTAAAAGCAATGGAAATAGGAAAAGGTTTAGCGGCAGTTAGAAAAAAACATTATCCTAACCATGATGTTTATTTTTCTTTTCAAATGGGTGGAGACCCAAGAACCATAAGGGAGACTTTAATTGGACCCATGTTTGAAGGTAATAATGACGCTGACGCTAACATGTCTGCAGATCCTGAATATATTAAACTTTTAGAGCAATTAAAAGAAGTTGCAATAGAAGGTACTATTGAAGATGAGATTAGACCAATATTTAGTTAAAGGATTTTAATCAATGTTAGAAAAATTTAATGGAATAATCTATTTAACTTTATTTATAATCCACTTTGCAGGTTTTGCTTACTATGGATTTAGGTGTGTGTTTCAAACGCAGTCTTTTTTAAATCAATATGGAATGCATGACACGGGCGCAGGTATTGTTAGATTTTTTGGTTCTATATTTTTTGGCTCGACTGCGATGGCTATTTACATAGGATTTATAAGACCAAATGGTGTAGAAGCTACTTGGGGGTTTTTTAATCTTGTGTTTTTACAAAACCTATCAGCATTTATAGTTGGTTTTTATAGTACTAAGATAAATAAACTTGGACATACCGACAAAACTTCTGATGAAGCAATTTACGCACCTTTATTTTTGACAATTTTAAGTGCTTTACTTTGTTACGGGTTAGCAGATAAAATCTACGTTTAACATCAAAGGAGTGATAATGATCGCAATGGAAGTCAGAAGTCAGCTATCGTTTGTAAGTTTAATAGAATGTGGTTTAAATGATCTTTAATGCCAGGTTTTGTTATTTTTAATATAGAAATAAAAAAACCTGAAGAATATAAAGAATACGTTCAGAAGGTAACACCAATAGCTAAAAAATTTGGAGGTGAATATATTGTCAGAGGTGGTGAATCCAAAGTAATTGAAGGTGTTTGGACATATCCCAGAACAATTATTATTAAATTTCCAAGTTACGAAAAAGCTTTAGAGTGGTATAGTTCAGATGAGTATAAACCAATTAAAAAAATCCGTTTAGACAATTCAGTCAGTAATGGAATAATAATTAAAGGAGTTTAAAATGTCGATATTAGAGAAATATACGAATGCAATTAATAATAAAGATGAGTCAATTATGAATGAACTTTTGCATGATGACTTTAAATTCACAATGCATAAGTCAGGAAATACCATAGGTAAAACTGATGTTATAAAATGGGCAATGAGTGGTGATATAAACCAAGATAAAGCAAGAGTAGTCTATGAAAATGATGAAGTTGGAGTTCACCATTCAATTGTTACATTTAATGATGGGAATGTTGAAGCAGTAATGGCAGTTTATAAATACAAAGATGGAAAGATTATAAGTTTGGAGACTGGCGCTACTCCTATGTCAAAATAAAAGTAAATGATTGACTTTTATTTCTCGATTGGAAGCACATATACTTATTTAGCAGTCACTAGAATACTTGATGTTGAAAAAAATCATCAAGTCAGTTTTAATTGGAAACCTTTTAGCGTTCGGGTAATTATGAAAGAAATGAATAATATTCCATTTCCAAAGGATAAGCTTAATAAAGTAAATTACATGTGGAGAGATATTGAAAGACGGGCTGAGGGTTATGGTTTTTTTGCTAAAACTCCTGTGCCCTACCCACTATCTGAATTTGATTTAGCAAATCAAATTGCAATTCTTGGATTAGATAAAAGTTGGGGTGTGGATTATGTGAGACTGACGTATAAGAAATGGTTTCAAGAGGGTAAAGAACCAGCGATAGAGCCAAGTATTTCTGAAGTATGTAAAGAATTAAAACTCAATAAGGATGAGATAATATCTGAAGCAAAAACAAAATTAATTGAAGATAAATACTTAGCCAACACAAATTCTGCAAGAGAAAATAAAATCTTTGGTAGTCCCTCTTTTGTTGTTAAAAATGAAATATTTTGGGGTGATGATAGGATGGAAGATGCAATTAAATTTTTTAAAAAATGATATTTTCAAAAAAATACTTTGATCTTATCTTTATCTTAATTATGGGCTTTGGCATGAGTTTGCTTATGACCCTTATTATTACTTATATTAATACTGGTATGGATAAAGATTATATCTCCAGATTCCTAAAAGCTTGGATGATAAGTTTACCGATAGCAATCATAGCTGCTCTTATACTTGGCCCACCTATTAAAAAATTTGTAGATAAAATAACTAAATAATTATATTTTAGAATATGAGTAATTTGTCAGGATATATATTTCTTCTATTGGCAATTATCTTAGGCATAACTTCGAATGGTTTTTTAAAATCAACTAATGGATTTACGAATATTGGCCCAACAATTTTTTGTGTAATATCAATAGTTGCTTGTATTTTTTGTTTATCTAAAGCAATGAATATTATTCCAGTTGGTTTCACTTATGCAACTTATGGCGGATTAACTATTACTGCAGTTACATTATTTGGTGTATTTAAATATAATCAAATACCAAATCTTTATGGAATTATAGGAATAATATTAATTATTATTGGTGTAATTTTACTCAATACACTTGGTAAGGCTACTTAGCCACGGGTTTTAATATTTTGACTATTCTTTTGTGAAGTTTTTTGTTTGGCGCACAAATAATGTTTCCTGCTTTTTTTGCATCCTCATTTTTCCATGTGGTAACTATTCCCTCGGCCGCTCTTATTATGGGAATTAGAGCATGGATATCCCAAATTTTATTTCCACATTGAATTACAATATCTATTTTTCCCTCTGCAAAATGTGAATAACTTAGAGCATCAGCACACGGAAATTGCATTCGTTTTAATATTTGTGGTATTTTTTTTTGTTGGTTTAAAGATAAACTACCGTGAAATGCAGCCGACAATTTCATATTTTTGAAAGTTGATTTTTTATTCACTTTTAGTCTTTTTTTATTTCCATTTTCACACACAAAAGCAGATTTATCTGTTTCGTTAAAATAATATTTTTTTAAAATTGGAAAATTAGCAAGACCTAAAATTGGTATTCCTTTGAAATTTAGTGAAATGAGGTTACTCCAAGTTGGGTTACCTATAACGAAAGACCTTGTGCCATCTATTGGGTCAATAACCCAGGAAAAATCACTTTTAGTTTTTTTATTTTTAACTTCTTCACCTATAATTTGATGAGTGGGAAATTTATTACTAATCTCTTTTCTTATAAATTTTTCAAAAGCTATATCTGCGTTAGTAACAGGGTCATAACCTGTGCCCTTTAACTTATTTGAAACTTTAAATGGCTTGTTTAATTTTAAGAAATAAAATCTAGTAAGTTTATTTGCTAAATTGTTAAGAAATTTAGAGTATTTTTTATATTCTGAAGATTTTAATTTAATCACAAGAGACTATTACAATTTAATTTGTATTGATTAAAGTAAAATTTTAAATAATCATAAGAATCATTATGAAAATTGAACTTTCAAATAATAAAGTTTTTTTTGAAAATCAAGGATCCAAAAAAGAAATACACCCATTCTGGTTGAGAGAAAGAGTGAACGGTGTAGATTTTGTTGATAAAGGTACCAAACAAAGATTATTTGATCCAACAACGCTCAATCAAAATATTGAAATAAATAAAGTTAATTTAACTGACAAATTTTTAGAGATTTCATTTAATGATGGAGTTGAAACAAAAATATCAATTCAAAGTATCTTTGAAGAATATTCTGATATTAATGATATAAAATTTATTAAAAAAGCTAAATGGGACTCTTCTTTAAGAAATCCAAATAATTTTCAGTTCAGTGAAAATATATTTGAAGAAAAAATAATGTATGAAGCTTTAATAAGTTTCTATAAATATGGTTTCATTATTTTCAAAAAAGTGCCGACAGAAAACAATTTCTTAGTAAAATTTGCAAATTCTATAGGTAGTATAAGGAGAACAAATTTTGGTGAATTCTTTAATGTAAAATCAAAACCCAATCCTAATGATCTAGCTTATACATCTTTGCCTTTAGCACCTCATACTGATAATCCTTATAGAAATCCTGTTCCATGTATTCAAATATTACATTGCATTGAAAATGCAGTTGAGGGTGGACATTCTACTTTGGTAGATGGCTTTACAGTTACAGAGGAATTAAAAGAAAAATATCCTGAATATTATAAAATTTTAACTGAGGTGAAGGTAAAATACCAATTTATAGATAAGGATGTAATATTAGAGAATTGGGCTGAGATGATTGAATTAGATGAAAATAAGAATTTTAAACAAGTTAGATTTAGCCCAAGGTTAGATTTTGTTCCATTAATTGATAAAAACAAATTAGATGTTTACTATAAGGCAAGAAATAAAATTTCTGAATTGTATAATTCGAGCAAATATAGAATTGAATTTAAACTTCTTCCAGGAGATCTATTAATGATGGATAATTATCGACTTCTTCATGGAAGGACATCCTTTAATGCTAATGAGGGTAATAGATTTCTTCAAGGTTGTTATATAGATTATGATAGTACTGAAGGAAAAATTAAGCATTTAAGAAGAAAATTTAATATATAAATTATTTATTAAAACAATTATTCACTAATATTGCCATTAATATCCAAATGACAAAAGTTTCACCATGGGTGAAAGAATAATCCGCTCCAGCAAAACCAGCAACTATATTAATTGCATAAATAATTATGGTAGAGACCAATAAACTTAAGAATAATTTTACTATTCCATTAATATATTTCACATTAAAACTTTAACTATTCTCAATATTTATGCAAATGAAAATTTTCTATTAATAAGTGAAATTATTTCAGATGCCGGAATATTATTAAATACCTAGGTTGTATTCAAGAAATATATTTTCAGAAAATTTAAATAAATTTATTGATTACAACCTAATCAAAATTTAATCTTTAATTAAGGAGGTAGCTTTAATGAATCAAACACCACCTGATACTTAGCTGGGTATTTTCATACTTCATAAAAACGTAAATAAAAAATATAAAGTCCATTCGGACTTAAATGCCAGAACGGCAAATTAGGGGCTGCTCTTTTGGTTAATTGACTAAAGAGCAAACCCCTAAATTATTTTCTTAATTTATCTATTCAAAACTAGACAAATCAATTTATCTTGAAAAGATATTTGTTTTTTATACTTTTTTTTTATTTCATTTAAACCACTAGATATTAACTTATGGCTCATCCCCAACAACACCGATATATATTTACTCTTTACCATTTCCATATATTTTTTCTTTGAAATTTTAACTTTGTAACTAAACCCTCTAACGAGTTTTCCTTTGAATGAATATGAAATTGATTTAATAATTTTCTTATCTCTTATTAAGGCTTTTTTCAGTTTTTTTCTCATAATCGAAAATGTTGGAATTTCATTATTAATGGGGTCTAGAGTAAAAATAATAATTTTACCGTTTGGATTTAGTAATGTCTTCGACAATTTAAGTATAGTCTTAATATCTTTAATTTTAAAAAGATGAATAGTTTGTTTTAATAAAATTAGATCAAATCTTTTTTTATTCTTTTTTAAAAATTTAAGTGCATCAATTTTTTTAAAAATTATTCTTTTATCCCTATCTTTATGATTTTCTATATCTATACCTGTAGATTTTCTCTTTAAGCTTAACTTTGATGACAAGCTTCCTAGTATCTTACCCCTGCCACAACCAATATCTAAAATCTGACTGTGTTTACTTAATTTAACTTGTTTTAATAAAAAATTATTAAAAGATTTAATATAAGACGGTGATGAAAGCCAAGTTTTGTTGTCCCAATTTTTTAATGACACGCAATATTAAATTTTTTTAGTCTCCAATAATTATAAGGCCAAGGTGTTAAGAACCCAACTAAGAGCATAATTGGAACTACCCACCAAGTAAGAATTGCACCACCTGTTAAAAAGTAATCAGTCAAATTCATCATGATCTCCATACTTATCATTGATATAAAACTCATTCCCATTGCTGTTTTTAATGCTTTAGAAAAATCAAAACTTTGTCGAATTAAGATTATTGTCTCTAAAATAATACTTGTAATTAGTCCGTTTATGATAGCTAAAGTCATTATTCCTATAACTGGGAATGGAATCTTAGTTAGTTGGAAAAATAAAATAGTACCAAAATCACCAATTGCACAACCCAATAAACACCAACCAGTGTTTTTTGCACTTCTTTTCCATGTATGTTTACACGACCAATTAAAATTGGCATTGACTGCATTGTCCATTAAATTAGTTTATATCAACTTTAGCAATCATTCCAACTTGATAATGACCTGGCACGTTGCATGCAATTTCAATATTTACGGCATTATCAAATTTCCAAATGATATCTTCCTTTTCTTTTGGTGCTAACAAAACACTGTTACTATGTGAATGACCCATAGCTTTATCCATTTTTGCCATTTTTTTCATTTTTTCTTTGTCAATTGAATCAGCTAAAAGTATTTCATTTTCAACCATTCTTTCCATTTCAGGCTGATGCTTCATGTGCATCATTTTATTTGCTATATTAAATTCGTGGACTAACTCGCCCACATTTTCAACTTCGAACTTTATTGTTTCACCTGCTTTAATTTGAAAAGAACTAGGTTCATAGTAATTATCATACATCTTTACTTTTATGATTCGATTAACATCGCTTTCTTTTCCTTTAGATCCAATTTTCATGTTTTTATCTGCAAAAGATGGGAAGGAGTATAGTACTAAAATAAATAATGTTATAATCTGTTTCATGGTTAAGTAAATAATGAATTTCACATTTTTAACAATGGGTCAAATTATACAAGTATGATAATGTATATTAATGATTTTTAAACAATTATTCGACAATAGATCATCAACATATACATATCTTATTTCTTCTGGGGAAGGAAGAGAAGCTTTAATAATTGACCCTGTAATAGAAAATGTAAATGAATACATTAATTTATTAAAAAAACTTAATTTAAAACTTGTCAAAGTTATTGATACTCATATACATGCAGATCACGTAACTGGTGCCTCAAAATTAAAAGACATTACAAAATGCTCTAGAATAATGGGCGATCATACTCCCGCTGATACGGTTGAAATCAGAGTTAAAGATGATGAGTATATTAATTTAGATAATATCAAATTAAGAGCTATGTATACACCTGGACATACTTCAGATAGCTATAGTTTTCTGATGGATAACTATCTATTTTCTGGTGACACTTTGCTGATAAATGGGACAGGTAGAACAGATTTTCAAAATGGAAATGCTATAGACTCTTATAATTCCATATTTAATAAACTCCTAAAATTACCGGACGAAACTCTTCTTTACCCAGCTCATGACTATAAAGGTGAAAAATTTAGCACAATTGGAAAAGAAAGAAAAAATAACCCTAGATTACAAGTTAATAGCAAAGATCAGTATATCGAAATCATGAATAATTTAGGTCTAAAAAAACCAGATCAACTTGAGGCAAATGTTTCAAGAAATATTAAACTGGGTGCTTAAATTAAATTGAGGATTTAAGAGCTTTGTAAATTGCTTCTTTTTTAATTTCTCCAATACTTCTATAAACTTCTTTATTATTTTTGAAAATTAGAAGAGTTGTTTGATATTGCACATTAAACATATCTGAAATTTCTCTATTTGTTACATCAAATGCAAAATATTCAATGTTATCAAAATCATTCTTTGCTTTTTCCAAAACTTTCATTTGACTTGCGCATGAGGGACAATATTTAATCCAAGAGCTCACTACTACAACCTTGCCTTCAGATTGTGCTTTATTAAATAATTCTTTTTTAAAAGTTGTTTCTTTTTCAATAGCATTAACATTGAATGCCAATATAAGAAAACAGAAAGATAAAAATTTTTTCATAAATTTTTATACAACAAATATTAAAAACCAATAAGATGCTAATCCTGAAAATATTGTCGCAACTATACTTCTAGAGAAAATACCGATAAACATTGCAATTATTGCAGCCAATATCTTTGGATTATCATCTATTTCGAATAACCCTCTTTCATTAATAAAAATAGCTGGAAAGATTATTGCAGGAAATATTGCAGATGGCACAAATGATAATATCTCTCTAATTCTATCATTGAACATTTCCTTTTTAATTAAAGCTATCATGGAAAACCTTGTTAAATAAGTAATCAATCCACAATATAAAATTAATGCCCAGTTGCTCATGCTTTTTTATTTTTCCTTGTTAATATCATTGCAGTGAATAATCCTGCTAGAGCTGCAACAATAACGTAAGCTTTAAAAGGAATATAATTATATCCAAAAGTCGCTACCAAACCTGAAATAATTATTACAATCACATTTATAAATTTTCTAAAGTCATTAACCAATAAAGCTAAAAAAGTTAAAGGAACTGCAAAACTTAATCCGAGTTTTTCTGGAATTGCTGCTCCAAGTATAATCCCTAAAAATGTTGTCGATTGCCAAATTACCCAACAAGTAGCTCCTCCACCTACTAAGTGAAAGTATCTATTATGGTCCTTATTCTTTTTTAAATATTCATTTGAAATTGCAAATGCCTGATCGATTAAAAAATAGGATATAATAATCTTCCAAATCAATTTCAAATCTGACAAATGTTCTGATATCACAGCTCCGTAAAGCAAATGTCTGGAGTTCACTGCACCAACCGAACTGATTATTACTAAAGAAGATGCACCACCAGAAAATAATTGCAATAAAACTATCTGAGAAGCGCCGCCAAAAATAATTAAAGACATTGCCATTGTTTCAATTGGAGTAAATCCAACATCAATAGCGAGAACTCCAAAAATTAAACCAAAGGGAACAACCGGAATCATCAGTGGGCTTACATCAATAATTCCCTTTAAAAAAACTTTTAAGTTACTTTTCATTTTTCTAAAAGGTTTTTATTAGAAGCAAACTATATGATCAATATGAATTGGTCTTTTAATCCCAAATTTTTCACTAACTTCATGTTGATGAATATGATGAGAGTGAACAAATACCGGAATTAATCTATTGCTGGGTGTCTTTAAAGTATAAATAAAGTTTGTTCCTCTAAATTTTCTATCAACAACTTCTAATTTTAAATTACTTTGATCATCATGATGCAAGTCTTCTGGTTGAACTAATAACTGAACATTTGAACCAATTGGAAAAGGTTTAATAAAATTTCCTGTAATAGTTCCAAGATCTTTATTTTCTAAACTTTTGGGGCTTGTTACTTCTGCTGGAATCAAAACACCTCTATTTAAAAAATTCACCACTTCTATTGAATTTGGAAGGTGATACAGTTTGTAAGGGTCATCAAACTGTCTAAGTTCTTGATCAAAAATAATTCCACATTTTGAGCCTAAATAAAAAGCCTCGTAGGAATCATGAGTCACAATTATTGTTGAGATTTTTAAAGTTTTTAGAATTTTTTTTAACCTAATTTGAATTTCCTCTTTAAAACTTTGATCAACATTAGACAAAGGTTCATCAAGCAATAGTAGATCGGGTTGGGTGAGCAAAGTTCTTGCTAAAGATGTTCTCTGGGCCTCGCCAGCACTAATTTGGTGAGGGTACTGTTTTAATATATTAGAGAGATCTAATAAATCTAAAATTTCATTTAAATCAATTTGCTTTTCTTTTTTTCCTTTATTTTTTTCTAAACCCAATAAAATATTTTTTTCTACTGTATAATGTGGAAACAAACTATTCTCTTGGAAAGCTAAAGAAATATTTCTATCCTCAGGCTCAACATTCACATCGCTAGAGGATATTGTTTTACCTTTAAGCTCAATAGATCCATTTTTAATTTTTTGTAAACCGGCTATTGTTCTTAATATAGTTGTTTTGCCTATTCCCGAAGGACCAAGTAGACATATAACATCACCCTCATTTTCAATTGCAAAAGACATGTTTCTTACTTTTGTTTTACCTCCAGCAACAAAATCAACATTTTTTACCTCAAAGAAATTATTATTCATTGTTTTCTCTTAAAATATATTTGGATGCAATTATAATAAAAAAAGATGCAATTAAAATTAAAAATAATGATGGCACAGCTGCAGCTTCAAGTAAATCTTCTGAAGCAGAAATATAAGCAGTCGTCGCAAAAGTTTCAAAATTAAATGGTCTTAAAATCAATGTTATTGGTAATTCTCTTATAATTTCAAGTGAGACTAAAATAATAATGAATAACAAAGAATTTCTCAAAAAAGGAACGTGAATATTCATAAATGTTTTTCTTTTAGAGTAACCCAGTAAGTACGCACTTTCATCAACTGCGATATTAATTTTTTCATACCCTGACTTTATTCCATTGTATGCAAGTGAATAGAATCTAACAAAATAAACTAGCACTAATCCAATTATTGATCCTATGAATATTTTTTTTATTGAAAAGAAACCAAGACTTTTAATTACATTTTCATCAAACCAAGCAATGAAAGTAATGTATGCAACTGCTAATATTACACCTGGGATTGCATAACCTGAAATAGATAGAGTAGACAAGACATTTAAAACTTTATTTTTAGTTACTCTATTTCCATAATTAGAAATTAGTGCGAAAAATATCAAAACTAAACTAGATAAAGAAACCAAATATAAGGTATTTTTTAATAGATCTAAAATTTGAAGTTCAAATAAATTTTCAGGGAATTTTAGTGTCCAATACATCATTTGACTTAAAGGGAATAAAAAACTTAAGAAGAATACAGAAAAACAAAATAAGAAAGCTAAAAAGGATTTTTTTCCTTCGAGTTTTATTTTCTGCTTTTGCTTAAATCCACCCCTCGAATTGAAGTGGTATTTTGCCTTTTTTCTCGAAAAATTTTCTATAATGAAGAGTGCAAAGATAAAAAGTAGCAAAAAAAATGATAATCTATTTGCAAAAGCTAAATCATCGAAGGCTATCCAAGAATTATATATTCCTGTTGTTAAGGTATTTATTGAAAAAAAATCAACTGCACCAAATTCTGCTAGAGTTTCCATTGCTACCAATGATAAGCCTGCAATGATAGCTGGTCGTGCTGATGGTAAAATAATTGAATATAATGTTTTTAATTTTGTAAATCCTAGGTTTTTACCTAATTCTATTATATTTTGTGATTGATACAAAAAAGATGCTCTGGCTAAAATATAAACATAAGCATATAAAGAAAAAGAAATAGATAAGATAACACCAAATAAACCATCAAATTTAGGTATATTTTGATTGTAATTACCATCACCAATCAAATTTTTTAAAATAGTATATGCAGTTCCATAATTTTCAAAAAAAGCTGTTAAAGAATAGGCGTAAATATACGGGGGGACTGCAAAAGATAATATTAAACCCCATTTAAAAAAATTACTTAGTGGAAATTCGTAAAAAGAAACTAAATAAGCTGACCCAGTACCAATTAAAAAAGTTAGTAATAAAACAGAAAATAATAAAAAAATTGAGTTAAATATATATTCTACTAAAAAAGTGTCTTTTAAAACTTGATAATAATTTGAAGTATCCTCAAAAAAACTCGAAAAGACGGTAAGTATTGGGATTATTACAAAAAGTGAAATTAAAAAAGAAGATATATGCCAAAAACTAATTCTCATAATTTATAATCCGCCTTATAAACATGAAAGTATTTGTGCCCATACTAAGAGGAAGGAGACATCTTCTCAGTCAAAGTATGAGCACTTCAGAAAATTTAAAGATCAAATACTTTTAGGATATGCGGAACCTCCTTAGCACTTAATTCTGAAAGTTTTCTATTATTTACTCTTTTATCGATTTTTTTACACTCTAAATTACATGGTGAACATGCCTTAGAAGATTTATTATAATCAATATCAGATATAAATTTCTTTCTTTCTTTCATTGTTACTTCCAACCAGCAGCCGTCATTACTTCCACTGCAGTAGCTTGATTTTTTCCATAAGAAGCGAGATTAGTTTTCATATCTTGTTTGAAATCTAACCCTAAGTTATTAACTACTAATGGACTTGGCGAAACACCATCAATCATCGGAAACTCAAAAGTATTATTTGTAAAATGCTCTTGAGACTCTGGAGTTAATAAAAACTCTACGAGCTTAATAGCGTTGCCTTTGTTTGGAGCACCTTTTACTAGAGCTGCACAACTTACGTTCATGTGTGTTCCTCTGTCATTTTGATTAGGAAAGAACGCTTTAACTTTTTTTGCAGCCTCTTGTTGTTCTGCACCTTTTTTACCTGATAACATTAAAGCTAAGTAGTATGTGTTAGCTACAGCTATATCAGCCTCACCAGCTGCTACTGCCATTATTTGTGCTCTATCATTACCTGTCGGTGTTCTTGCCATGTTGGCAACAACTCCTTCCGTCCATGCGGCTGTTGCAGCTTTTCCATTATTTTTAATCAATGAAGCAACAAGAGATTTATTATAAATGTTACTTGATTTTCTTATTACCAGCCTACCTTTCCACTTGGGATCAGCTAAACCCTCATAGGTCATTCCAGATAATTCTGCACCAGTAACTCTTTCAGGTGAGTAATAAATTATCCGAGCTCTTTTTGCGATTCCAACCCACTTGTTTGTTCTAAAACTTTTTGGAACGGCATCTTTAATAGCTTTAGATGTTAGGCCACCTTGAAGTGTACCTTTTGTATCCATGGCACCACATCTACCTGCATCTGCCGTAATGTAAAGATCAGCAGAAGAGTCTGCACCCTCGCTTATTATTCTTTTTTCTAAAGCACCCGATTTTCCGTTTATCAAATTGACTTTAATTCCGGTCTTATTTGTAAATTTTGAGTAAAGTTCAGAGTCTGCTTTATAGTGTCTTGCGTTAAAAACATTAACCTCGTCTGCAATTGCAAATGATGATGCAATTATCGCGAGGACTAACGTTAATGTTGATATTATATTCATCATATATTCTCCGTTTTTTATGTTTTTCCGCATGATTCTTAATGAGAATGAGAACTATTCTCATTGATAATGATTATCAATCGCAATAGTGTCGCAGGCTTCTATGATTTCCAGTCGCCTATTTTGCTGAATAGAAAATTTCTAAAAGCTTGAACTCTTGCAGTATTTTTTAGTGATTGGGGATATACGAAATGAGCTTCTGTTATTGGGCCCTCAGATTTAGGTAAAACTTTAATTACCTTATTCGAGTCACTTACTAAATATTCTGGTAAAGCGGCTAATCCAACACCCGTTTCAACAGCGAGTAATAAACCCATTACACTGTTGACCTTCATAATCGGTTTTCTTTTTTTACCTTCAGGCATACCTAATTTTAATACCCAATCTGGATTATAAACTGGAGAAGGAGCTCCTCTTCCAAAAGAAATAAATTTATGTTTGTTTAAGTCATTTATCGACTTAGGCATGCCGTTTTTCTCTAAATACCTATTAGAACCATAAATATAGTATTTCAAATCTACCAATTTTTTTTGAATATAGTTTAATTGTTTTGGTCTTCGCATAAAGATGCCAATATCGGCTTGTCTGGTGCTCAAATCTAGCTCTTTATCCTCAAAAATAAGCTCAATCTCTATATCAGGATTTAATCTCATGAATTCTTGAATTCTTGGTGTCAACCAATGAGTACCAAAACTTCTTACTGTCGTAATGGTTAATTTTCCAGTTGGCTTATTTTTTTGATCTCCTAAAGTGGTTTCTACCTCTTTTAATTTACTTATGACTTCATGAGCTGTTTTAAAAACATACTCACCATTTTCTGTAAGAGTAAGGCCTCTCGCATGTCTTTCGAATAATTGAACTTGTAGATCTTGCTCTAGTGATTGAATTTGCCGACTAATAGCCGATTGACTCAAATTTAAATTGACTGTTGCATTTGTAAAGCTTCCAGCCTCAGCTACTGCATGAAAAATCTTTAATTTGTCCCAATCCATTATTTATTTAAATCTACTAAAACTCTTCCTGAAATTTCACCTTTCAATATCTTCGGATAAGTTTCTATTAATTCCTCCAAGTTTACCGTTTGAATAGAATTTTCTAATAAATCAAAATCAATTAATTTTGAAGCCTCTCCCCAAATAAATTCTCTTCTTCGTATATTACAATTAGCAGAGTCCATACCCCAAAGTTTTATTCCTCTTAACATAAATGGGATTACATTTGTATTAAGTTCATTCGTGCTTGCATTACCACATACTGCAATAATTCCATTAGAATTTGTTTGAACAATCGCATTGGCTAAAATTTTTCCACCAACTGTATCAACTACTCCATCCCATAAACCTTTATCAATTAATTTTGGATCTTTATCAAATTCGGCCCTATTTATAACGTTTTTAGCGCCCAATGATTTCAAGTAGTCAGCTTTAGATTCTTTTCCAGATACGGCAGTAACCTCGTACCCCATTTTATTTAATATCATTACAGCAATACTGCCCACTCCTCCAGATGCTCCTGTTACCAAAACATTTTTTACTTTTTCGCCTAATAGAATTTCTTCTCTTGCCTTGATTGCAAATGCTGCCATTAGAGATGTAAAACCTGCAGTGCCCAATATCATTGCTTGCTTTGTCGTTAAACCAGTTGGTTTTTTAACCAAAAAATCTCCATTAACTTTTGCAATTTGAGAATAACCACCATAAAAAATCTCCCCAACTCTAAAACCAGTCAAAATTACTTCGTCACCTGATTTAAATTTTGAGTTTTCACTTTCTAAAACAGTGCCTGAAAAATCAATTCCAGGAATATGAGGAAATTCTTTAACTAATCTTCCTCCATTTTTAAGGATCATTCCATCTTTAAAATTTAAGTCTGAGTAATCTACTTTGATAGTTACATCGCCATGTTTTAAAAAACTTTTATCAATTAATTTTACATCCCTTGTGAACTTGTCACTTTCTTGATTTAATATTAATGCTTTAAATTGGTCAGCCACTTTAATCTTTTTGCGTGCTTATAAATCTTAAATACCTATTTTGATAACTTAGATCTTCTTTAAACTGACCTAAGTAATAATTCGTTACTGTTGAAGCTTGTTCTTTTTTAATTCCTCTCATTGTCATACACTGATGAGTTGAATCAATAGTTACAGCTACACCTTTTGCATCTAAAGATTTCATAAGTGTATTCGCAATCTGCATAGTTAATCTTTCTTGTGTTTGTAATCTTTTTGAAAAAACTTCTACCACTCTTGCTAATTTACTTAATCCTACCACTCTGTCTCTTGGAATGTAAGCTACATGGGCTTTTCCAATTATTGGTGCCATATGATGTTCGCAATGACTTTGAACCGATATATTTTTTTGAACAACCATATCATCATAGCCCTCAACATCTCCAAAAGTTTTATCTAATACTAAGTTTGGATCTTCTCTATATCCTTTAAAATATTCCTTAAAAGCTTTAACTACTCTTTTAGGTGTTTCCAGTAAGCCTTCTCTTTTAGGATCTTCACCTATCCATTTCAAAATTGTTTTAAAAGCTTCTTCAGCATCCTTATCGGATACAATTTTAGTTTTTTGTTCTTCGTTATTATTTTTAACAAGTTTCATTGCGGTTTTTATACCTATAAATTTATATTTTTAAAATATTTAATATATCTAGATATATGCTACATAATTACCTTGTATGTTCAAAAAAAGAGAAAATGTCCATGAAATTGAGGAAGGTGATCTTCTTTCTCCAAAATTTGACAATGATGGTTTAATTCCTGTAATTACAATGTGTGATAAGACCAAGGATATTCTTATGCATGGTTATATGAATGTCGAAGCTTTAAAAAAAACTATTGAAACTAAAGAAGCTCATTATTTTAGTAGATCAAGAAAATCTATTTGGCACAAAGGTAAAACTAGTGGATTTGTTCAAAAAGTAAAAGAAATTCGAATTGATGATGATCAAGACTCTATTTGGTTAACTGTTGATATTGGTGAGGGAGCAAGCTGTCATGTTGGATATAGATCTTGTTTTTATAGATCTATACCTCTAGGAATAATTCATAACGGCAGAGAAGTGAAAATGAAATTTTTAGAAAAAGAAAAAAAATTTGATCCAGAAGAAGTATACAAGGATCAACCCAACCCTACAAAGATTTAAACTATGGAAAATAATTATGGTTTAATTAAAGCTTTTGGCCCCTCCATATTTAAAGCTAAGATTCCAGAAGAACTGTTAAGTAAACTCAATAAATTTATTGATGATACAATTAATGATGAAGAGCAATCAAAAAAACTAGATGTTGGTAAAGGTCTTGTAGGAGATGTAAAACAGGAATTTAAATTAGACAAAAAAACTGTACAAGAAAGTGGATGGTTAAAATTTTTGGGTGATTCAGTTGCACAATGGATTTATAAAGATACCGGAAATAAAATTTCAGAATTTAGATTAATTGAGACGTGGGTAGTAAGACAATTTGAAAATGAATATAACCCGATACATTGGCATTCAGGCCATATATCTGGTGCAGGGTTTTTAAAGTTACCTGAAACTTTTGGAAAGCCCTATCAAGAAAATAAACCGGACTACAGGGGTGGAAACTTAGAATTAATTCATGGTAACAGAATGTTTTTGTCTCAATGTAGATATCCTATAAAACCAAAAGTAGGGGATTTTTATTTTTTCCCTCATTATTTGATGCATACGGTTTATCCTTTTAAAGGAACAAAAGAAGAGAGGCGTTCAATTTCATTTAATGGACTTATAGATAGTAAAATTTTTAATATATTTGGATAAATCAATGCAAAAAAATGTTTTGGGTGAAAATTTAGAAAGTTGTTCATTGGATCCACTTACTGGATGGTATAGAGATGGCTGTTGTAACACTGATGAAAATGATAGAGGTTTACACACCGTTTGTGCAAAAGTAACAACCGAATTTTTAGAGTGGTGTAAAGAAGCTGGTAACGATTTAATTACGCCACATCCGGAATACGGTTTTCCTGGTTTAAAGGATGGAGATGGATGGTGTGTATGTGCCACCTGGTATGCAAGAGCTGTCGAAGCTGGTAAAGGTTGTCCAATTTATTTAAAAAGCACACATGAAAATACTCTGAAAATTCTACCTATCGAAACATTAAAAAAATTTGCAATAGATTTGTCTTAATTACATATTCCCGTATTTAGGGCCGCCTCCGCCTTCAGGTGTTACCCAAGTGATATTTTGAGAGGGTTCTTTTATATCACAAGTTTTACAATGAATACAATTTTGAGAATTAATAACAAATCTGTTGGATCCATTCTCCTTTTGAACTTCATATACCCCTGCTGGACAATACCTTTGCGCGGGTTCATCGTACTCATTTAATGTATAGTTAATTGGTAATGATGGATCTTTAAGTTTTAAATGAACAGGTTGATTGTCTACATGGTTTGTTCCAGTTAGATAAACTGAACTCGTTTTATCAAAAGTAATAACATTATCTGGCTTAGGATAATCAATTTTAGGCATTTTATTTGCTGGTTTTAATGTTTGATGGTCAGCATGTTTGTGTTTTAATGTAAATGGTAATTTACCTCGAAACAAAATTTGATCAATTCCAGTAAAAATAATTCCCAAAATTAAGCCCCAACTAAAACTAGGCTTAACATTTCTTGCTTCATAAAGTTCTTTGTATAACCAACTTTTTTTTAATTTTTCCTCAAAGATTGACAACTCTTTATTATCTCTAATATGATCATTAATTGTTTCTGCCGCAATTATCCCACTTTTCATTGCAGTATGCGAACCTTTTATCTTAGGCATATTTAAAGTACCTGCATCACATCCAATCAATAATGCACCAGGCATAAACATTTTTGGCAAACTTTGAAAGCCTCCTTCTATTAAAGCTCTGGCGCCATAGGAAATTCTTTTGCCACCTTCAATAATTTTTTTTATTGCTGGATGAGTCTTGAATCTTTGAAATTCATCGAATGGTGACAAATGTGGATTTTGATAATCCAAACCGATTACATATCCTAAAAATATTTGTTTTTTTTCTGCGTGATAGATAAAACTTCCTCCATAGGTACGATTATCTAACGGCCAGCCAGCAGTATGCATGACTAATCCTTCTTGGTGATTTTTTTCATCCACTTCCCATATCTCTTTAAATCCTATTCCATATTGTTGTGGATCTTTATCTTTATCAAGATCAAATCTTTTAATTAATTGTTTTCCTAAATGACCTCTGCAACCCTCTGCAAAAACAGTCACCTTTCCCAATAAATTGATACCTGGCTCAAAACTATCTTTTTTGTTTCCCTCTTTATCAATACCCATATCTTGAGTTGCTACACCTTTTACAGAACCATCATCATTAAATAAAATTTCACTTGCTGGAAATCCAGGGAAAATTTCAACACCAAGCGCTTCCGCTTGTTCTGCGAGCCATCTGCATAAGTTCGCAAGGCTTATAATATAATTCTTATGATTTTTTTGAACAGCTGGTAATAACCATGTTGGCCAGCTTAATGATTTATTTTTTCCTAAAAATAAAAATTTTTCTTTTGTAACTTTAGTTTTAATAGGTGAATTCAATTCTTTCCAACCTGGAATTAATTCATCTAAAGCTCTTGTTTCAAATACATTTCCACTTAAAATATGGGCACCAATTTCTGATGCTTTTTCTAACAAGCAAATATTTAATTCTGAATTTAATTGTTTTAACTTTATAGCTGTAGCTAATCCTGATGGACCGCCACCTACAATTACAACGTCATATTCCATTGTCTCTCTGGACATAAGTTAATTTTTTACAGATTATATTATTTTTGTATAGTGTTTAATTTGTTCAATTCCTCTAGGAATTGAGGGACTGCCTCAAAAAGATCGGCTTCAAGACCATAGTCCGCAACACTAAAAATTGGTGCTTCTCCATCTTTATTTATTGCCACTATTACTTTACTTTCTTTCATTCCTGCTAAGTGCTGAATAGCACCTGAAATACCTACAGCGATATACAAATCAGGAACGACAACTTTACCTGTTTGACCAACTTGGTGATCATTACTTATATATCCAGCATCAACTGCTGCTCTAGATGCTCCTATTGCTGCATTTAATTTATCAGCTAAAGAAGTAATAAGTTTAAAATTATCTCCACTCTGCATTCCTCTTCCACCTGATACAACAACTCTAGCAGTGCCAAGTTCAGGTCTATCCGATTTTACCTCTTCTCTTTTTACAAACTTTGTTTTTGAAAATTCCTCACTGGCTTCTGCTTTTTCAATTGATGCTGATCCACCAGTACTTTCACATGCATCAAAAGATGTGGGTCTTATAGTTACACATTTTTTTGTATCTTTACTTTTTACTGTCGCAAAAGCATTTCCAGCATAAATTGGGCGCAAAAAAGTATCGGGAGCAATAACTTTAGTTATATCACTGATTTGTGATGTGTCCAGAGCAGCAGCAATTCTTGGCATTAAATTTTTACCAAAAGTGTTTGCTGAACTTATTATGTGTGAATAGTTATCGGCTAATTTTACAATTACTGGTGCAAAATTTTCAGCAACAAAATTCTCATAGTAAGCTGCTTCAACTTGGATAACTTTTTTAACAAATTCTAATTTTGATAATGCTTTAGCTGCTTCTTCACATTTATGTCCAATAATTACGGCATGAACATCATTATCAATCTGTGATGCTGCGTTTGCTGCATTAAGTGTAAATGGCCTTAATTCTTTATTGTTATGTTCTGCAATTAATAAAACTGACATTTAAATTACCTTAGCCTCATTTTTTAATTTCTGAACCAACTCAGATACACTTGATACCTTTATACCAGCTTTTCTTTTGGGTGGCTCTTCAACTTTAATTTGTTCGATTCTTGGGCTTATATCTACTCCTAAATCTGACGCATTTAATTGCTCAATAGGTTTTTTTTTGGCTTTCATTATATTTGGTAATGAAGCGTATCTTGGTTCATTTAACCTTAGATCACATGTTACTATTGCTGGAACATTTATTTCTATTGTTTCTAAACCCTCATCTATTTCTCTTGTTACCTCTAACTTACCATCTTTGATCTCAATTTTAGATGCAAATGTAGCTTGAGGCCAATTGAGAAGTGCGCTTAACATTTGACCTGTCTGATTACAATCATCATCGATTGCTTGTTTGCCCATAAAGACTAAATCTGGTTTTTCTTTTTCAACAATTTTTTGTAATAATTTTGAAACAGAGAGAGGTTCAACAACACCTTCTGTTTTAACAAGTATTCCTCTATCGGCTCCAACCGCCAATGCTTTACGAACTGTTTCTTGTGCTTTCTCTTCACCAATACTTACTGCTACTACCTCTGTAGCTTTACCAGTTTCTTTAATCTTTACCGCCTCTTCGATTGCATTATCATCTGGTGGATTAGTCGACATTTTGACATTGTCAGTTACTACACCTGAGTTGTCTTCTTTTACTCTGATTTGAACGTTGTAATCAATAACTCTTTTTACTGCTACTAAAATTTTCATTAAGCTCTCAATAATTTATTCTCAGAATCATATGGACTCTCTTCAAGAATTGTAGCTTCATACATCTTACCAAGAATATCAACTTTTAGTTTCTGCCCAACATTAGCTAGATCTGGTTTTACCATTGCTAAAGCTATCGATTTGTCAATTCTAAATCCGTATTCACCCCCAGTTGCCCTTCCAACAACTTTGTCATCTTTGTAAATTGGATTATTTCCTAATACGTCAGAATCTGTTGTATTGTGAACTTCAAGAGTAACCAATTTATTATCAAAACCTTTTTCTCTCCATTTGTTTAAAGCCTCTAGGCCAATAAAATTTCCTTTATTTGGATGAACAAATCTATCTAAACCAGACTCATAAGGAGAATACTCAATAGATAATTCAGTTCCTACAAGCTTATAAGATTTTTCAATTCTTAGACTATTCATCGCTCTAATACCAAATGGTTTAATTCCCAAATCTTTACCTGCTTCCATTAGTTTATCGAAAATATGGTTTTGGTATTCAATTGGGTGATGTAATTCCCATCCTAATTCTCCAACAAAATTTACTCTCATGGCATTAACTGGCGCATATCCAACATTAACATTTTTTGCAGTTAACCATTTAAAATTTTCATTTGAAAAATCATCTGTTGAAACTTTGCTCATTAATTCTCTAGCTTTAGGACCCGCAATAACCAGAACTCCTGTACTATTAGTTAGATCTTCAAATATTACAGAGCCATCTGTTGGCATCCATTTTTGTATCCAATCATGATCTAATCTTAAGTTTGCTCCAGCAGAAACAAGATAATAGCTATTTTCTGCCTCTTTCATGATTGTAAATTCTGAATGAACACCACCCTTAGTATTAAGTGCATGGCATAAATTAATTCTTCCAATTTTTTTTGGAAGTTTATTAGCAACTAAGTAGTCAAGAAATTCCTCAGCTTTTGATCCTTTAATTCTACATTTTGCAAATGCAGTCATGTCTAAAAGTCCAACGTTTTTTTTCACATTCTCACATTCTTTTTTTATTGCATCAAACCATTTCGATCTTCTAAAAGACCAGTCGTCTTTTTGTTCCATTCCATCAGTTGCAAAAAAATTAGGACGCTCCCATCCAAATTTTTGTCCAAATACAGCTCCTAAGGCTTTCATTCTTTCATAACACGGTGCAGTTCTTAAAGGTCTTGCTGCTGGTCTTTCTTCATCAGGATAATGAACTATAAAAACATGGCTATAAGCCTCCTCATTTTTAGCTTTCAAATAAGACTTAGTGGCATAATTTCCATATCTTCTTGGTTCTACACCTAGCATGTCTATAGTTGGCTCTCCATCTACAATCCATTCTGCTAATTGCCAACCAGCACCGCCTGCAGCGGTTATTCCAAAGCTGTGTCCTTCGTTAATCCAAAAATTTTTTAAACCCCAAGCAGGACCAACTATTGGATTACCATCTGGAGTATAACAGATAGCTCCATTATAAACTTTTTTAACTCCTACTTCTCCAAAAGCAGGTACACGATGTATTGCTCCCTCTATATGTGGGGCAAGTCTATCTAAATCTTCCTGAAATAATTCATACTCTGAATTTTTTGAAGGTCCTTCCACATAACAAGCAGGAGCACCGTCTTCATATGGGCCAAGTATTAATCCACCAGCTTCTTCTCTCATGTACCATCTACTGTCGCTATCTCTTAAAACACCCATCTCTGGTAGTCTTTCTTTTTTTCTTTTTTGAATTTCTGGATGTGGCTCAGTTACAATGTATTGATGCTCAACAGGTATGACTGGAATATCTAATCCAACCATTTCTCCTGTTTGTCTTGCAAAATTACCTGAACAAGAAATCACGTGTTCACATTCAATTGAACCTTTATCGGTTTCAACTATCCATCCATCTTTAGTTTGTTTCATTGATAAAACAGTTGTGTTTCGATAAATTTCAGCTCCTCTGTTTCTTGCTCCTGTCGCAAGGGCTTGGGTTAAATCTGCTGGCTGAATATATCCATCTTCAGGATGTTGTATTGCTCCAACTAAATCATCTGTATGACATAAAGGCCAAATTTCTTTTACCTGTTGAGGTGTTAGAAATTTTACATCAACTCCTATAGTTTTTGCTACTCCTGCATATTGATGATATTCATCCATTCTATCTTTTGTACTAGCTAAACGAATGTTTGAAACTACACTAAAGCCAACATTTTTTCCTGTTTCCTTTTCTAATGTTTTATAAAGATTAACTGCATACTTATGAAGCTGACCCACCGAATAACTCATATTAAAGAGTGGCAGTAATCCAGCTGCATGCCAAGTAGAACCAGATGTAAGTTCCTTTCTTTCAACTAAAACAACATCTGACCATCCTTTTTTTGCTAAATGGTATAGAGCGCTTACACCAACTACTCCCCCGCCTACTACAACTACTTTTGTTTTGGTTTTCATAATTTGATTCCTACTAAATTTTCATTCATTACGAAACAAAATTGTATCAAGAGCATTATATTGAGCTACCCAATGACACAGGGGTTGAAACCATAGTTGTCAACCAGCAGTTTTTTAAAGGTCCATCCTTGGTATATTTTTCTACTTGCCAATTAAATTTATGATAAATTTTTTCTTTATCCAATATTATGACCTCAAATTGAGCCCAGCTAGCCCCATTTCTTACTTGAGTAATTGTGTGGCTTAAGTGATCTAGCATCATTTGATAATTATCACTTTTAATCATCCTTTTAAATTTATCTAGAGGCCCGGTGACCTCTTTGTTGCTAGGATGAGCAAAATTCCAGGTCTGTTCTATCCCGCTATCCTTAAAATCATTGTTATTTTTTTGTAAACCAAGTAATTGTATTTTCACAACTTCGGAAGGACTAATTTTGCTATTTGGTTTAATTAATTCTGCGTTAGAAATAGAAATGGAGATAAAAAAAATTGTTATAAATTTTAATAATAAAGATTTTTTATTTAGCATAATTTAAAATTTTTAATTAATTTAGATACTTTTCAACTTCAATCTTAGTACATTTATCTTCAATATAAATTATGTTATTTGCCTCAGCAATTTTCTTGGCTTCAGAATTTTTTATATTTAATTGAAGCCATAAAACTTTTGCATTGATCTTTATGGCATCATTAACAATTTCAATTGCCTCATCTGATGGTCTAAATACGTCAACTATATCCACTGGCCCATCAATTTCTGAAACTTTTCCATAAACTCTCTCACCTAATATTACCTGACCTATAATAGTTGGATTTACGGGATAAACTTTATATCCATAATTCTGCAGATATTTCATTACTATTGTTGAAGTTTTATTTAGATCTTTGCTGGCTCCAACTAAAGCAATATTTTTATAATTTGATAGAATGTCCTTGATATTGACCATATTATTTATTTTTCCAAACAGGTCTTCTTTTTTCAAGAAATGCTGAAATACCCTCTTTTGCATCCATTGCCATCATATTTTTTGTCATCATTCTACTAGTATATGAATAAGCTTTTCTTAATGGCATTTCTAATTGCTTATAAAACGTTTGTTTACCTATTTTAATTGTAAGATTTGATTTAGACGCAATTTTTTCCGCAATCTTAAAAACTTCCTTATCAAGTTTAGATATTGGAAAAAAATCATTTATTAATCCTATTTCCTTTGCGTATTTTGCTGAAATTGGATCGCCAGTTAATAACATTTTCATCATTGGTTTTCTTTTTATTTTTCTACTTACTGCAACCATAGGAGTGCTACAAAACAAACCAATGTTTACCCCTGGTGTTGAGAACAATGCATCTCTAGAACTAAAAGCTAAATCACAACTTGCAACTAACTGACATCCAGCAGCGTATGCGGCCCCATGAACTTTAGCAATAACTGGCTTTCTACCCTCCACAATAAGTAACATAAGTTTTGAGCATAAATTAAATAGCTTTTGGTAATTCTTTTTTTTTTTTAAACTTTTTACTTCTTTTAAATTATGTCCTGCACTAAAACCTTTGCCTGCTCCCTCAATTATTATCACTTTAGTATTATTATCTTTATCTAACTTTTTCATCGCTTTAATTAAATCTGTTAAATTCTTGAATGATAGTGAATTATAAGTTTTAGGCTCATCAATTATTATTCTTGAAATATCTTTTTGGTTGATAATCTTAACACTCATATAGTTTTATTTAAGTTTACCTTCTTTTCTCATTTGTGCTCGAATTTTTGTTGCAGAGATTTCCTGGATTTCTTTTGATAATTCGATTTCTTCAATTTTATAACCTACGCCTCTTCCATAACAAATATTAGTTATATTTGGAACTAGCATCACCTTGAAACGTCCCTCAAATTCTGGATTGAGTCTATCTTCAATACTTTTCTTGACTGTCTCAAAATCAAAGGGGTTATCGTTCACTCCTTGAACGTCTCTTATTTGAATACAAACTTGACCAGTTTTTTTTATTATTTCCTTGAATAAATTATAGTGACCATCATGAAATGGTTGCCATCTTCCTAGCATTTGAGCAGTTGGTTTTTTATTATCCCATTGATAAGACATTATTTTAACTTCTCATATATTTTAATATAATTTTCATTATTTTACTTTATACAAACCCAACCAAGCATTAACATCTTTGCTAGCGATGTAATCTGATTTAAAAAACTCTATTTCACTCCAAAGGTTATTTCTATTTAATTCCTGTATTTTTTTTTCAAATCCATAATCTTTATATATACCTTCATTAATAGTAAAACAAATCAGCCCACCTTTTTTTGTTATTCTTATGAATTCATCCAATGCATTTGGCCTTACGTGGCCAAAAGTAAAAGTGCCTACACAAAAAGTTGCATCATAAGTATCATATTCTAAATTAATCGGCTCATTTAAGTCTATCTTAAGAAGTTTTTTATATAAATTAGAGGGAATAGTGCTCAATAATTTTTGTGATAAATCTGCACCATGAAAGTTTTTGAAACCGAATTTTTTTAATTCTAAACCTACTAAACCGGTTCCACACCCGGCATCAAAAATTAAGGCATCTTTATTTTTCTCATATTTTAGGAAAGTATTAACAGTTTCTTTTGGTCCAGTATAATTCCAATCAACCATATCTTTATTATATTTGTCATTTTCACCCCACTCATCATAGTAATTCATTACCTCTTTTGTGGTTTTTAATTTATAAATTGGTACTTTGTTTCCTACGTCTTTTTGTGCCATCAAATAATTATATTATAGGATGAATTTCTTTGACAGTATTTTCAAAAGATATAATTATCTAAATATGAAATTTTCTCTTGAAATAAGTCCAAAAACTGATCTAAACACTGTTCCAAAAGTTAGTGATGTTTATATCACAATGTTGCCTGGTGGTGACTACAAAGAAACAGCTCAACAAGCAGTTGATTTAGTTAAAAAAGGCTTTAATCCAGTTCCTCATTTCCCTGCTCGATCAATGCAAAATGAAAAGCAGCTAAAAGATTACGTTTCTAGATGTAAAGATGGGGGTGTAAAACAAGTGCTAGTGATCGGAGGTGGTAGAGAGCCGATGGGAAAATTCGATAGCTCCTTTCAACTTTTAGAGACTGGTTATTTTGAAAAGATGACAATAGGAATTGCTGGACACCCGGAGGGGAGTCCTGATATATCCGACTCAGATTTAAAAAAAGCTATGATAGATAAAAAACCATACGCTGATTATATAGTAACACAATGGTTGCTAGATCCTCAGCCTATTATAGATTTTATCTCACAACAAAGTGTACCAGTCCATGTGGGGATTACTGGGCCTCTAAAGATATCAAGCCTAATAAAATTTGCAAATATTGTTGGGGCAAAAAATTCCTTAAATTTTCTTAAATCTAATTTCAGCAAGGCATTAGATTTATTAAGACCTAAAGACCCAAATGATTTAATTGGGAAAATTAAATCTCATACTGAATTTTTCCACATTTATACATTCGGCGGCTTGACGGAAACTAACAAGTGGTTGAAGGAGAACAATTATGTCTAAAGAATTTGATTATACAAAATTAAAACATGCAACATCAGTAGATCAATCTGATCGAGAAGTCCCTTATAACTTAAGGCAAAGTGGTCCTACAAAAGTTGAAATGTTAATTTCAACAAGAGTTAGAAAATCACCTTATTGGCATTTATCTATGCAAGCAGGATGTTGGAGAGCAACAGTATACAATCGAATTTATCATCCAAGAGGATATGTAAAACCTGAAGATGGTGGAGCGATGGTTGAATATGATGCAATAGTAAACCATGTAACAATGTGGAACGTTGCTGTAGAGAGACAAATAAGAGTTAAAGGTCCAGACGCAGAAAAATTTGTAGATTATGTAATAACCAGAGATGCAACGAAAATTTCTCCAATGAGAGCAAGATATGTAATTTTGTGTAATGTATACGGTGGAGTTTTAAATGATCCGATTCTTTTAAGAATTTCAGAAGATGAGTTCTGGTTTTCTCTATCTGACTCAGATATTGGAATGTATTTACAGGGTGTAAACTCTGATGGAAGATTTAATTGTAAAATTGAAGAAACTGACCATTGCCCAGTTCAAATACAAGGTCCTAAATCTAAAGCTTTAATGAGGGATCTTTGTGGTGATCAATTTGATTTGGATAATATGCCTTTTTACGGATTGGCTGAGGCAAAAATCGGAGGAAGAAGTTGTGTAATTTCACAATCTGGTTTCTCAGGTGAAGCTGGATATGAGATTTATTTAAGAAATGCAACATTGTACGCGGATGATATGTGGAATGCTGTTTTAAATGCTGGTAAGAAACATAATTTGATGGTAATAGCTCCAGCTCACCATAGAAGAATCCAAGCAGGTATACTTTCTTGGGGACAAGATATGGATCAACAACATAATCCTTTTCAGTGTAATCTTGGTTATCAAGTTTCTTTATCTGGTAAAGGAGAATGGAATAAAAAGACTGACTATGTAGGTAAAGAAGTTTTAGAAAAAATGAAGTCAGAAATAAAAGCAGGAAAGAAACCTTACAAACTGCAATTAGTTGGCTTAGAACTGGGTGGAAAGCCAATCGAAGATTATGCACCTGATTTTTGGTTAATCTCAAATGTAGATGGTGGTGATCCTGTTGGATTTATTACCTCTCCTTGGTGGCATCCTGAAAAGAAGACTAATATTGCAATGGGCTACGTTCCTTTTGACGGGACTCTGAATGCTAATGGTTTTCCGAAGGGAAAAGTTGGAACCAAATTTAAAGTTCATCTTCCAGAGAAATATTCAAATAGTCCAGGGAAACCTGTAGATGCGGTAATAGTTGATATTCCGTTTAAAGAATCTTTTAATGCAAATACTAGAGAGGTATTTTCAGGTTAATAGTTTCTTAAAAGAGATATTCTGCTTTTAAAATTAAATGTCTAAAATTTTTTTAATTGCAATTTGCATTATCATTATTATTGCTTTAATAATCTTTCCATTAATTGTGTCATACAAAGAGCAAAAAAATAAAAAAGATTAAATGTTTGGAGAGTTTTTAAATATTATTTTTAAGTCAATTAAACTAGATAAGTCTCTTTACACTGATAGTAGAAATTTTGGCGAAGCCTCAATTTATTTTGCTGGATTAATAATGATTTTAGATGGGGTAGCGGGAGCTGTAGCTGCAAATACAGTCATCAAAACAGCTATCGGGATGTCAGGGTTAACGGCAATTTTAACTTGGTTTATTTGGGCAATTTTAATTTATGTTTTAGGAGTTAAGATATTCCCTGATAAGCAAACCAAGGTTTCATTCAAAAAAGTTTTAACTGCTGTTGGTTTTGCTCATGCTCCAGGTTTGCTGAGGTTCTTCGCGGTCACACCTGAGTTAATGATACCAATAATTTTTATAACTCAATTTTGGATTTTTGCAGCGTTAATAATTTCGATAAGACAAATTTTAAATTTTAAGTCTAACTTAAAATCTTTTGGAATTGTTTTCTTATCATTCTTAATTATAGTTTTTATGTCAATTTCTTTTGTAATGAGCAGAATGAATGCTTTACCTGTAAACAGTATTTAAATTGGGAATATTGTTTTTGAGACCCTGCACGATTTGCAAATTTTAAATCCTGTCAAAATTAAATTTTGAGTAACACTCTCATCTTCCTTTTTGCACTCATCGCATACAGCGTCTAATTCTTTTAAATTATCAAAATCTTTATCTTCGCTCATTTTGTCTAAACATTATTAATAATAATAACACTTTTTTTTAGTTTTATTTATTATATTGATATTTTTATTTAATTTTGAAATAAAGTTGTATTCAAACTTTCAATGAAAAAAAATAAAAATCAAAAAGTTGCGTTAGTAATGGGTAGTCAATCGGACTACAGAACAATGAAATTAGCTGCAAAAGTACTTAAAATTCTTGGTGTTAAATTTGAAACTAAAATAATTTCAGCTCATAGAACACCCAAAAGAATGTATGAATTTTCAAGTAAAGCAAAAAAAAATAATTTTGCTGTTATAATCGCAGGCGCTGGAGGATCTGCTCACCTACCTGGAATGATTGCAGCTTTAACTTCAATTCCAGTTTTGGGTGTTCCAATTGAGAGTAAAAAACTTAAAGGCTTAGATAGTCTTTTATCAATCGCTCAAATGCCTAAGGGTATCCCTGTAGGAACGCTAGCTATAGGAAATGATGGGGCTATAAACGCAGCATTACTTGCTGCATCTATAGTTGCAAATAATAATTCTATTGTAGGTAATAGATTAGAAAAATGGCGTACATCACAAACAAAATCTGTAAAAAAAAGACCTAAGTAGTATTAATGTCAGAAATAAAGTTAGGTATTATCGGTGGTGGTCAGCTTGGAAGTATGCTTTCAGATGCTGCAAAAAAATTAAATATTAAAACAGTTATCTACTGTGATGATTTAGATGCACCAGCAAAAAATTTTTGCGATGAGTTCATTTTCGGTAAGTATGATGAAAAAGAAAAAATCAATGAGTTTATTGAAAAGATAGATATTGCTACATATGAATTTGAAAATATTCCATTTGAAACATTGAATGAAATTAATAAAAAAAAATCTGTATTACCAAAACCATCTATTAATAGACTAATACAGCACAGATTAGCTGAGAAAGATTTTGTGAATAAGCTCAATATCAGAACCACTCAATATGCTGCTATTGACAAAAAATCAGATTTAGACGCCCTAAAAGATCTTCTTCCAGGAATATTGAAGACAACAACTATGGGTTACGATGGTAAAGGCCAATACCCCATTCAAGAAATTAAAGAAGTGGATACATTAAATATAGATTTTTCCAAAGGTTACATACTAGAAAAATTAGTAAAACTTAAAAAAGAAATTTCAGTAATTATTACAAGATTCGGAAATAATGATTATGAAATTTATGAACCAATAGAAAATATTCATGAAGATCAAATACTCAAATACTCCAGTATACCCGCTGATATAAGTGAAAATATTTTTAAACAATCAAAGAATTGGGCTATGGATATTGCTGAAGAATTAAAGTTTATAGGAACTCTTTGTGTAGAATTTTTTATAGATAGAAATGAAAATTTATTTGTTAACGAAATTGCTCCTAGAGTACATAATTCTGGTCATCTCACTATCAACGCTTATAATGTTAGCCAATTTGAAAATCATGTAAGAGCAGTTTGTTCTCTAAAAAAAGTCTCATTAAAAAAACTATATAATGCAAAGATGATTAATTTAATAGGAAGTCAGATTGAGCAATATAGAAAAAGTGATAGTTTAGGTGAAAACGAATTTTTTTTTGATTACCTAAAAAAAGAGATTAAAGCTAAAAGGAAGATGGGACACATCACTACTTTGATAAAATGATAGAGTCAATAGAAGGAAATTTTGATCATCCAGAGGTAAATGAACTTCTTACAAAACATTTTAAAGAACTTAGAACGGCATCGCCTGAAGGAAGTGCCCATGTTCTGGATATCCCTGGTTTAAAGGTTTCGTCAATAAAATTTTGGAGTCTATGGGAAAATAACAACTTAATGGGATGTGGTGCGCTTAAATTTTTAAGTAAAGACCATGGTGAATTTAAGTCAATAAGAGTTCATGATAATTTTAGAAATAAAGGAAACGGAAGTAAGATTATAAAACATTTAATCAATGAAGCAAAAAATCTAAATATTCTTAGAATTAGTATTGAAACAGGTTCTGGAGAATTTTTTGAGCCTGCAAGAAAGTTATTTAAAAGTTGTAACTTTCAGCCTTGTGCGCCTTTTGCGCATTATAAAGAGGACGTAAATTCTCTTTATTTTACAAAACTAATTAGCAACGATTAATATTTAAAACTACCAAGTAGATCAATTTAGTTGACAAAAGACCTAAAATTCTAAAGAAAGGCACAATTACTTAATTATAAGTAATAAATTAACATAACAATAAGTAAAAATATGAGTCTACAAGGTAAAGTAAAATGGTTCAATCCAACCAAAGGTTATGGTTTTATTGAACGAGAAGACAAAGAAAAAGATGTATTTGTTCACGTTTCAGCAGTAAGAGATGCTGGCATGAACGGTTTAGATGAGGGTCAAGCTTTGACTTTCGATGTTGAAGATGGTCCTAAAGGTCCTTCAGCAGTTAACTTAAAAACTGCATAATTTTCAAAAATTTTATTGGCTGTATTAATCAAATAACCCAAGTATTTCATTTTTATGGCCAATAAACTATTATCAAAGAGAAGCTATAAGTTATGATTGGTATTCTTGGTGGAATGGGAACACAAGCTGGTCTTGATTTCTGTAATAAACTTGCGGTGTTAAATAGAGGAAAAATTGATCAAGATTATCCTTTATTTTTACTTTACAATAAATCCAACATACCTGGTCGACCTGAGTCGATTGGAATTCACACTAGTAGATTAACAAATAGATTTTCAAATTCAAAAAATAAAAAAAAATATAGATTAGTCTTAGACAGTTTGCTCAAAGGATGCAGATTACTTAAAAAAGATAAATGTAAGTTTATTGTCATTCCATGTAATACAGCACATTATTGGTATGATGATTTAAAAAAAAAAATAAAATTACCAATAATAAACATGCCAAAAGAAGTCTATATTCATACAAAAAGGACGTGTAAAAAAAACTCACCTATAGGCTTACTAGCTACAGAAGGAACTATAATGACAGGTGTATACAATAAATTTTTCCATACAAATTACAAATTGATACACCCAAATAGATTAATTCAAAAAAATTCTGTAAACCAAGCAATTAAACTCGTTAAAATGGGAAACGTAAAGGCAGCAGCTAAGAAAATTAAACCAGCTATAAACTTCTTGATTAAAAAGAAGTGTAAAAAAATTATTCTTGGTTGTACAGAATTACCCATAGCAATATTTGCCTTTAAATCATTTGATAAAATCAAAAAATCAAAAATTTTTTTAGATCCAAATTTAATTTTAGCAAATGCTGCAATGAAAAAATATCGAAAATAATCAATGCAATCTAAAGACAAGCCGTATGTTTTATATGTTGCAGAGGTAATCTATTTAGAAATTCTAGAAATTAAAAAAAAGAACTCAAATTTTTCAAATAAAGAAGCTATTAATGCTTTTATTGGTAACAGGACTTATAAAAATATTAGTAGCGGAAAATTTCATGATGATTGGCTAAAAGAATTAAAAAAAAATAATTTTATCGATTTAAAAACAAATAAAAAAATTCCTGAGGAAACAATAAGACTATTAAAAATTCAAAAAGATGTGATGGTAAAACAACTTATCCAGTTTCCAGATCTTTATGATACTAAAAATAATTTACCACTTGAGATATCCCAAAGAGCATTTGATCATATTTGGAGAATGTGTGAAAGTTATGAGTTATGGTGCAAAGAGACTAAACAAAATGAATTTATTCAATTAAATATTACTGATTAGTAAACTGTATAAATGATAATTAACCTATCAAGCTAAAAGTGATTAGAATATATCCTCTTATTTTTATTCTGCTATGGTCTTCAGCATTTATAACCACTAAGCCAATTGTAGATAATAGCGATCCTTTTGCAGCATTGGCCTTTAGGTTTTTTTTTGTAGCTCTTGGTTTCTGTTTATTCTCTTTTTATTTAAATCAATCATTAATTACAAATAAGAGAAAAATAGCCGAATCTGTTTTAAGTGGTGTACTTTTTCATGGATTTTATTTAGGTGGAGTTTTTTATTCAATCTCAATTGGAATGCCAGTAGGAATAGCAGCTTTAATAGTCACTCTTCAACCGGTTTTAACTAATATCTTAAGTGGACCCATCCTTGATGAGAAAATAACTACCCAACAATGGATTGGAGTTTTGCTTGGTTTCACGGGTGCCTCTTTAGTTTTGGGTTTAGATATAGGTTCTGGTATTCCTTTATTGGGACTTATCGCAACAATCATAGCTTTATTATCAATTACAATATCTACAATCTGGCAGAAAAAGATAAGTAAAAACTTACCTTTATCAGTAAGTAATTTTTACCAAGCATTTGGGGGATGTTTGTTTCATGTGCTAATAGTAATTTTCTTTGCTGAACCATATATAAATTTTAACAAGGTTTTTATCATTGCAATGAGCCATCAAGTATTACTTGTCTCTTTTGGTGCTTTTACAATCTTAATGCTTTTAATTAAAAAAAATTCAGCAAGCAAAACTGTCTCGATATTTTTTTTAATTCCATCTACCTCAGCTTTAATGGCTTGGTTTTTTTTAAATGAAAAACTAACTTATTTGGATATTGTTGGTTTTATTGTAACATCTGTTGGAGTTTATATTGCTACAAGAGACTGAAACCACTATATTTTATATGAACTAAAAACATGTATTAAACAAATATTTTATTTGAATAAATGGCTAAAGTAAAATCAGATATAGAAATAGCAAGAAAAGCTAAGATGAAACCGATAGGAAAAATTTTAGCAAAAATTAAAGTTCCAGATAAGAGCAGTGCTTTCAGTCCAATGGGTAGACATATCGCAAAAATTAATTTTGAATTTTTAGATAAACTAAAGAAAAAAAAGGATGGTAAATTAATTTTAGTCACTGCAATAACGCCAACACCAGCAGGTGAGGGAAAAACAACAACTTCAGTTGGTTTAAGTGATGGCTTAAATAAAATTGGTAAAAAATGTATCGTTTGTCTTAGGGAACCTAGTTTAGGTCCATCATTTGGAATGAAAGGTGGTGCTGCTGGAGGTGGTTACGCCCAAGTTGTTCCTATGGAGCAAATAAATTTACATTTTACAGGTGATTTTCATGCCATTACTTCAGCACATAATTTGCTTTCAGCAATGATAGATAACCATATTTATTGGGGTAACAAATTAAATATAGATGAAAACAAAATAGTTTGGAAACGTGTAATGGATATGAATGACCGCGCTCTTAGATTTATTGATATTAATACTAGTGGGGTTGCTAAAGATTTCAAAAGAGTTGATGGTTTCGACATAACAGTTGCATCAGAAGTGATGGCTATTTTTTGTCTTTCTAATGATTTAAAAGATTTAGAAAAAAGAATTGGTAATATTACTTTTGCATATAACAAAAATGGAAAGCCACTTTATGCTAGAGATATAAATGCTCATGGACCCATGACTGTTTTACTTAAGGAAGCAATTAGACCTAATGTAACTCAAACTTTAGAAAATAATCCAGCAATCATTCATGGTGGTCCTTTTGCAAATATTGCTCATGGGTGCAATTCAGTGATTGCAACAAAAACTGCTTTAAAACTATCTGATTATGTAGTTACTGAAGCAGGATTTGGTGCAGATCTTGGTGCAGAAAAGTTTTTAAATATTAAATGCAGGAAAGCAGGATTAACCCCAAGCTGTGTAGTAATTGTTGCAACAATAAGAGCATTAAAAATGCATGGAGGAGTTGAAAAAGAAGACTTAAAAAAAGAGGATATATCGGCGTTAGAAAGAGGATTGGTTAACTTAGAAAGACATATTACAAACATAAAAAAATTTGGTTTAGAACCGATAGTAGCCATAAATCATTTTGCGCTAGACACAGAAAAGGAAGTTAAAACTGTTTTAAATTTTTGTAAAAAAAAGAAAGTTGAAGTCAGTGAATGTAAGCATTGGGCTAAGGGTGGAAATGGGACCAAAGA
This sequence comes from uncultured Pelagibacteraceae bacterium, assembly GCA_902623215.1. Classification (GTDB taxonomy): domain Bacteria; phylum Pseudomonadota; class Alphaproteobacteria; order Pelagibacterales; family Pelagibacteraceae; genus Pelagibacter. The sequence goes on from CACNSS010000005.1 coordinate 57,342, forward strand.
TCTTGCCAAAAAAGTTGTTAAAGTCTGCAAAAATAACAAAAATAAATTTAATTTTTTATATAATAACAATCTTAAACTCTGGGATAAGATAGAGTTAATTGCTAAACAAATCTATAAAGCTGATAAAATAACAGCTGATGACAAAGTTAAAGAGCAATTAAAAGTTTTTGAGGATAATGGTCATGGAAATTTACCGGTTTGTATTGCAAAAACTCAATTTAGTTTTTCAACAGACTCCAAACTCAAAGGTGCCCCCTCAAATCATGAAATACCAATAAGAGAAGTAAGATTATCTTCAGGAGCAGAATTTGTGGTAGTCATTTGTGGGTCAATAATGACGATGCCAGGATTACCAAAAAAGCCAGCCGCCGATACTATTAAATTAAATCAAAAAGGCCAAATTGAGGGTTTATTTTAATTTAATTCTTTAAGCCAATTTTTAAGTTCTAACATTTTTTTTTCTTTAACTGTGACCTGAATTTCTTTTTTAATAAAAGATATGTGATTTTCAAGATCATTTTCATTTTTGAATACTTTTCTGTATTCAATTAATCTTTTTCTTCTAAAATTAATCAAACTTATCATTTTTTCATAAGTTATTTCAGGATGATATTGCAAGCCCCAAACTCTAGTTTTATTTATTTGAAAATACAAACTTTGGACTTTATTAATTTTATTAGATGCAAGACAAATACCGTTTTCAGGTATTTTCACAACTTCGTCATAATTAAAAGCAGGAGAATTAAATTTTTTTTCTTTATCTTTGTATAACGGATGCTTTAAACCGTATTCATTTATTTCAATTTCTTTTGCGATACCTACATGAGATGTACTGGCTTTTTTTACCTGGCCTCCTGCAGCAGTTACAGCCACCTGCATGCCCCAGCAGATTCCTAAAATATTTTTAACTTTATTTTGACAATTTTTCATGAATTCAATTTGCCTTCTAATCTCTGGAGTATCGTTATAAATGTTAAGGCTGCTCCCTCCCCATATTAATCCATCATATGATTTAAGCTTTTCGTTGAAAACTTGAATATTTTTATCTGATGAGGGATTTATAACTTCTACGATTAGTTCTTTATTGAGATAATCTAGGCTTTCCTTTAAACTTTCGGTATGAGTTTTAATACCTGCCTCTGTAAAACTGCCGTTTTCTTCAGCTGTATTACCCTCAACTATTAAAATTTTTATCATTTAATTTATCTTGTTTATTAGACTTTTATAAATTTCTTAAACACAATTCCCATTTAAAATTTTTTTAACAATCTCCAGTTGTAATTGTTTATTTTAGTGTGACGTTTTTGCTTTACTTCTTAATAATGATTATTAATTGCAGAAACTCAAGCTATGTGATTAGATTATATCTTGATAGAATGTTTAACATAACTAAACATAAGGGAGGAATAATGTTAGCAAAAATAATTAAAAGGCTAACTTCTACTCTAACAGTAGTTATCGCTTTATTTTCTTCACTTACTTTACCTCAAAGTGTATCTGCTGCTGAGACGCAATATTTTCCAGTAGCAAGTAGCCGTGTTGGACCTTACTCAGCAATGGGTACTGGTTACTACGGGGCTCAAATTGATTACATGAACTATGTAAACATGACAGGTGGAGTAAACGGAGTAATGCTTACATGGCAAGAGTGTGAGACGGAATATAACGCTGTAAAAACGGTAGAATGTTACCAAAGACTTTTAGAAAAAGATGGTCAAAGAATAGTAGTGTTTGATACTTTAGGAACACCAGGAGCATACGCTGTAATTAACCGCATGGCTAAAGACAATGTTGTTTTAGCTCAATATGGTTATGGAAGAACTGACGGTGCTGATGGAAGAGTGTGGCCTTGGGTATTTAATGCTGCAAGTCACTATTGGTCACAAATAGCGGTTAAACTGAAGTTTATGGCTCAAGTAGAGGGCGGTATAGATAAGATGAAAGGTAAAAAAATCGTTCACTTACACATCGACTCTGCTTACGGAAGAGAACCGCTTCCAGCAATGAGAAAAATAACTTCTGATTGGGGAATGAAATTAATTGAAATCTCAATTCCACCTCCAGGATTAGAGCAACAATCTCAATGGCTGCAAATCAGAAAAGAAAAACCTGATTGGGTTACTTTCTGGGGAGCGGGTTCTGGAATGAATTCAACAGCAATGACTAACGCTGCTAGAATTAATTTCCCAAGAGATAGAATGATGTATGTAACATTCGGTGCTGCCGAAGAGGATATGTATCCAGCAGGTGATGCAGCTAAGGGAACTTATGCTGTTGCAAATGCTTTACCAGGAGAATATCCATTAGTTAAAGACATTAAAGATAAAGTATATGGTGCCGGAAAAGGTAACTTAGCTGATCCAAATAGGATTGGTTCCGTTTACTGGAATAGAGGACTAGGTGCTGCCGTTATGTGGATTGAGGCGTTAAGAATTGCTCAAAAAATGCATAACAAAGTTGGTAAAGCAGTAACTGGTGCTGAGTTTAGAGATGGTTATGAAAATTTAAACATGACTGAAGCTAGACTTACTGAACTTGGAGTTGGAGGAATGTTAGCTCCATTTGCTATTTCATGCGCAAACCATGAAGGTGCCGGTAAATTTGCTGTAATGCAGTGGGATGGAACTAAATTCAATCAGGTAACTGGTTGGGAAGCTCCAGGTGATCCTGCATTTATTAGAGGTCTTGTAGAGGCATCTGCAGCGAAATTTGCTAAAGAAAACAACATTACACCGAAAAAATGTGGATAATTAATTTAGAAATAAATTAATATCTACTAAAGGGGGAGTTTAGATAATCAAATTATTCTAACTCCCCCTTTAAATAAAATTTAATATAAATATAATTGAAAAAAATTTAATGAGCACTTCAACCAACATACTTAATATTAAAAATATCGAAGTCACATATGATAATGTTATTTTAGCTCTACATGATGTTTCATTAAAAGTGCCAAAGGGAAAAGTGGTAGCACTACTTGGCGCAAATGGAGCGGGTAAGAGTACAACATTAAAAGCGGTTTCAACTATGCTAGCCTCAGAAAGAGGTAAAGTAACGAAAGGTACAATAGAATATGATGGCACCTCAATTGAAAAACAAAATCCTTCACAAATGGTTGGGCTTGGCATGGTTCAAGTATTAGAGGGCAGAAGGTGTTTTGGCCATCTAACTGTAGAAGAAAATATTATTGCTGGGGCATACTCAAGAAAATTATCAAAAGGTGATATCAATCAAGAATTAGAAAAAATATATACTTATTTCATAAGATTAAAGGAAAGAAGAAAAAGCCAAGCCGCATTTACATCAGGTGGAGAGCAACAAATGATAGCAGTTGCAAGAGCTATGATGGCAAAACCTAAAATGCTACTCTTAGATGAACCTACAATGGGTTTAGCACCCCAATTAGTGGCAGAGATTTTTAACATTGTTAAAGAGCTAAATCAAAAAGAAGGTGTAAGCATTTTACTAGCTGAACAGAATACCAATGTTGCACTAAAAAATTCAGATTATGGTTATATTATTGAAACAGGCAGAGTTATGCTAGATGGTACAGCCCAAAGTTTATTGAGTAATGATCAAGTGAAAGAATTATATTTAGGTATTTCAAAGAAAGGTAGAAAAAATTTTAGAGATGTACTTAAAGAAGAAAGTTTAACGAAGAAAAAAATTAATTAAAGATGACAATTGAGAGAAAATTTAAAATAGGTAAACCAATATTAGAGGTAAAAAATATCTCCCTTTCTTTTGGTGGTGTTAAAGCAATAACTGATACCTCGTTCGACGTACTTGAGCATGAGGTTAGGGCTATAATTGGACCTAATGGTGCTGGAAAAAGCTCAATGCTAAATTGTATAAATGGAATTTATAAGCCACAACAAGGAACTGTTTCTTTTAAAGGAAAAGAAATTCCAAATATTACACCCAATCTCATGGCACAAATGGGCCTTTCTAGAACATTTCAAAACTTAGCTCTATTTAAAAGAATGTCAGTTTTAGATAATATTTTAGTAGGCCGAAAGCTTCACACGAAAACAAATTTTCTTGAGGTTGCTTTTCAACTACCTAAAGTTAAAAAAGAGGAAAAGATTAATAGAGAAAGATCTGAAGAAATAATTAGTTTTTTAGAAATAGAGGATATTAAAGATACACCGGTTGGAAAACTTCCTTACGGATTACAAAAGAAAGTAGAATTAGGTCGTGCTCTTGCAACTGACTCATCTGTAATTTTACTAGATGAGCCTATGGCTGGAATGAATGTTGAAGAAAAAAGGGACATGTGTAGATTCATTTTAAAAGTAAATGATGAACTTGGCACAACTATGGTTCTTATTGAGCATGACATGGGAGTAGTTATGGATATATCTGACAGAGTTGTAGTGCTTGATTATGGTAAAGTTATTGGCGATGGTACGCCTGACGAAGTAAGATCAAATCAAAAAGTAATAGATGCTTATTTAGGAGTAGAACACTAGGATAAAAATATGGTTGAAGAATTATTATTTTTTATGGAAGTTTTAGTTGGCGGTTTGCTTGCTGGAACTATGTACTCATTGGTAGCTTTAGGATTTGTTCTAATTTTCAAAGCTTCAGCGACGTTTAACTTCTCACAAGGAGCTATGGTTTTCTTCTCAGTTCTTGCTTTTGTTGGATTTATGCAAGACTTCAATATACCTTTCGTACTTGCATTTATTTTGGCTGCCCTTTTAATGGTAGTGGTTGGCTTGTGCACTGAAAGATTTGTTTTAAGACCTTTAATGAACGCTAGCGAAGACACAGTGCTAATGGCCACAATCGGTCTAGGATATGTTTTAGAGGGCTTGGCTCAGGCAGCATGGGGAGTAGAAGTAAGAAGATTAGATTTAGGTATAGGAGATTTTCCAGTGCCGTGGATTGCTGATAACTTAAAATTATTTATTAGTGCTCTTGATATTACTGCAGGACTTGTTGCAGCTATAATGATTATTGGTTTATTCCTTCTATTCAAATATACAAAAATTGGTCTAGGTTTAAGAGCTGTTGCAGATGATGCAGGTGCGGCAAGTTCAATAGGAATTCCTTTAAAACATATCATGTTATTAGTTTGGTCTGCTGCTGGAGTTGTGGCATTAGTTGCAGGATGTATGTGGGGTGCAAGAGCTGGCGTTCAATTTGCCCTTGTTGATCTAGCTCTAAAAGCTTTACCGGTGTTAATTATAGGTGGTTTCTCGTCTATCCCAGGAGCAATTATTGGTGGCTTAATTATTGGTGCAGTAGAGAAAGTATTAGAAGTATACATTGGTCCTTTTTTTGGTGGCGCGATTGAAGGTTGGGCTCCTTACGTGTTGGCAATATTCTTTTTATTATATAGACCCGAGGGTTTATTTGGAGAAAAAATTATAAGGAGAGTTTAATTTATGAAACCAGTATTTATGACTTATACAAAAAAAGACCTAATTAACTTAGCTGTTTGTATGGTTCTAAGTGTATTAGTAATACCTACATTTATTACAACAGAATATTGGTACACCTCCATATTAATTCCATGGCTTTGCTTAGCTTTAGCTACAATTGGACAGCAAATTGTTATGGGTTATACAGGACAATTAGCTTTAGGTGCTGCTGGCTTCATGGCTGCAGGTGCTTTTGCTATGTTTAACCTTATTTTACGAGTACCTGATCTAGGTTTCGTAGGTTCATTAATAGTGTCAGGTTTGATTGCTGCTGCTTTTGGAATTTTGTTTGGTCTACCGAGTTTAAAAGTAAGAGGAATTTATTTAATGGTAGCAACATTGGCCTCACAGTTCTTTATTATATGGATGATAGATAAATTTGGTTGGTTTAAAAACTACGACTCTTCAGGAATTATAACCGCACAAGACATAGTTATCTTAGGAAAACCATTTACAACTCCATTAGCTATGTATTTTGTATGTTTGGCTGTTACCACGGTTTTGACTTTACTAGCGATGAACATGGCTAGAGGTAGTACGGGTAGGAATTGGATGGCAGTTAGAGATATGGATATTGCTGCGGAGTCGATGGGAGTTTCATTATTAAGAACAAAAGTTCAAGCCTTTGCAATAAGTGCGTTTTATTGTGGAGTTGCAGGTGCACTCTTTGCATTTTGTTATTTAAAATCTTTAGAACCAGTTGCTTTTGATATTAAATTATCTTTTAAAATATTATTTATGTGTATATTGGGTGGACTTGGTACAATAAATGGTGCTTTTATAGGAGCAGCATTTATTTTACTTTTCCCAGTTCTTCTTAATGCTATTGGTAACAATGTATTTCATGGTGCCATTGATGCTACAATTATATCCTCAATTGAACAGGTAATATTTGGTGGGTTGATGATTATTTTCATGATCTATGAACCTTTGGGAATGGCAAAATTATGGGAAAATATAAAACAGAAATGGAAGACAAAAATCCCATCATCTACAAATTTAAAGTCTTCTCTTGGTAAAAAAACCTAGGAAGTGGATAAAAAAAAATTAATTTTCGCATTGATAGTAGGAATTATCATCGGATTGCTCGTAGAAAATAACTTTCTAATAGGCTAAATTTTTCTATTATATAGTATCGTCTTTAGCAAATGAGCCATCAGCGGTATATTTTTTTTATTAATTTTTTTAAAAATATAAGGAGCAATCTCTCTTGCTAATTGCTCACCTTCCACCGTATCTTTTGGCATAAACTTTTTTTTAGCTGCTGCGAATGTAAAACC
>CACNSS010000006.1 GCA_902623215.1 uncultured Pelagibacteraceae bacterium
CAATTTTCCATCAGCAAATGATAAATGCCAAAGTTTGTTTTTATATTGAATTTTTTTTAATTCACTTTGATAGTTGCACTTAATTTTTTTTAATAAATACTTGCTAATATCATTGTTTCCTTTTTTGCCTATAATTTTAAGGTGTTTTTTATCCTCTTTTTTTTTGGGGTTAAGAAAAACGTGTTTACCACCCCAAACCTTTAAAATTCTTTTTTTAATTAAATTTTTAGTAAATTTTTTGAATTCTGGGGTTTTTGGCGAAAAGTATTGAGTACCATGATCAAAGCCTATATTGCCTTTCATTCTTTTAAAAGATGCGCGACCACCTGGACCTCTTGCTTTGTCAAATATGATTACTGAGTTTTTTTTACTAAGAAGATTTGCAATTGTAGCCCCAGAAATACCTGAGCCAATTACGCAAACTTCACTCATTTACCAGCAACAACCATTCCCTCAATCATCATGGTTGGAGAATTGGTTGCATATTTGAACTCTAAATCATTTGCTAGGGTAATATGCTGAAACATGTCTTTAAAATTGCCTGCAATGGTAATTTCATTTATAGGATGCTTAAACTCACCATTTTCCACTAAAAACCCTGTTGCACCAACAGAATAATCACCGGTTATTATATTACTTCCGTGACCTATAGTTTCTGTAATATAGAGACTTTTCGATTTTAAATTCAATAAATCTTTAAAGCTAATATTTCCATTTTCAAAATAGAGATTACTTGTCCCTCCACATCTTCCATTTGATTTAAGGTTTAATTTTCTTCCATTGTAAGTATCAATCAAATAATGTTTTAAGACTCCTTGCTCAACTAATTTAAGAGTATCAGTTTTAACCCCCTCGCTATCAAAATTTCTTGAACCTAAACCTTTAAGTATGTCTGGTTTATCTAAGACATTAATCGTATCGGAAAATACTTTTTGATTAACTTTATCTTTTAAAAAAGAGGTTCCTCTTGATATAGCTGATGATGAAATCGCGCTTGCAAAAGTACTTAATATTCCCTTAGCTATTCTTTTATCAAAAATTATAGCAATTTTTTCACTGCCTATTTTTTTAGGGCTTAATTTTCTAATGGTTTGATCAGCAGCTTGTTTACCTAATTCTCCTGCATCGTCCAAGTCTTTAAAAAAACATTTGCTAGAATAATCATAATCTCTCTCCATGCTTTTTTCATCTTTTGCAACTGTAACACTCGAAGCTGTAAATGAGGATTTTTTGTAACCAGCACAAAAACCTTCAGTATTAGCTAAAATAAAATTTGATTTATTTTGAGTAAAACTAGACTCTGTATTAACTATTTTTCTATCATTAGAGGCAGCGAATTCTAATTTTTTCAGATAATCTATTTTTTGATCATTTTCTATATGGGTATCATCATAGAGATTCAAATCTTTAACTTCTTTAGCTAACAAATCTTTATCTGGTAATGAATTAAATTCATCTTCAGGAGTATTTTTTGTTGCCTCAACACATTTTTCAATCAAAATGTTTAGGTTATCATCAAGTAAATTAGAGGAAGATATTGATGATTTTTTTTTTCCAATGTAGGTGGTAATGCTTATTCCAAAATCATCTGACCTATTAGACTCATCTAGTTTTTTATTTCTAAAATTAACAGTTTCAGATACAGAGTTGTTAACGATCACACTAGACTCAGTTGCGCCTAATTTCTTAGCTAAAACTAGACAATAAGATGCCTTTTTTTCTAAAAATTCTTGATCTTTGACCATTTAAAGTTTTGTGCCGCCAACAGTCATCTTATTAATTAGAATAGATGGTTGAGCAACACCAACGGGAACACCTTGGCCAGCTTTTCCACATGTTCCAATTCCCGGATCCATCATCATATCATTACCTACCATAGAAACTTCTTTTAAACTCGAAGGGCCATCTCCGATAAGAGTTGCACCTTTTATTGGAGATCCAATTTTACCATTAACAATCTCATAAGCTTCGGTGCAATTAAATACAAATTTCCCAGAGGTAATGTCAACTTGTCCACCACCAAAACTGACTGCAAAAATACCTTTATCTACAGCTTTAATCATCTCATCTTGGGTCTGATTACCACTTAGCATCATAGTGTTTCTCATTCTTGGAAGGACGATGTGCCTATAATTTTCTCTTCTTCCACTACCTGTAGATCTGGTTTTCATTATTCGTGCATTAAGTCGATCTTGCATAAAGTTTTTTAAAATTCCATTCTCAATTAAAACTGTTTTTTCTGTTGGTGTCCCCTCATCATCAATAGTAAGACTACCTCTCCTATTGTCGATGGTACCATCATCAACTATCGTAACTCCTTCACTTGCAACTTTTTGGCCCATTAAATTATGAAAAGCAGAAGTTTTCTTTCTATTAAAATCTCCCTCTAAACCATGACCAACAGCCTCATGAATTAATATTGCTGGCCAACCAGGTCCTAGTACAACTTTCATTTCACCAGCTGGTGCAGGTTTACTCTCTAAATTTACTGAAGCTATTCTCAAAGCCTCATCACAAACACTTTTCCAATTTTCATCTTTTAAATAAAAATCGTAGGATTGTCTTCCTCCAACACCATACACACCTGACTCTTTCCTTCCATTTTTCTCAAGCATGACTGATACATTGAATCTTATTAAAGGACGGACATCAGTTAAAGACTCTCCGCCAGATCTAATTATTTCAACTGATTTTTGTTCACCTAAAAAATTGGCTGTGACCTGTTTAATATTATTATCTTTAGAGCGTAAGTAGTTATTTACTTCATTAAGTATTTTAATCTTTTCATTAAGGGATTTTTGTTCAATAGGATTTATATTATCATAATACTTTTTATTAGATTTAGGAATTTCATGATTATAAGTTCCTTTAACAGATTTTAACGTTGATTTTAAATTTTCTGAAGATTGCCTTAATGAGTTTTTTGATATTTCGTTAGAGTGAGAATATGCAACTATTTCATCAGAGATAGCTCTAAATCCAAAGCCTAAATCAGAATTATAACTCGAATTTTTAATTCTATTATCATCCAATAATAATGTCTCTGATTTTGTATTTTCTAGATATAGTTCTCCATCATCACACTTACTAAGTGTATCTGATACAATGTTTTCTGCTTCTGATCTAGATATGTCAGATTTTTCAAAAAAATTATTCATAGAAAGCATTATTTAGAAGTTTTATCTACTATTTTCAATATGAGTATTTTACGCATATACATTATTTAAATAAATAGTAATAAATCTACTTATATGAAAGTTTATTTTAATAATTCATGCAAAATCTGCAAAGCTGAAATTGATTTATATAAAAAAGAGAAGATTCAAGAAATCGATTGGATTGATATTACGGGTAATGAGATAGCTGAAAAAGAGACCTCTAAAAGTAATAAAGAACTTTTGCGTAGGCTACATGTCAAAGAAGATGAAAAAATTTTAAAAGGAGCTGAAGCTTTTCTTGCTGTGTGGAAAAAAATTCCGAAATATAATTTTTTATACAATTTTTTTAAACTACCAATAATTTTTACCTTATTTTCTTTTTTTTATGAAATAATTGCATTTTTCTTATATCTAAAAAATAAAAAACAATTAAAAAACTAACTAAAAAAAAACAGTAAAATTTCACTCAACAAAGACATAGAAGTTATAAACATAACGAGAACTATTGAATACATTAATAAAATAATCTTATTTTTTTTTCTTCTTAACCTTACAAAATCTTTATCATCTAAATCGGAGATATCTCTTTCACCTAAAACAGGGTAATCATAAGTAAATCGCCAAGTACTGTCGCCAAGTCTCGGATCTAATTTGTTGTAATAGATAATCCATGCCAATACATACTTTAAAATTAAAAAAAGCATTATCATAATGATTGATCCAAAAAACATATAAAAGTTCTACCTTGTTATTTAGAAAAAATTAATCGTTATTTTGTGATCTTTTGCTAGCAATTAATTGTGTCAAAGCGTCCACCATTGTGTCTGAGGCTTTAAAAATATCAATATTTTTAAATTCATATGAATGATTTTTTTCAGGACTTGTTTTATCTTCTATTACTATTCCTTCATCGGGTGAATTATTTTTAATATAAATTAATAATAACCAATCTTCATCTTCAGCTTCATCCCATTTTATAAAAATCTCACCGGTTTCAAATCTTCTGTCTATACACCTTAAAATCGACATTTCTCTTGTAATGTGTCGTTTATTCAATTGAAATACGAGACTGCTTGCACTTCTATAAAAACTTTCTAAGGCAAACTCAACTTTTTGTCTCGCTAAAGTATATTCTTTTTCCTTAATTAATAACGTTTCTCTATCTTCGTTACCTTGTAATTTGACACCAAGGGCTTCTACTCTCTCCTTGATCTTCTGGTCTCTAATAACTCGGTATTTTTCTTTAAGTTTATCAATCCTTTCTTGTAATCCTTGATAATCCTCTCTCTTCTCTTTGAGCGCTATTTTCTCAAGTTTTTCTAATTCTTTTACTTCTCTTATTCTAAACTTTTCAATTTGACGCTCTAATTGAAGTTGCTTTAAAAATTGTTTTTGTTTTTCGGCTTGTTCTCTTCTTAAAATTGCTTGTTCTTTTCTTAAAAATAATTTTATATCTTTATTTCTTTGCTTTTCTAACCTTGCTTCCTCCTTTAAGGCCTTCTCTTTTAGTCGAGTTTTTTCAAGCACCTCTTCTTGTTTTGCTTTTTGTAGCTCAATTTTCTCAATTCTCTCTTTTTCAATTTGTTCTATCTTAATTCTTCTTTTTTCCTCTTTTTTAATTACTTTGTAATTTGAAATTGTTTCGGAAATTTTATCAAAAAAACTTTGGATGTATCTTTCTGGGTTTAAATTAATTTTAAAATCAAAGTTTGATTTAATCGATAACTGGAATTTTACAATTTTTGAAATTAAACTTTGATTTTTAGTTTTAGGTATGTAGTTTTTATTTTTCTTAAGATTTATATTTTTTTTCTTGTTTTTCTTTTTTTTGTTTTTCCTCTTTTTCCTTGAAAAAATTATCTTTTTCTTAACTTTTTTGATATTATTCAGTTTAGTTTTTTTTCTTTTTACTCTCTTTTTTCTCTTTGATTTTTTGTTTTTTTTTTTCATTTTAAAGGAGGTAAGATTCTATCAATAATTTATTGATAAATATAGTCCCTAGTGACTGGAGTAGATACATAATTTTTTGTAAGTTGAAATTGATATACAACTTGATCACCCCACTTGAAAGCCATCTCACACCCCGCAAGATAAAACTCCCACATTCGAAAAAATTTCTCATCAAACATTTTAATAATTTTTTCTCTATTTCTTATGCAATTTTCTTTCCAGTGTCTTAAAGTGTGTGAATAATGCAATCTCAGAACTTCGATATCTGTAACAACTAGACCTGCTTGCTCTATGGGTGTTGTGACCTCACTTAAACTTGGTGTATAACCACCTGGAAAAATATACTTGGTTATCCATGGATGAGGATCCCTAGGTGGATTTACTGATCCTATGGTATGTATTAATGAAACACCATTGTCATTTAATAAATTTTGAATTTGTCTAAAAAATTTTTTATAAAATTTACGTCCCACGTGTTCAAACATTCCAACACTTACAATTCTATCAAATTTTTCCTTAAGCTCTCTATAGTCAATCAATCTAAACTTCACCTGATTTTCTAAATTTTGTTCAGCTGCTTTTCTTTTGCAGTAATAAAGTTGGTTTTCTGATAACGTAATCCCTGTTACTTCACATTTTGAATTCTTTGCAATATCAATTGCTAACGACCCCCACCCACAACCAATATCTAAAACTTTTTGGTCTGGCTTTAAATTCAATTTTTTTATTATATGTTGAATTTTATTATTTTGTGCTGTTTCAAGACTATCATTTTCATTACGAAAGTAACCACATGAATATTGTCTTTTAGGATCTAAAAATAGATCATATAAGTCGTCAGATATGTCATAATGATGGGAAACATTCATTTTAGATTTTTTAATAAAATTAAAATTTGTTAAATATCTATAAGAGCCTCTTATTCTATTCATAATATAACTAAATAAATTAACTTCTCCTCTTCCAATATTCTTCAAAGCAAGATCTAAAAAATCTGTGATAGTGCCGTTCTCAATAATTATTTCACCATTAGTATAAGCCTCACCAAAATACAGATCTGGATGAAGTAATAATTTATAATGAAGTTTTTTATTTAAGATTCTTAATTTAATAGGATCATTACCTGGTTTTCCTATGATATAGTCTCTATAATTTGCATCAGTAAGAATAAAACCACCATCTTTAAAAACTTTGTTTAGAAATCTAGCAAGTTGCATGTTAGGCCGCCAGTAAAGATTTAATTTTAAAATTTAAATTTTTTAGATTTTCAAATAATTCTTTCTCATTCTCTTTAGTTAAAAGAGTTAGCGGAGGTAATACATTTTTAAATATGTCATTTTCTTTTGCACAATATGAATGCAAGCCAGAAATAAGATTATATTTATCAAAAGCAGACCTAACATTAATCAATTTTTCATTCTCGGTTTGAGTTTTTTTTGAGACGAAGTCATCATAAACTCTCCTAGATAACTCTGCAGTAACATTACATGTAGCTGTGATTATTCCTGAACAACCTATTTCTAAACCTTCAACAAGCTTGGTTTCTGATCCAGGAAGAATTGAAAAATCTTTTAATCTTAAATTTTTATAAATATTGTAAGAACTATCTTTTATACCAATTATTTGTTCAGGAAATTTTTTGACTAGCTCTTGCACACATTCTAAACTAAATTTATAACCACATAACTTTTCAAAATTATAAAGTATAATCCTTGAATTCGGAGCCGCCTCTACAATTTTTGAGTAAAAAGTAATTACTTCTTGATCACTATATTTATAATATGCAGGTGGCATGATTAAGAAATTTTCAAAATCTAAAGATAATGCTATTTTAATATAGTTTATTGTTTCACTTAAAGAATTAAGCCCATTGCCTATTATAAACTTATTTTTGTATTTACTTTTTGATAAATTATTTAAAAGCTTAATTTTTTCTGAGATCGAGATCAATTGTGCTTGTCCAGTGCTACCAAATATTGCAACACCATGACATCCTTTGTCTATAATGTTTTCAGCATGTAGAATTGTTTTTTCTATATTGAGGCTTAAATCTTTATTAAAGATTGACATTCCTGCAGCATATATTCCATTTATTTTAGACATATATTTTTACTTGTAAGTATAATAGAAAAATTACATTTATGAAAACAGGAATTTTTTTAAGCTATAAGGGTTTAGGAGCTAATTTGTTACATCTTAGTTACTGTCATCAGATTGCAAAAAAATTTGGTAAAGTTGAACTGATCACATTATGTCCAAATCTAAATAGAGTTTTGATAGACGACCCCTTAATAAAAAGTGTAAATTATTTAGATAAATTTCATAGAAACTTTTTTGATATAATAAACTTATCAGTCTTTATAAAGAAATTTAATTTTGAAAATATTTTTATTTTTTATCCAAGTATAAGACATTATCTAGCTTGTAAAATTGCTGGTATAAAAAATATTTATCATTATCCTTTATTTAAAAAAAAAAATTTACATCTAGTAAATGCTGCCAAAACTTTTACGGAACAATCTTTAAATATTAAAAATTGTCCAACTGAAACTCAAATTTCTCTTAATAGTGAGAAAATTAAAAAATATAATCTTGGTAAACAAAAGAAAATTGTACTTGGAATAGGCTCTTCTGGTCCGACAACTAGATGGGGATATAATAATTTTGCATCTTTAATAAATAAATTTAACGATATTGGAGATTATCATTTTTACTTAGTTTGTGGAAAAAATGAGGAAGAGGGCGCAATTAAAATTATAAACCAAATTAAAAAAAATAATTGTGAATCTTTAAGCTCTAAAGATGTATCAGAAATCATATATTATATTTATTTAAGTGATATTTTTATTGGAAATGACTCATTCGGTCACCATGTTTCAAGTCAAATGAATAAACCTAGTTTTGTAATTTTACTGGATACACCAAAAGCTTATTCTGATTACAGTAAAAATCAATTTAGAATTATCCCACCTGATGCCGACATAAATAAAATTACTCATGGATCAAGCTTTGATCCAGACTCAATAACAGTTGAAATGATTATAAATAAAGTTAAGAACTTTATATAATTTCCTTTAACAAAATGTCTCTAGCTTCATTAACTAAAGTAGATAATCTTGCAGTTTCTGGTGAAATATCTGGATGAATTTTTTTTTGAATTTTTGTGTAAGCTTTGTTTATATCCTCTTTGGTAACCTTTTTTTTTTGGTCTAAATTCAAAATTTTAAAAGCTTCACTTACAGACATTGTAGACATATTGTTGTTTTGAGATTGATTGAATGAAAATCTACCTGATCTTCTTAATGTTTGAATCAATCTAAAAAGAGAGATTAGTTGGAAGATTGATAAACCCTTTAACTTCAATAAAGCAAGACTAGCGAGTGTGAGTGGCAAAGTTAGCAGAAATCTGCCTCCAATTGCGAACAGAATTGCTAAAAAAATTAATCCGATTATTATTAGCAGTCTTAAACCCTTTGAAAGTTTTTTTGATGAGATATTACTGATGTATCTCAAAAGAAAATAAAAAATGACTAATATTACTACTGTATAAAAAATTATATTCATATAACTGTTTTCATTATGAAAATACCACAACTAAAAAAAAAACCAGAAAGAAAATCTTGTCACAATGTTGCATGGGAAGATAATTATAGTTGGATTCATCAAGAAAATATCCTCGAAGTTTTAAAAGACGGATCAAAATTACTTCCTGAAGTTCGAAAATATCTAGAGGAAGAAAATAATTATACAGATCATATTTTGAAGGATAATAAAGAAATTGAAAAAAAATTATTTCATGAAATTAAAGGTCGAATAAAATTAGATGACGTTTCACTTCCATTCAAAGACATTAGATATGAGTATTGGACCAAAACCACAACCAAGGGAAATTATTCTATAAAACTTAGAAAAAAGATTGGCTCTAATGAGATAGAAGAAATTTGGAATGGAGACAAAGAAAAAGAAAAGTTAAAAACAGAGTATTTCGGCATTGGAGATTTAGAGGTAAGTTATAACGATAAATATTTAGGATACTCATTAGATTTAAAAGGATCAGAATATTATACAATTTATATAAGAGATATTTCGACTGGAAAAGAAATAATAGAAAGAATAGAGGAAACTAGTGGCAGTATAACATTTAGTTTGGATGACAAATATATATTTTATTCAAAACTTGATGAATTTCACAGACCTAGAAAAATTTATAGGCATAAAATTGGAACATCTATAAAAAATGATGAATTAATTTTTGAGGAAAAAAGTGAAGCATTTACAGTTGGAATAAGTTTAAGTTCAGACGAAAAATATTTCTTTATTACAACCTCAGATCACAATACTTCAGAACAATATTACTTTGAAGTTAATGAACATAAACCTGAGCCAAAATTAATAAAAAAAAGAAAAAGAGGTATAATCTACTCAATTTCATCTTGGAATAATTATTTTTATTGTCATACAAACGAAGATGCTGAAGATTTCAAAATAGAGAGATGTAGTGATTTATCTAAACAAAATTGGGAAGTTTATATAAATGCTAAAGATGAAGTTCTTATAGGCGGCTTAATATTTTTAAATGATTGGATTATAAGAAGTGAAAAGTCAAATGCTCTTGGGAAATTATACTTAAGAGATATAAAAACAAATTTAGAGGAGGAGTTAATATTTTCAGATGAAGAAGTAATTGTCCCTGGTATCTCATTGACACAAAGAGATAAAAATACTGATCTAGTTTATTTGTCATATTCATCTCCAAAGACGCCCGGAAAAACTTATCTTTATAATTTAAAGACGAAAGAAAAAAAATTAGTAAAGGAACAGGAAATTCCATCAGGTCACAACGCTGATGATTATATTGTTGAAAGATTAGAATGCTCTTCTCACGATGGTAGATTGATACCTATTACAATAACTAGACACAAAAAAACTAAAATTGATGGGTCGGCAAATTTACTACTATATGGTTATGGATCCTATGGTAATTCAATGTCTCCTGATTTTTCATCAACTAGACTCTGTTTAATTAACAGAGATATCATTTGGGTTACTGCTCATATAAGGGGCGGAATGGAAAGAGGAATGAAATGGTGGAAAGAAGGTAAACTCCTTAATAAAAAAAATACTTTTAAAGATTTCATTTCTGTAGCGAAAAACTTAATTGAAAGAAATTATACATCAAAAGGTAAAATAATAGGCATGGGTGGTTCGGCTGGAGGCTTATTGATGGGCGCAGTTGTAAATGAAGCACCTGAATTATTTCTTGGCATAGTGATGGCAGTACCTTTTGTAGATTCATTAACTACAAACTTAGACCACTCACTTCCATTAACAGTTGGAGAATTTGATGAGTTTGGAAATGCTAAAGATAACAAAGATCATTTCGAATATATTTATTCTTATGCTCCATACAATAATATTAAAAAAATGGATTATCCTCATATTTTAATCACAACAAGCCTTAGCGATAATAGAGTTTTGTTTGACGAACCTGCAAAATTTACAGCAAAACTTAGAGATTATAAAACCGATAACAATTTTCTTTTACTTAAGACAGAAATGAATGCGGGTCATGGTGGAAAATCTGGTCGAGATGGTGCTATAGAAGAAATTGCTTTTGATTATGGATTTATTTTAAAAATTTCAAATAAAATTTAAAAAAATACTTGAAAAAAAAAATATAATTCCCATATGAACTTTGTAAGTCGCCTTATGGGGCTTGCATAAATAAACTTGCTTAAAAAAAAAAGGAGGATATATGACAAGTAAGGATCTATCTATATTCAACTCACTAAGACCTTTCTCAATTGGTTTTGACGATATGTTTGACCAATTCGAAAACATGTTGGGTAATGGAAATTTGACTATGCAGTCGAATTATCCACCATACAACATTAGAAAAACTGGGAAAGACAACTATTCAATAGAAGTTGCTCTCGCTGGTTTTAGTAAGAAAGATGTTGAGGTTGAGTTCGAAGATAATTTGTTAACAGTCAGGACAAAACAAGTTAACAAATCTGATGAAAAAAATGAAGATGGTGAAATAATTCACAAAGGTATTTCGCAAAGACAATTTGCAAGATCATTCACTATTGCAGACGATGTAAAAGTGAATAGCGCCGAGTTAAAAGATGGTCTTTTAACAGTAGCTTGTGAGAGAATTTTACCAGATCATAAGAAAAAAAGACTTATCGAAATTAGATAAGCTTGCCCTTACTTGCGAGGATTATTCCTCGCAAGTAAACCTTAAAAACATCCATTAGATACAAAGCCTATTACAATATTGTCTGAATTTATTTCAAATCTTCTTTCGCAAGGGATTAAGTATTTTTTTGTATTGTAAATTACCTCTAAATTACCTTTTGCATTTTTGAAATCTTCATCAGGTTTACCTAATTCCATCTTAAGCTCGCTTAGAGATTTTCCTATAAATTCACTTAATTTTTCGTTTTCTTTTTGAACTATGTTGTCTGTTTTTTCTTTAACAGTTTGACACCCTGTCAGTAAATTAACAAATATAATTGTTATTAAAAAAAATCTTAGTTTATTCATCATTATAAGTTAACAACATAATTATGGCATAAATATAAACTTCTTAGTTGAATTTTGTGAATAAAGCGTATTTATAAAGAGTATTTTTAATCAGAATCAAATAATTATCATTCATGAGGAGGATTTATGCTTGATAAATATTTCAATTATAAAAAACACAAAACTAGTTTTAAAACAGAGGTGATCGCTGGTACTACAACGTTTTTAACCATGGCTTACATAATGTTTTTAAATCCATTTATTTTGTCGGGAGAGTTTGCCGGACCCGAAAAAGGTTTCTTTGATTTCGGCGCAGTTTATACAGCAACTATTTTAGCGACTGCATTAGCATGCTTTATTATGGCATTCTATGGAAAAACATGGCCAATAGGATTAGCGCCAGGAATGGGAATCAATGCTTTCGTTGCATTTGGAGTTTGTGCTGGAATGGGTTATACGCCGCAGCAAGCTCTAGGTGCTGTATTAGTAGCAGGTGTATTGTTTTTAGTAATATCATTAACCCCTTTAAGAGCTTGGTTAATAAATTCAATTCCTAGAAGTTTAAAGTTAGGTATAGGTGCTGGAATAGGTTTATTCCTAGCAATCATCGGCCTTCAAATAATGGAAGTGGTTGTCGACAATCCAGTAACCTTGGTGCAACTAGGTAACTTAGGTGATCCTCTTGTATTATTAGGATGTGCAACTTTTATTGCAATCATAGTTTTAGATAAGATGAAAATTAAAGGTAATATTATTATTGGGATCTTAGTTTTTAGTATTATTGCTTGGGTGACAGGCCTCGCAAAATTTAACGGTATTGCAAGTTCTCCACCGCCGATGACTTATCTTTTTGAATTTGATCTATCTGCCGCTATGACTGCAGGAATGTCTACGGTAATATTTACATTATTATTTATAGACTTCTTTGACACTGCAGGAACATTAACTTCAGTGGCAAATGTTGCTGGAAAGGTTAGCAAAGATGGAAAAGTTCAAGACATAAATAAAGCAATGTTATCTGACAGTGTAGGTACTGTTGCAGGAGCTATGATGGGAACTACTACAGTTACTAGTTACGTAGAGTCTGGTGCAGGAGTTAAAGCTGGTGGAAAAACTGGAATGACATCACTAGTAATTGGTATACTTTTTTTAGCATGTATATTTTTCGCTCCATTAGCAACTAGTTTACCTAAACAAATAGATGGTGCTGCTTTACTTTTTGTTTCAGTTTTATTTATTAGAAATATAACTGATATTGAATGGAACGATGTTTCAGAGTCTGCCCCGGCTATTCTTGCTATGATAACTATGCCTTTAACTTATAGTATAAGCAATGGTATTGCCTTAGCATTTGTGTCGTACGCTTTAATCAAAATATTCACTGGTAAGTTTTCAACTACTTCACCAGCTATATGGTTAATAGCAGTTTTAAGTGTTATAAGTTTTGTAGTTGCCTAAACATTAATAAAATAGGGCTAGTTTTTTACTAGCCCTATTTATTTTGTTTTAATATTTCCTCAATTGATAATTCTTCGTAATGTTCGGTAGGTTGGACAATCCATGGATCTGAATTTAGTCTTATAGGACAAAAATCGGGTTCAAAAGTTGAAGATTTTTTTTTCCATAAACAAGCAGTTTTTACCTCTTTTATAAAATCTTTTGTGGGGCCGTAATTTTTTAGCCATTCTATGCTTTTGTTTAATGTCAATCCAGTGTCAGAGAGATCATCTATTAAAAGCACTTTGTTAAAATCTTCATTACTTGCTAAAGAGCTTATTTCTCTTGCAAACATCAATTGGCCTTGTTGATCCTCCATGCCTTCACCTGAATAACTTTGAATGACAATGTATGCGATAGGTAGTTTCAAAATTCTAGACAAAATATCAATGATTGGAGCTGCTCCTCTCATAATGCCAACTAATACTGTAGGTTTATATTTTTGATGAATTTGTATTGCTAGTTTTTCAACTATTTTAGTATACTCACTAAAGCTGATAATTAATTTCTCTGCCATGAAATTTATTATCATAATTGAAATTATTTAAAAAGGAGAAATCATGAAAGCATATTGGATAAGTTTATACTTAAAAGTAGATAATCAAGAAAATTTAAAAAAATATGCAGAGACTGTTACACCAATAATAAAAAGTTATGGTGGTTTGCCTCTTGTTAGAGGAGGAAAACATACAACTTTTGATGGTGATGATTTTTTAAGAACAGTGGTTTGGGAATTTCCTAGTTTCGAACAAGCATTAAAATGTCATGAATCAAAGGAATATAAAGCTGGTTGGGAATTAGCAAGAAAAACAACTATTAGACATATGCAAATAGTAGAGGGTTTTAATACTGAATAGGTTCTGGATCAATACTTCTCCACAAATACCATGTTGCTACAGAACAATAAGGTGAAAATTTTTTTTTTAAAAGCATCACAAATTTTTCTGGAGGTAAATACTTTTTTTTATAGTTTTTAGAAATTGCTCTCAAAAGGCCAATATCCTGGACAGGCCAAATATTAGATCTATTATAAGTAAAAAGTAAAATCATTTCTGCCGACCATCTTCCAATTTGTTTTAATTGAGAAAGATAAATTATTGCCTCTTCGTCACTCATATTCTTTATTAATTTTGGATTAAAAGATTTATTTAAAGTCTTTTTTGCTAAATTCTTGATACCAGAGACCTTTTGGCGGCTCAGTCCACAACTTTTTAACTGAGATGTAGTTAATTTAGATACTATATTTGGATTTATTTTATTATTACACTTCTTTTTAAATTTTGAAAAAACAGCGTTTGCAGCAGCAACACTAATTTGTTGACCAATAATACTTTTACATAAAGAAAAAAATATATTTCTTCTAGAAGTAAGAATTATTTCTGATGGACTTTGATAGCTTTTAATTAACTTTGCTAATACTTTATCTTTTTTTGATAGGTAATTTTTTGCTTTTTTCCAATATTTTGGAACTTTAGTCATTTATTGTTTTAGAAGTGATTATTTTTTTATTATAAATTTCTCTTCTAAAGATAATCAATGTAGATACAATTACTAGTGTTGCTCCAAAAAGCGTTTTATATGTGGGCACCTCTCCCCATATGAAGTAACCAAAGACTATGGCAAATAATAAAGCTAAATATTTTAACGGGGTAACAAGAGAAACTTCAGAATATTTATATGACTGACCCAGCCATAGATTAGCTACTCCGCCAAAAATACCAACCAAAGATAAAAATATAAAATCTTTCAAACTTGGCATAACCCATCCTTGTGGAATACTTAAAAAACTTAATAAAGTAATTGATAAAGAAAAATAAAAAGAAATTAACCATACAGGTTCTGTTGTTGATAATTGTCTTAAAGTAATGGCCACATAAGATAAACCAAGACAAAATATTACTGGGAAAACATAATAAATGTTTAATTGGCTTATACCTGGCTCAGTAATAATTAATATCCCTATAAAACCAATTGTTACTGCGAGCCATCTGTAAATACCAACTTTTTCACTTAATAAAAATATTGATAAAATTGTTGTAAATATTGGTGCAGCAAATGAAATGCTAACAACGGTTGCTAAAGGTAATTTTCTTAAAGCTATAAAAATTGCAACTAAAGCAACAAGGCCCGACATACAACGTAAAAAATGCAAACCAGCCCTTTTTGTATAATAAAAATTATGAAGTCTCTCTTTAGGTATTATGAAGAAATAAAATAGGATACCAAAAAATCCTCTAAAAAATAAAACTTGTCCTATTGGATAATCAACCGACCACTTAACAATTATGTCCATTAATGAAAATGCACAAACTGACATAAACATGTACAAAAAACCCAATTGATTTTTACTTAGCATACGAATAATTTGTAAATTAATTTAAATCTTTATCAATGGAAATAGCAGTTTTAGCTCTTGGATGTTTTTGGGGACCTGAAATAAAATTCAGTAAAATTGATGGGATAATTAAAACAGAGGTTGGTTATTGCGGAGGCGATAGCAAACAAACTACCTATAAAGAAGTTTGCACAGGAAAAACTAATCATGCAGAGGTTGTTAGGCTCGATTTTGATGAAAAAATGATCTCGTACGAAAAAATTTTAAATATATTTTTTAATATTCATGACCCAACCACATTAAATTCTCAAGGGCCTGATTTTGGGACTCAATATAGGAGTGAAATATTTTATTTAAATGATAGTCAAAAAGAAATAGCTGAAAAAGTTTTAAATGAAGTTAATCAAAAATTGTCAGGCAGAGTCGTAACAAAAATATCATTACTTAAAAATTATTGTGTTGCTGAGGAATATCATCAAAGATATTTGGAAAAAAATTAATGTCTTTAGTAGAGACTGAATGGTTGGACAAGAATCTAGATAATGTAAAAATTATTGATTGTTCATGGCATATGCCTTTAACAAAAAGAAATGGTTTTGAGGAATACAAAACCAAGCATATACCCAATTCCATATTTTTTGATTTAGATTCTAATTCAAACAAAGAAACAAATCTTCCCCATATGCTGGTTGATAAACATCATTGGGAAAAAATTGTTTCAGCCATGGGAATTAAAAATAATGATGAAATAGTAATTTATGACAACTCTGATGTAATAAGTTCGTGTCGATGTTGGTATAATTTTATATATTTTGGACATGATCCAAAATTAGTTCATATATTAAATGGTGGTTTAAAAAAATGGATCAAAGAAATAAGAATAACTACCTCTGATTTACCTCAGATAAATACATCCAAATATAAGAGCCTAGAAAAAAAAGAATTAGTTAAGGATATGAAAATGATAAATCAAAATATAATTAAACCAAGTTTTAAAGTTATAGATGCTAGAAGCAGAGAAAGATTTAATGGAAAAGTTACTGAACCTAGAAAAGGATTGAAGAGTGGTAATATTAAAAACTCTTTTTGTATACCATTTATCACTTGTTTAAATGAGGATAAAACGTTTAAAGACGTAGTTGAACTTAAAAAAATTTTTCATTCATGTTTAGGTAGTACTACCGATAAGAATGTAGTTTTTTCTTGTGGATCTGGAGTTACTGCGTGTGTTTTGGCACTAGCTTATTCCCTAATAAATGATAAGTATCTACCTTGCATTTACGATGGTTCTTGGGCTGAATACGGATTAATTTAGAAGTATGAAAAGATCTACAAAAACAATATCAATAATTTTAATATTTTTTCTTGTTATTGCGGCTGTAATTATTTCAAGAACTTTAATAGCCAATCATTTTAAAAAAAAATTTAGTAAGATACCTCCTCCTGGAATAATAGTTACAGAGGTGATAAACAAAGAATTTTCAGAAAGAATTGAAACTTTTGGCACCGCAATTTCCAAAAAATCACAAACTTTCAAAATTAAAAAAGACGACCTCCTAGGTGATTTAGAGCTTAAAGATTTTGTAAAAAAAGGGGATAAATTAATAAGGTTAAAGAGTGGAGATATTATTGCGCCGTTTAGTGGTGTGCTCGGTTACACAGGGCTTACTGAGGATATTTTAGTTTCAAATAACATATTCATTATTACGCTAGATGATAATTCTGAAATTTACTCAGATATAAAGATTCCTGAAAGTTACTCCGCATCAATAAAAAAAGGACTTCCAGTAGAAGTAAAATTATCAAGCTACAAAGGTAAAGTTTTTTCTGGAGAAGTTGATTTTGTTTCAAGTAGAATAAATGCAGATACGCGAAGTTTATTATCTAGAATTAAAGTGAATAATTTAAACCAAGAATTAATTTCAGGCTCATTGTTGGAGGTTAGTATAAAATTTAACTTAAGAAATTCATTAAGCGTGCCTGATACCAGCGTGATGATTGAAGGTGATAAATCATATGTTTATAAAATTAATGGTTCAAATATTGCTAATAAAACTGAGGTGAAGACAGGATTAAGAAGTAATAGAAACATTGAGATAATCTCTGGACTTAATGAAGGAGAAACTGTTGTAGCTGAGGGCCTTAAAAAAGTTAGACCCAACGGTAAAATTAAACCTATTACAAAATAAATGTTTATCACTGAATTAAGTATAAAAAGACCTACAGTATCTTGGGTAATGTCCCTAATACTAATTATTTTTGGATTATTTGTATTTTGGAAATTACCAGTTAGAGAACTTCCTGACGGCATTCAACCACCTGTGGTTCAAGTACAAGTAAATTATAACTCAGCATCAGCGTCAATAATAGATCAAGAAGTTACTCAAGTTATTGAAGATGTAATAGGGGGTGCTGAAGGAATAAAGAATATAGATTCTAAATCTGAGAATGGCAGGAGCACAATAAATGTTGAGTTTGATACAAGTATAAATTTGGATAACGCTGCAAATGATATTAGAGAAAGAGTTGCAAGAGTTGTAGATAATTTAC
Organism: uncultured Pelagibacteraceae bacterium; assembly: GCA_902623215.1. GTDB lineage: Bacteria > Pseudomonadota > Alphaproteobacteria > Pelagibacterales > Pelagibacteraceae > Pelagibacter. Next base: position 18,019 of record CACNSS010000006.1, read on the forward strand.
CCACAGAGTCAGAGCCCCCACAGATATTAAAAAGAGCTGCAGGTTTTACAACAACAATGTGGTTATCTTTGTCCTCCTCTACTTGGAGTGATCTTGAATTAGGAGATTATGCGAAAAGATATTTGGTAGATCAATTTTCAAGTGTAAAAAATGTTGGAAGAATATTAGTTGGTGGTCTAAGAGAATTAAGTATTAGAGTTTGGATAGATCCGATTAAACTGGCGGCAAATGATCTGACGATAAATGAAGTTGAAGTTGCAATGCGGGGAGAGAATATTAGTCTTCCAGCTGGGACTCTTGAAGCAGATAACATTGATCTAACGCTTAATTTAGACAAATCTTATAATGATATAGATTCTATTAAACAATTACCGATAAAAAAAACCAATAATAAAGTTATTTTATTATCTGATATTGCAAATATTGAATTTGGACCTGTTTCAGAAAAAACTCTATTTAAAGCTCAAACTAAAGATCAAATAAATTTGAAAACTGTCGGGATTGGTATTTATGCAAGAAGTGGTGCATCAACAGTTGAGCTTTCAAAGGATATTAAAAAAAAGATAATTGAAGTAAAAAAATCTTTGCCTGAAGAATTAGATTTAAGAGTCTCATTTAATAGAGCTAATTATGTGGAGGCTGCAATTGAGGAAGTATATAAAACCTTGGTTATAGCTTTTATTTTGGTTGTTTTAATAATCTATTTATTCTTAGGAAATCTTAAGGCTGTAGTTGTACCAGCTATTGCACTTCCAGTAAGTTTAATAGCCTCTTTTTTAGGTCTTTATATTTTTGGTCTATCAATAAATATTTTTGTACTTTTAAGTTTTATATTGGCCATAGGCATAATTACAGATGACTCTGTAATCATGACAGATGCAATATATAGAAGAATAGAAAATGGAGAAACACCGCTTGTTGCAGCCTACAAAGGATCTAAACAAATATCATTTGCAATAATCGCAACAACACTAATTTTGGTTGCCGTGTTCCTTCCGCTAATATTTATTGAGGGAATTTCTGGAACATTATTTAAAGAAACTGCAATTGCATTGTCATTTTCAATAGTAATTTCATCTTTTGTAGCATTAACACTGTCGCCAATGCTTGCTAGTAAATTCTTAAATAAAAAAAGCTCAAAGAAAATTTTTATACAAAAATTTGAGAAAGTTTTTTTAAATTTTGCCAAATTTTACAGAGAAACTTTGGATTTTATTGTTCACAAAACTAAATTGGTTGGTATTTTTATAGTCTTCATAATTATTTCTTCTATCTTATTATTTAGTTTTTCAAAAAAGGAATTGTTGCCAATTGAAGATCGTGGTGCTTATTTAATTATAGGAGCTACTGATGAAGGAAGCTCTTTTGAATATACACAAGAACAAGCGCAAAAAGTTGAAGCTAGGTTAATACCACTTTTACAATCTAAAGATAGTCCTTACTCAAGATTTATTATGCGCGTACCTGGATTTGGAAATTCAGCAAACTCATTTAATAGTTTCATTATAATTGCTCTTTTAGATGATTGGAAAAAAAGAAAAAAGGGACAAAAGATAATATTAAGAGAGGCAATTGGAAAAATTGTTACTCTCCCCCAAGCCCTGGCTTTTCCCATATCTCCACAATCCATAAGAGTTTCTAATTATAATAAGCCAGTACAAATGGTTATTTATGGTAACAGCTACGAAGAACTCGAAGAAATTCAAACACAAATAATTCGAAAAATTAGATCTAACAAAAACCTCTCAAGAATTGAATCTGATTACAATAGAAATAAACCTGAGGTAAAATTAATAATAAACAAAAATAAAGCTAAAGATCTAGGAGTCTCTACAAAAGCTATTGGAGAAACTCTAGAAACTCTTTATGGTGGCAAGAAAATCACTACCTTTAATAAATTAGGTAGAGAATATCCAATTATTGTTCAACAATATTTGTCTGATAGGAGAAATAAAGAGGGAGTTTCAAAGATATTTGTTCGTTCCGACACTACTGGAAAACTGATCTCACTTGCAAATTTAGTAAGCTTTAAAGAGGAAGGCTCTGCAAAAGAATTATCAAGGTATAACAGACAAAGAGCAGTAACAATTTCTGCAAATATTAATGAAGGCTATACGTTAATTGAAGCAATAAGATTTTTTGAAGATGTAATGGAAAATTTAGCCCCAAAAAATCAAATTACTTGGAAAGGAAAATCTGAGGAAATAAAAGAGACAAGTAATGAATTGTTTGTAATATTTGTTTTATCTTTACTGACTGCATATTTGGTAATGGCTGCAACCTTTAATTCTTTTATTCATCCATTTATAATTGTTTTAACTGTTCCATTAGCAATATTTGGTGGATTAGTTTTCATATTATTTTTAAACAGCTCTGTGAATATTTTTTCTCAAATTGCTCTCATCATTCTTATAGGTATCTCTACAAAAAATAGTATTTTAATAGTCGATTATGCTAATCGAATAAGAACTACAGGCAAAAATATTGAGTCAGCAGTTAAAGAGGCATGCTCAGTGAGGTTTAGACCAATCATCATGACATCTTTAAGTACTATGATTGCAATGATGCCACTTGTTATAGGAAACATTGGACCAGGTGCTGGTGAGGGTTCAAGATTGGCTGTGGGATCAACTATTCTAGGTGGAATGATTATTTCAACGTTTTTTACATTATATATTACTCCATCAATGTACTTGGCTTTAGCTAGAAATACAAAGAGAATAGATGAAGTTGATTTAGAATTAAAAAAAGAATTATCTAAAAAATAATATATTTATTTTTATTAAGAGATTTACTGCACTCTGATAATTGTCTCTTATAAAGGCTAGCTTGTTTTTCTACTTTTTTGGCTAGTCCAATTACTTTCTTATTCTTTTTGTAATGTTTGAAATTTCCCCAACCCTCATGGTAAGCAAGATATTGCTTGAAAGCATCTTTTTTTGAAATTTTTAAAATTGTTTCAGATTTATTTGTATACCAACCAATAAAGTCTACACTATCTTTAAATCTTGCTCTTGTAGCTAATTTGTTTCCAGTCTCTTTTTTATATTGCTCCCATGTTCCTTTAACGGCTTGTGAGTAACCGAATGAACTTGATGGTCTTTTATAAGGGATAACTTTAAAAATTTTTTGTCTTGCAGGTTTTGCTAACCAATCAAAATCTGACTCCATTTTTATAATTGCAAGTTGAATATAAATCGGGGTGCCCCATTTTTTTTCAACTTTCTTTGTATGCTTATACCAAAGATATCTCTCGTTAAATATTGAGCAACTATTAGAAGTGTTTGATGGAATTGATGAACAACCTATTAATAAAAAAAAAAATAAAAAAATTAATTTATTTTTTAAATACGTCATATTTATTTATAATTTTCTTAATGAAAATTACAACAATCACTCCAAATATATTTCCAAAAAGGTCTTGCCATTGAAAACTTCTTTCAGGTATTAATAAGTGGGAAACTTCGAGAATTATTGATAATACAATTAAGTAGATTATTAATATCTTGGTCTCGTTAAATTTAAAAAAGGTAAGAAAACCTACTGTTGACAATAGGATAAAAACATAAAAATGATTCGATGATATTATAAAGTCACGTGTTATTTGAGGTTGCATTTTAATATCACCGTGCAGAAGAAGACCAATCAAACTACCTGGAAAAATATATAAAAAAATTAGACAAAAGTTCAAAAAGTAAAAAATTATTTTATATTTAGAAAAAAATTTTATCATTAATTATATAGTTTTATTTATAAATATATTTTAAAAATACAATATGGGTTTTTTAATTCTTGTAAGACATGGGCAAAGCACTTGGAATCTTGAGAAAAAATTTACAGGATGGGTTGACGTAGATATTACTGAAATAGGCAAATCCGAAGCTAAAAAAGCGGGTCAGCTTATCAAGGAACAAAACCTTAAAATAAATTATTATTATTCATCTATTCAATTAAGAGCAAAGCATACCATAAAAATTATAAAAGAAATTTTAAATGATGAAAAAGAGTTCAAATCTGCCTGGCAACTTAATGAGAGGCACTATGGAGCTCTTACTGGTTTAAATAAGATAGAAATGGCAAAAAAAATTGGTGAAAAAAAAGTGCACGAATTTCGTAGATCTTGGAATATGAAACCAGATGCCTTAAGTAAAAAAAGTCCATACCATCCTAGTAACATAAGTATTTATAAAGATGTTCCAGAGGAGCTTATTCCAAGCACAGAGTCTTTAAAAGATACTTACGATAGAGTCGTTAAATTTTTTGAGGAAGAAATCCAAGAAAAATTGAGAGATACTAATATTTTAATTTCTGCCCATGGCAATTCTATTAGAGCTTTATGCAAAAAACTTTTTAAATTAGATAACAATCTGATTTCAAATTTAGAAATACCTACAGGAAATCCTTTATTAATAAAGTTAGACAACAGTTTGAGTATCACAAAATGTGAGTATCTTGATAAAGAGAGGGCTAAAGATCTTTTAGTTTTTTGAAAGTTTCTAAATTAGTTAAATGATAGAATTTATTTAAGCTTTCATATCCATTAAGTTGATTCTTGTTTCGTAATTCTTTCCATACGTCTAAAATTGAAAAGTTTTTTAAATTGTAATTTTCAAACAAACTTTTATTGAAAATTTTACAACCAATATAAATAAAATTATTATTTTCACCTTTTTGCAATAAATTATCTTTTAAGTTAAAATCACCATTAAAACTCTTATCAAAACTTAATTTCTTATCTGCAACTAAAAGAATGCAATTCAATTTATTAGAAAAATAAAAATCTTGCATTTCATTTATTTCATTAACGTATTTATAGTTCCACAAGGTATCAGGATTAAAAACTAAAAAATCTTGATCTGTAGTATCTTTTACTAAATTCATTATACCACCGCCTGTATCCAAAATATTCTTTCCGTCTTCTTTAATTTTAATATCTACTTCAAAATTTTTCATTTTAATAAATTCATTTATTTGATCTCCTAAGTGAAACGTATTTATGAGAATTTTTTTTATACCAAGTTTAGAAATTACATTAATACAATTTTCTAAAATTGTAGTATTTTTAATTTTCAGCAGAGGTTTTGGAGTTTCAAGAGTTAGGGGACTCAGTCTTTTACCAAAACCTGCACATAATATTAATGCAGTTCTAATTCTCATTTAATTTTTTTTTCAAAATTTTGACTTAATAAACTTTTTAAATCAAAGAATACTTCGTTTTCTTTAATACGCATATTTATTAACTCCCATGTATATGGAATTAATTTAATATACTTTTTTTTTCCATCTCTCAAAGATAAACGTGTAAAAATTCCAATTATCTTAAGATTTCTTAAAACTGATAATATTTCAAAATCATTTTTAAATTTATTCTTTTTCAAATTTTTTTGTTTTTTAAGGTAATAATCATAAACTTTTTTTTTAAATGATTTTGATGTCTTAAATCTTACATCATCAATTAGAGATGCTAAATCGTATGCACTATTTCCAATTAAAGCGTCTTGACTATCTATAACTCCTATTTCATCCCTGAATAGCATAAGATTTGATACATGAAAATCTCTATGGACAAACACATTATTTTTTAAATTTAATTTTGATATTAATTCCTTAATTATTTTATTAAATTTTTTTGAAAAAGTTTTTTTTTTAGAGCTTTTTAAATTTTCCTCTGCATACCATTTGCTGAACAATTTAGCCTCATTGATTAAAATTTTTTTGTTATATTGAGGAATATGATAAATCTTATTTTTAAAATTTTTTATATTTCTATTCTTTATTAATTGTATCTTAATCAATGAATCTATTATTTTTTTAAAATATAAAAATTTATTAACTTTTTTTCTTTTCAGAATTTTAAATATTGTGTGGTCACCAAAATCCTGAATTTCTATATAGTTTTTTTTGTAATTCTCTCTAATTAATTTTGGAGCTAAAATTTTATTTTTATTTAATATTCTATTTATAGCCTCATATATGATTAAATTTTTAATTTTTTCTTTTTTTGCAAGGACTATTATAGAATTATAGTTTTTACCTTTTTTTCTATAAAATTTTCTGAAAGATGCATCACCCTTTATTTTTTTCAAATTTTTCATCAAAAATTATAGTTTTAGACCTTTAATTTGTACTGATCTTTTTTGATAATCATCCTCATATTTAAAAAATAATTCTATTAATTTTTCAGGTTTTTTTTGAATAATTTCGGGCCATTCTATTAATGTAATTGTATTTAGATTATCTTCAAATAGACTCAGGCTCTTTAATTCACCATCATTTTTTAACCTAAATAAATCGTAATGATTTACGACAAATTTATTCACATCGTATTTGTTTAAAAGATTAAAAGTAGGGCTTGTCACCTCTGTAATTTTTACTTTATTCTTTTGTTGAAAAGCATTCACGAGATATCTTACAAAAGTAGTTTTGCCTACTCCTATTTCACCGTATACAAAAACTATATAATTTGGTTTAAGTTTATTTAAAAAATTCTTAGCGAATTCTTTAGTATCTTTTTCAGAGTTTAAAATTATTTTATCACTGTTAGTAGCGATAGGCATTTGGTTTGAATGGACCATTAACGCCGACACTTATATAGTCTGCTTGATCTTTAGATAGTTTAGTTAACTTTGCACCAACTTTCTTTAAATGTAGAGTAGCAACTTTTTCATCTAAATGTTTTGGCAAGACATATACTTTATTTTCATAATTTTTATGATTGTTCCAAAGTTCTATTTGTGCAATTACTTGATTGGTAAATGATGCACTCATCACGAAGCTCGGATGCCCAGTTGCACATCCTAGATTGACTAGTCTGCCCTCCGCTAAAAGAATTATCCTTTTTTTACTAGGTAATTCGATTTCATGGACTTGAGGTTTAATCTCTGTCCATTTATAATTTTTTAAAGCATCAACCTGAATTTCATTATCAAAATGACCGATATTACATAGTATTGCTCTATCTTTCATTTCTCTCATATGATCAGCAGTAACAATATCTTTGTTACCAGTAGCTGTAACAATAATATCTGCTTGGCCTATAGCATCCTCCATTAGAACAACCTCATAACCTTCCATAGCAGCTTGTAGAGCACAAATTGGATCTGCTTCAGTGACCAAAACTCTAGCGCCACTTTGTCTGAGTGAAGCGGCACTACCTTTTCCCACATCCCCAAAACCTGCCACAATAGCGACTTTTCCAGACATCATTACATCTGTTGCCCTTCGTATTCCGTCGACTAAACTTTCTCTACAACCATAAAGATTATCAAATTTTGATTTTGTAACAGAGTCATTAACATTTATGGCTGGAACTAATAGTGATTTGTCTTTTTCCATTTTATTAAGCGCTTTAATTCCAGTTGTAGTTTCTTCAGAAACACCCTTAACGTCTTTTAATAAATCTTTATATTCTTTATGCATTATTGCGGTAAGATCACCACCATCATCTAAAAGCATATTTGGTTTCCAATCTTTATTTCCTATGATTGTTTGTTTAATACACCACAAATATTCCTCTTCTGTCTCACCTTTCCAAGCATAAACGGGTATTCCTGCTTTAGCTATAGCAGCAGCTGCATGGTCTTGAGTAGAAAAAATATTGCACGACGACCACCTTACCTCTGCACCTAAATTTACTAATGTTTCAATCAAAACTGCTGTTTGAATAGTCATGTGTAAACAACCAATAATCTTTGCTCCTTTAAGAGGAGATTTGCCCTTATATTCTTCTCTTAGTGCTATCAATCCAGGCATCTCACTTTCAGCTATTGAGATTTCTTTACGACCAAATTCTGCTTGAGATATATCTTTAACTTTAAAATCTGACATGTTGTGGATCTTCTAACAACAAAGTTTTAATTAATCAATAGAACTTTATACCATTGGAAAAATGACTTCCATTCTTGCGCCCTTTTTGTCAGTTCGATTTGATGCTTTAATAGAACCATTATGTAGATCAACTAAATTTTTAACAATATTCAATCCTAAACCAGAATGTTGGCCAAATTTATCTGGCCTATTACTATAAAATCTCTTGAAAATTTTATTTGTATCTTTCTCCTTAAATCCATTTCCCTCATCTAAAATATCAATGTTAATTTTTTTGTCGTCTGATTGAGACACTTTAACAATTATATTTTTATTATCATCACTAAACGATATTGCATTATCTAAAAGATTTGCAATTATTTGTTCTATTCTATTTTCAATACCATTAATATAGTAATTTTTCTTACCATCATTTTCAAAAGAAATTTCTATTCCTTTTTTCACTTTATAAATATTATTAAAATCGTCAACAACAGACTTTATAATAGGTTCAATATCTAATTTCTTTATTTTTTCTTTACTTAAGGCTACCTCATCTTTTAGCATTTGAGAATAATCTGTGATTAATCTCTCTATTCTCTGGACATCATGACTTAAGATATTTAATAATTTCACTCTTTGATCTATATCATTTGTATCTTGTAGAATTTCTGAGGCACTTTTAAGAGAGGCTAATGGATTTCTGATCTCGTGCACAAGATCAGTTGAAAAATTCTCAGCTTGTGAAATTCTTTTCTGTAATTCTAAAGTCATATCATCTAGAGAACTTGAGAGTAATCCAAGTTCATCATTTCTAAGTTTTAAATTCTCAATGTTCGTAATCTTTGAATTTTTTTCTTTAATTGTTTTTGTGTAAGTGACCAAATTTTTAATTGGTTTCAAAAAATACCTATTTAAAACAAATGAAAAAATTAAGATTACTATTCCAACAGCTATAGCTGTTCTGATAATAAATGTTTTTCTTTCTTCAATGGCAGCTTTAATATCATTTGCGTTTTCGCTAATTGCTAAATATCCGATATTTTTATCGTTTTTCATTACATTTTTAATAGTTGTTAGTTTGAATTTATTAAATTCATCTTCGGTAAACGTAAAAGGTATCCCATAATTTTTAGACTCAGCATAATTAGATAAGATATCTTTTAGTGATAAATTGTTTTCACTATCTATATTAATATTCTTATCCTCTGTAATTTCTTTTGTTTTATCTTCGTTTAATATATCTAATTCTATAATATCTAACCTTGTAGAAAATGATCTTGGGTCAAGATCTAACGTGTCTGTGTCCCCAATTAATTTTAATTCGTTATCAAAAAAAATAACTCTATCTAAATTTTGAAAAAGAAATCTTGTAGAAAACAAAAATTTTCTTATATCTTCCTCGATAAACTTAACGTTAAGTCTATTAAGATTATCAATAGTGTTGTTTATAATTTCGATATGATTAGAGGATTTTTTCTTTATTAAATTTGGCTGAACATTTTCCAAGTATATAAATGTGAATAATCCAATTATTGTAAAAAAAATTAAGTTTATGAATAAAAATTTTTTTAATATGGACAAATTTTTAAGAAGGTTGCTTAGCATTAGCTAACATTCCACCTATACCCACTTCCATATCTAGTCTCAATAGCTGAAAAATCTGGATCAACTTTTTTAAATTTTTTTCTTATTCTTTTTACATGACTATCAATAGTGCGGTCTTCAATATCTGTATCCTCTCTATAAGCAATATCCATCAACTGAGCTCTTTCTTTAATTATACCAGGTCGTTTTGCTAATTCTTTAACGAGTAAAAATTCTGTAGTAGTTAATTTGTCAGGCAATTGTTTGCCATTCCATTCACATTCCAATTGTGAAGGATCTAATTTTAATTTTCCATGAGAGATGATACTTTTGTTCTCCTCAATAGTATCCTTTCTATCTTTCTTCCTAAGTTGAACTCTAATTCTCTCAATTAATACTTTTATTGAAAAACCTCCAGATTTTTTAACGAAATCATCTGCTCCTAACTTTAGTCCAAGCAATTCATCTATTTCATCATCTTTGGAAGTTAAAAATATCACTGGCAATGAGGTTTTTTTTCTTAATTTCTTTAATAACTCTTCTCCATCCATTTTTGGCATTTTTATATCAATGATTGCTAGATCAGGCGGAGTCCTTGTTAATCCAATTAATGCACTTTCACCATCTATGTATGTCTGAACATTAAAACCCTCTTTTTCTAAAGCAATACTTAAGCTTGTCAGAATATTTCTATCATCATCAATTAAAGCAATAGTTTGTTTGTGCATACTACAATATAAAAATACTAAATTGTTCTAATTTGGGCAATCAAATTAAATTAATGAAGTGAACCCCAATTATCACCAGTATTTAAATCTACTGTTAAAGGTATTGAAAAAGAATGGTGATCGCTGTTAACAACACTAGTCATTTCATCAATGATTGTTTTGCTTATTCTTTTTACATCTGTTTTTGGAGTTTCAAAAATCAATTCATCATGGATTTGCAACAGTATTTTTGTTTTTTTATTCTTTTCTTCTAATAGTTTTTTTTGCAATCTTATCATTGCTAATCTCATAATTTCAGAAGCAGATCCTTGTATTGGAGCATTTATAGCGGCTCTTTCTTGGAAATTTCTTACATTATAATTCTTATCATTAATGCTAATGAAATGTGATTTTCTTCCAAAAATATTATTTACAAAACCACTCTTTCTGCAAAATTTAATAGTGTTATCCATATAAACTTTAATTTCAGGAAATTTTGCAAAGTATGAATTCAAAAATTCTTCTGCTTCGTGGTTAGAAACGTTAATTTGTTTTGCTAATCCGTATTGTGAAATTCCATAAATTATACCAAAGTTAATTGCTTTTGCTTTTCTTCTCTGGTCATCATTCACTTTTCTAATATCAATATTGAAAATCTGACTTGCCGTCAAAGAGTGTATATCTTCATTATTTTTAAACGCTTTTTTAAGTTCTTTTACATCAGCAATATCTGCTAAAATTCTCATTTCAATTTGATTATAGTCTGCCGAGATCAAAGTATGTTCTTTCTCTGCTATAAACGCTTTTCTGATATCTTTGCCGTCCTCAGACTTAATTGGAATATTTTGTAGATTAGGTTCACTTGATGCTAATCTTCCTGTGGTAGTAGCAGCAAGTAAAAAAGAAGTGTGAACTCTTTTTGTTTTAGGATTAATGTGCTCTGGTAAAGCATCTGAGTAAGTATTTTTTAATTTTGATATTTGTCTCCAATCTAAAACTAATTGTGGAAATTTATGACCTTTAAAGGCTAAATCCTCTAATACCGTTGCACTAGTAGCGAAACTACCTTTTTTGGTTTTTTTTAGATCAGCAATTTTAAGCTCATTATACAAAATTTCACCAAGCTGTTTTGGTGATGCAATATTGAATTCTTTTTTAGATATTTTAAAAACTTCTTTTTGAATTCTAAAAATTTTTTTTTCAAAATTTGAGGATAAAATTTTAAGGAATTTATGATCTATTTTAATTCCCTCAATCTCCATATTTGCAAGAATTGTTATCATTGGTTTTTCAAAAAGTTCGTAAACATTAATCATTTTTTCATCTTTAAGACTTTTGTAAAATTTTTTATAAAGCCTATAAGTAATATCAGCATCTTCAGCAGCGTAATTTTTTGCTTTTTCTAGATCGACTTCACTAAAATTTATTTCTTTTTTTCCAGTCCCTACTAAATCTTTAAAAGCTATTGTTTTGTGACCTAAATGAATTTCAGACAATGTATCCATATTGTGTCTGTTTTTCCCTGCATCAAGAACATATGACATAAGCATTGTATCTTCCATCGAGGAAAGTTTTATACCTTGCTTAAGTAAAACTATAAAATCAAACTTTATATTTTGACCGATCTTTTTAATACTAGGATCTTCTAATAAAGGTTTTAATTTTTTTAAAACAAGATCCTTATCAATATTTTCTTTAGAATTATGGTTAAGAGGTATGTAACAAGCTTTACCGATTTTTGAACTTAAAGAAATTCCTATCAAATCTGCTTGATGAGGATCTAATGAACTTGTTTCGGTATCAACAGCAAGTTCCCCAACCTCCTCGGCCTCTTTAATCCAATCATCAATTGCTTTTATGTCTTTAATTAAAAAATAATTTTTATTAGAAATCTTTTCTTGAGTTTGAATAATTTTAGTATCTTCTTTTTTATCCTCAAAATTTGGCTCGCCGTAAGTTGAGATAGCTGAACTAAGTAATCTATTAAATTCCATTTCCCTTAAAAATTTATAGAGTTTTTCTTTATTAATTTGCTTTAATTGAAATTCCTCTGGATTTTTTTCAATTGGAGCATCATTTTTTAAAGTTACTAATTTTTTACTAATTATCGCTTTATCTTTATTTTCGAGTAAAGTCTCTCTTCTTTTATTTTGTTTAATCTCACTTGCAGATTTTAAAAGAGTTTCTAAATCTCCATATTTATTTATTAACTCAGCTGCAGTTTTTACACCAATTCCTGGGACACCGGGCACATTATCACTACTGTCTCCAGCTAATGCCTGCACATCTATCACTTTGTCAGCTGTAACACCAAATTTTTTTTGAACATCCTCATCATTAATAAATCTATTTTTCATTGGATCATAAATTCGAACACCTTTTTTATATAATTGCATTAAATCTTTGTCTGAAGAAACTATTGTCACTTTAGCTCCGACTTTTAAAATCATATTTGTATAAGTTGCTATTAAATCATCTGCCTCATAGTTATTTAGCTCCACTGATGGTAAATTAAATGCTAATACAGACTTTCTAATATAATCGAATTGAGGTGCTAAATCGTCAGGTGCTTCTGCTCTATTAGCTTTATAATCTTTATAAATTTCATTCCTAAATGTCTTTCTGGCTGAGTCAAAAATGACTGCAAAGTGAGATGGTTTTTGTAAATTTTCTTTTGACTTAGAATCTTCAAGAAGTTTAAAAAGCATACTACAAAAGCCACTTACAGCTCCAGTTGGTAAACCATCACTTTTTCTTGTTAAAGGAGGAAGAGCATAATAGGCTCTAAATATGTAGCCAGACCCATCTATCAAGTAAAAGTGATCTGTTTTTTGAATCTTGCTCATTTTAAATTAATATAGATTATTAAAAAAATAAGAGTATTATTATTTTATGGAACTTGCTAAAAACACTATCAACTATTCAAAAATAATCAAATCAGCTATTTTTGTATTAATTGGAACAGCTTTACTGGCTATATCTTCCAAAATACAAACTCCATTTACTTTAGTGCCTGCAACTATGCAAACTTTTGTAGTTATGTTTCTTGGGATAATATTGGGATATAAATTAGCAACACTAACTGTTATTTTATATTTGATCGAAGGATCTTTTGGATTGCCAGTTTTTGCAAAAGGTGGTGGAGTTGGATATCTTTTCGGTCCTACTGGTGGATACTTAATTGGTTTTATTTTTACAGCATTTTTTGCAGGTCATATAAATGAGAATAAAGACCCGATAATTGTCTTTTTATATTTATTATTTTCGGTAAGTATAATTTATATTATTGGATTAGGTGGTTTGTGGAATTTTATGGGATTTGATAAAACTTTTAATGATGTTTTCACAGTTGGAGCAAAACCGTTTTTATTAATAGAAATATATAAAATATTAATCCTCACAGTCCTATCAAAACAACTTCTTAAAATTAGAAAATTTATTTAGGAGATCTTTTAGAAAGAATTCGTTGTAAAGTTCTTCTGTGCATTTTTAGTCTTCTTGCAGTTTCAGAAACATTTCTATTGCATAACTCAAAAACTCTGTGAATATGTTCCCACTTTACTCTATCTGCAGACATGGGATTTTCTGGTGGAGCAGCTTTTTTATTTGGATCAGCTAAAAGAGCTTTTTCAACATCATCTGCATCTGCAGGTTTAGCTAAATAGTCTATAGCACCTTCTTTTATTGCAGCAACTGCAGTTGGAATATTTCCATAACCAGTTAGCATTATTATCCGGCTTGATGAATTTTTAGATTGGATTTCTTTTACAACCTCTAGTCCGTTTCCATCATTTAATCTAAGATCGACAACTGCAAATCCAGGTTTTTTAGATTTGACGGATTCTATTCCTTTTTGCACACTCTCAGCTTGAAATACCTCAAAACCTTTTTTTTCCATTGCCCTAGCTAATCTTTCTCTAAAAGGATTATCATCATCGACAATTAATAGTGATTTATTCTCAAAATTACTTAAATTTTGCAATGTAGCGTCTACTTTCATAGGCCTAATATGGTGTTTTTTTCCCACAATTCAATAGGATATTATTTTCTTTACATTGTGCTACTATTGAATTATCGCTCGAATTATTAAAGTATTTTTAAATAAAAAGCTTTTTTTTTGTTAAATTTTTTTTGAGGGGGCATTTAAATGCAAAAATTTACATCAGTTGAAAACTTAATAAATCAACTGAAACCAGATAAACCGGTCTATTGTATAAGGAAGAAATCAATTCTTTCTGCATCAAATTTTTTTCAAAGAAAATTCCCTGGAAAAATTTTATATGCCGTTAAAACAAATCCTCATCCAGAAGTCATAAAAACTCTTATAAAAAGTGGTGTCAATGAATTTGATGTTGCCTCAATATCAGAAATTAAGTCTGTTAGAAAATTTAGCAAGAGTGCGAAATGTTCCTTTATGCACACAGTTAAAAGTCGTGAAGATATACAAGTAGCTTATTTTAAGTATGGTGTAAAAACATTCGCACTAGATACTAAAGATGAATTAATAAAGATAATTGAAAGTACTAACAACGCTAAAGATCTTGAAATTTTTGTAAGAGTTGCAGTTTCAAATGAACACGCGGAAATAGACTTATCTAAAAAATTTGGGGCCATGAACAATGAGGCTAGTGGATTATTAAGACTTGCAAAACAATACGCAAATAGAATTGGCTTAAGCTTCCATGTTGGATCACAATGTATGCATCCAATTTCTTACACAAAAGGAATAGCTGAGATAGGTAATATAATTAAGAAAACAAAAATTGTACCAGAATACATAAATGTTGGTGGAGGATTTCCAACTATATACCCAGATTTAGTTCCGCAATCATTAGATAATTATTTTCAAGAAATAAAAATGAGTTTAGATAACTTAAAATTAAATAATTTACCTGAAATCATATGTGAACCAGGAAGAGCATTAGTTGCTGAAAGTGGATCAACAATTGTAAGAGTAAACTTAAGAAAAAAACAAAAGCTTTATATTAATGATGGTACTTATGGCACTCTTTTTGATGCTGGAACACCAAATATAGTTTTCCCATCAAAATTAATTAAAGAAAGTTCTAATAAAATAATTTCTAAAAAGTTAACAGCCTTTGATTTTTATGGTCCAACTTGTGACAGTATGGATTACATGAAAGGTCCTTTTGTTTTACCTAATAATATTAAAGAAAATGATTATATTGAGCTTGGTCAGCTTGGTGCATATGGTCTTACATTTAGAACAGAATTTAATGGTTTCTTCTCAAATGAAATTTATGAAGTTGAAGATAATCCAATAATGAGTCTGTATGAGAAAGACGCTAATAAAGCCACATTAGTTGCTTAATGTCTGAAAAAAAAAATCTCGGCCATAATAGCAAAAAAGATTTTCTTAAAAGTCCAGTTGAACACATAGATATTACCTCATTTGACTCTAGGAAAATTATTTCTTCTATGAAAAAAATGTCTTTTGTTTCAAGAGAAACAGCAAATGCATCTGAGATATATAATGAGATGTTGAAAGATAAGGATTGCACAATATTTCTAACCTTAGCTGGATCTACTTCTGCAGCTGGATGTATGCATATTTACCGAGACATGGTGAAGTATAATATGGTCGATGCAATTGTAGCAACTGGTGCATCGATAATTGATATGGATTTTTTTGAGGCGCTTGGATTTAAACATTATCAGGGTTCTCAGTACCAAAATGATAATGAATTAAGAAATAACTACATAGATAGGATTTACGATACTTACATTGATGAAGAAGAACTTAAAATGTGTGATAAAATAATAGGAGAAATAGCTGACAAGTTGGAACCTAAAGCTTATACATCAAGAGAGTTTATAAAAGAAATTGGAAAATATTTAAAATCAAATGCAAAGAAGAAGGGTTCTTTAATAGAAACAGCATATGATAATAATGTTCCAATATTCTGTCCAGCATTTACAGACTCCAGTGCAGGTTTTGGCCTAGTAATGCATCAAGAAAGAAATCCTAATAATCATATCACAATAGATTCTATCAAAGAATTTAGAGAATTAACTGAAATAAAGATTAAATCTAAAGGTTCTGGATTGTTTATGATTGGTGGTGGGGTTCCAAAAAATTTTATTCAGGATACTGTTATATGTGCCGAACTTTTAGGTAAAAATGTAGATATGCATAAATATGCTGTACAAATTACAGTTGCAGACTCAAGAGATGGTGCTTGTAGCAGCTCAACTCTTAAAGAGGCAAGTTCATGGGGTAAAGTCGATACAACCAAAGAACAAATGGTTTTTGCTGAAGCAACATCGGTTTTACCGTTGATTGCAAGTGATGCTTATCACACAGGTGAGTGGAAAAATAGAGATAGAAAAAACTTTTCCAAAATATTTTGATTAATGATCAAAAAAGTAAAAATTGGAATTATTCAGAGTAAAATTTCAGATAATTTTAAAAAAAATTTAATTTCAGCTATAAAAAATATAAAGAAAGCAGCATCAAAAAAAGCTAAGATAATTTGTATGCCAGAACTGTTTTTATCAAGTTATTTTTGTCAAACAGAAAGTCATTCTAATTTTAAGCTAGCAGAAAAAATACCAGGTAAAACTACAAAAATATTTTGTGAATTAGCAAAAGAATTACAAATAGTATTAATGATTTCATTATTTGAAAAAAAAACGCACGGTTTCTATCATAATACTAGTATTGTTATTAGTGAAAAAGGTAAAATTTTATCTAAATATAGAAAAATGCATATTCCAGATGATCCTGGTTATTATGAGAAATTTTATTTCACTCCTGGCGATTTAGGTTTTAAATCTGTAAAAACTAAGTTTGGTAAAATTGGACCTTTGATATGTTGGGATCAGTGGTTTCCTGAAGCAGCAAGGTTAACTGCACTAAAAGGTGCACAAATAATTTTTTACCCTACTGCCATTGGTTGGCATCCTAAAGAAAAAAGGGAATTTGGAAAAACTCAATTAAACTCTTGGATAACAATGCAAAAATCTCACGCAATTGCAAACGGCACTTATGTGGTTGCAGTAAATAGAGTTGGTGTTGAAAAAAAAGGAAATAAAAAAATAGAGTTTTGGGGAAACTCAATGATAATTGATCCAAATGGAGAAATAATTGGAGAACTAGGCAATAAAAAAGAGGAAATATTAATCCGTGAAATAGATTACAAAAAAATTGATACCACTAGAGAACATTGGCCCTTTTTAAGAGATAGAAGAATCGACTTTTATAAAGGTATACTAAAAAATCCTGTAGATGAGTGAGGAGCTTAAAAAATTCAGAATGCCTGCTGAATGGGAACCTCAAAAATCAGTCTGGATTGCTTGGCCATATAATAAAAATGATTGGCCAGGTTTATATAAATTTATTCCTAAAGTAATTTTAGAAATTATATTTATTATTTCAAAAAGTCTTAAAGTTAATTTGATTGTTAACAAAAAAATAACAAATATTAAAAAGCTAATAATTTCTAATAATATCACTAATATTAAATTTCATAATATTAAAACTGATAGAATATGGTTAAGGGACTCTGGGCCAATATTTATAACAAATAGAAAGGGAAATAAAAAAATGATTTTAAATTTTGGTTTTAATGGATGGTCAAAATACAGTAATTACAAAAATGACAATAAAATCAATGAAAATATCAGTAAAATTTCTAATTTGGAAAAGATTGATCCAATAATTAAAAAAAATGGAAAAACTAAAAAAATAATAATGGAGGGAGGTGCATTTGATGTAAATGGCTCAGGATCAATTCTATTAACTGAGGAGTGTTTATTAAGTAAAACTCAGGAAAGAAATAAAGATTTTATCAAAAAAGATTACGAGGAACTATTTAGAAGATATTTAAATATAAAAAACTTTATATGGCTTAAAAAAGGGATTGCGGGTGATGATACACACGGACATGTTGACGACATAACGAGATTTGTCTCTAGAAATACAATTATGACCGCGTTTGAGACTAATAAGAAAGATAAAAATTACAAAAACTTAAGTGAAAATTTGAAAATTTTGAAAGAAAGTAAAAATGAGAAAGGGAAAAAATTTAAAATCATAAAGGTACCTATGCCATCGCCTATCTATATCAAGAACACAAGAGTTCCTGCGAGTTATTTGAATTTTTATATTTGTAATAAAAAAGTACTACTTCCAATATTTAAAGTTAAAGAAGATATTATCGCTATTAAAATATTCAAAAATTTTTTTAGAAAAAAGAAAGTTCAAACAGTTGATTGCAGTAAATTGATATGGGGATTTGGTGCAATTCACTGCATGACGCAACAAGAACCTAAAATTTAGTTAGGCTGCTTTTAATGTACCTAATAGTAGTCTAAAAGGTATAAGCATAACTAAGGCAACAAAAATTTTAACTGCTAAATCTCCTAATGAAAGAGTGGTCCAAGGTATTCCTGTTCCATAAAATGATATTGAGAAGAACAGAAAAGTATCTACTGTTGAGCCAATTAAAGACGATGTTAAAGGAGCTATGTACCATTTTCTTTTTCTCAACTGATCAAAAATTTGAACGTCTAAAAGTTGGGCAATTATAAATGCTGTCCCTGATCCTAATGCAATTCTTATTGAAATGAGATCAGTAAAATTTGTCGAGAATACTAATGTAAACAAAATTCCTATGGTAAAACCAATATATACAATCTTTCTAGCCACAATTTTTCCAAAAGATCTATTGGCCAAGTCTGTGATTAAAAAGGCAATGGGATAACTAAAAGCACCATAAGTTAATAGCTCTTCTAAACCATAATAGTTAATTGGGAACTGAACTAAGTAGTTTGAGGCTAAAACTACAACTCCCATAATCAATGAGAGTAACAAAAATAATTTATTCATTAGGTATTTTTAGATTGGATTATTTTTTTTTGAAATGGTGATTTAATTAAAAGGCTTTTTTTTAATTTTTTCAATCTTGGTGATAGATTTTTATTTTTTACAGTCTTTAAAAATTCGTCAAAGCTTCCTTTCTTGTCAACTGATCTTACTCCAGCATTGCTGACTGTTAATTTTAAACTTCTTTTTAAAAGTTCACTGGTAAACTTAACTTTTTTTAAATTTGGTAAAAATCTTCTTTTTGTCTTATTGTTAGCGTGACTAACATTATGACCTTTCATCGGAATTTTCCCAGTAAGTTCACATTTTTTTGACATAATAGATCGACTATATAAGATTAGAAAATGCTTGCGTCAAGTTTATAAAATTTGAATCTTATTTTTTTCCTATAATTTCTGAGAAATTTTTAACACCGTCTTTTATCAGTAATTCTTTAAGCTCTTTTTTAATTAAATTTACAATATTAGGTCCTCTATAAACCATTCCTGTGTAAAGTTGAACATAATTAGCACCCGCTAAAAATTTTTCATAAGCGCTTTTTCCTGAATCAACTCCACCAACTCCTATAATTTTAATTCTTCCATTGAGAATTTTGTAAAATTTATTAATTAAATCAGTAGATTTTTCCTCAATTGGTTTTCCAGATAGACCCCCTTTTTGATGCTTTTGTATATTATTTAAATTATCTCTAGTTGAGTCTGAAGTATTTGAAATAATAACAACCTCAATGTTATTATTTAATAATATATCTGAAATGTTATTAATTTCTTTATCTTCTATATCTGGAGAAACTTTTACTGCTAATGGAACTGCTGAATTTAATTCTTTTTTTTCATTCTCTATTTCTTTTAACAATTCATTTAATTTTGATTCATCGTGAAAATTTCTTAAATCTTCAGTATTTGGTGAAGAAATATTTATAGTAATATAATCGGCAACATTGTGGAACGTTTTAAGACACTTTAAATAGTCCTCAAGTCTATTTTTAGTATCTTTATTTGGTCCAATATTTATACCTAGTAAACCAATTTGTTTATTAGATTTAATTCTATGAACTATATTTTCTGCACCAGAGTTATTAAAGCCAAGTCTATTTATTAATGCCTCATCCTCTTCTAATCTAAATACTCTTGGTTTAGGATTTCCGTATTGCTGTAAAGGAGTTATAGTGCCTACCTCCACAAATCCGAACCCCAATTTAAATAATGAATTATATACTTCAGCATTTTTATCAAAACCTGCTGCCATGCCAATAGGATTTTCTAATTTTTTATTAAATAATTTTGTTTCAAACAAGGGATTATTTTTTTCACGATCTAAAATATTTGGAATAAAATTAAATTTTAGTGATTTTATAGCCAAATTATGGGCTGTCTCTGGATCTAATTTAAAAATCAAAGATCTTAAATTTGAAAACATCATTTTACTCTTTTTTGTATAAGATCTTTTGTTTCTTGGACACCAAAAAAACTTATGAAAAATCCCATACGTGGTCCATTTTGGTCACCAAAAACAACCTCATAAATTAATTTAAACCAGTCTCTTAAATTTTTTGAGTATCCATTTTCTTTACCAGTTGAATAAATCAATGTTTGGATATCCTCTGGTGACATTTCATCATTACAATTATCTAATGTACTAACTAAAGCTTTAAGTGCAATTTTTTCATCATTATTGGGTATTTTATATTTTTTTTGTTTTTTTATGACATCGTTAAAATATTTAATTGCATATCCTACTAAATCATTAAAAATTGGATAATCTTTTTCCTCAATATCTTTTTTATATTTCTTTACAAATTTCCATAGAAGCTCTTTATTATCAGCATTACTTGTTTCAACAAGATTTAAAAGCATTGAAAAAGACATTATCATTTTTTCTTCAGGAACTTTGCTATCATGTACATGCCATACAGGATTCATTAACAACTTGAAATCATCTTGATTTTTCGCCTTATCCATTAATTCTAGATATTCATCAACAGTTTTTGAAACAATTTCTTTATAGAGTTTTTTAGCTCTTTTGGGATTTTGATACATATATAAAGAGAGACTTTCTGGTGAAGCATATTTTAGCCATTGATCAATCGTGATTCCATTTCCCTTTGATTTAGAAATTTTCTCCCCTTTTTCATCCAAAAATAATTCATAAGCGAATCCAGATGGGTTTGTTTTTCCTATTAGTTTTATTATTTTTGAAGATAAAATCGCGCTCTCAATAAGATCTTTACCATACATTTCAAAATCTACATCTAAAGCATACCATCTCATCGCCCAATCTACTTTCCATTGAAGCTTGCAATTACCATCTAGAATACTCATCTCTAAATCTTTCCCAATATTATCAAAAATTATTATCGATTTTTCCTTATTTATTTCTTTCATCGGTATTTCTAAAACATGACCTGTATCAGGACAAATAGGTAAAAAGGGACAATATGTTTTCTGACGCTCCTTTCCCAAGGTAGGCAATATAATATTCATAATTCCATCATAATTTTTTAAAATTTCTTGAAGTGATGAATTAAAAAAACCTGACTTGTAGAGTTTTGTTGAACTTTTAAAACTATATTTAAAGTTAAAATTATCTAAAAAATTTTTAAGCATCTGATTATTATGCTCTCCAAAGCTATCAAACTTTTTAAACGGGTCTGGAACTTTAGTTAGCGGTTTATGTAAGTTTTCTTCAAGCAAATCTTTATTCGGTACATTATCTGGAACTTTTCTAAGTCCATCCATATCATCAGAAAAAGTAATAATTTCAGTAGGAAGATCGGTAAGATGTTTTAAAGCATTAACAATCATTGAGGTTCTAGCAACTTCACCAAACGTTCCTATGTGAGGAAGTCCACTAGGGCCGTAACCTGTTTGTAGAGTAATTTTACCTTTTTTTTCGATTATGGACTTTCTTTCTCGAAGCATTTTTTTTGCCTCAACAAAAGGCCATGCACTTGTTTTGTCTAAATTTTCTTTTTTTATCATTAATTAACTTAATAAATTCTCTAAATTACGAACAACTTAATTCTTATAGAGTTGAAATTTATTTACCATAAAATAGTGTTCTTTCAAAATGTCTAATTATAAAACTGTTTTTTTTACACTTGGAATTCTGCAAATAATACTCGGAATTTTTATGTTCATTCCAGTTGGTGTGCAATTTTTATATAATGAAATTGATTCCTCCTTTTTTGGTGCTTCAATAGTAACAATTATTTTTGGAATTTTATTTTTTCTATCAAACCTAGATCACAATAAAAAATTAAATCTTCAGCAGGCCTTTTTGTTAACAGCTTTGTCTTGGTTAAGTATTGCTATATTTGGTTCACTTCCATTTTTGTTCTCAAGTATTAATTTTTCATTTACAAATGCATTTTTTGAGAGCATGTCTGGTATCACTACTACAGGCTCTACTATTATTTCTAACCTTGAGAATATGCCAAGGAGTATTTTATTATGGAGAGCGTTACTTCAGTGGTTAGGTGGCATTGGTATCATTGTAATGGCAATCACATTGATGCCAATTATGAATGTTGGTGGTATGCAGCTTTTTAAAATTTCAAATAATGACTCATCTGAAAAAATCCTACCTAAATCAAAAGAAATAGCATTAAGATTAATATTTATTTACACAACACTAACAATATTTTGCGCAACGTCTTACAAAATCTTTGGGATGAATTTCTTCGATAGTATAACTCATTCTATGACTACAATAGCTACTGGTGGATTTTCGAACTATAATGAGTCGTTAGGTTTCTTTAATAATAGATTTATCGAAAGTTCAGCAATAATTTTCATATTATTAGGGAGTATTCCTTTTATTTCCTACATAAAATTTTTAAATGGAGATAGAGGAATTTTTTTCAAAGATATACAAATTAAAACTTTCTTAAAAATAATCTTTTTTTCAATAGTAATTTTATCCATTTATCTTAATTTTAATGGGTCAATTGAATTTGATTTTATTGCAGTGTTATTTAATGTAATTTCAATATTAACTGGTACAGGTTATGTTAATGCTCAATTTGATAGTTGGGGAAGTTTTTCACTCGTATTGTTCTTAATATTAATGTTTATAGGTGGTTGTGCAGGTTCGACAACATGTGGTGTTAAAATATTTAGAATCCAAATTTTATACTCTTTTGTGATTAATAATTTAAAAAAAATTATTTATCCAAAAGGAGTTTTTATTCTTAAATATGATCAAAACCCAATCGATAATAAATTTATTTCGTCAATAATTTCTTTTATTTATTTATATCTAGTTATATTTTTTCTTTTGGCTGTTATGCTATCTTTAACTGGACTAGATTTTGTGACTTCAATTTCTGGAGCAGCTACATCAATATCCAATGTTGGACCAGGTTTAGGTTCAACTATAGGTCCCAATGGGGATTTTTCCTCAATACCAAACATATCAAAATGGATATTGTGTTTGGGAATGATTCTAGGAAGACTAGAATTATTTGCAATATTGGTTTTATTTTTACCCTCATTCTGGAGAAATTAAATTATGAAAAATATTAATATTTTTTTTGAAAAAAAACCTTTAAAGATGATTTGTTTAGGATTTTCATCTGGGCTTCCAATATTATTGGTTTTTTCAACCCTTTCGGTTTGGCTTGTTAAAGCAGGAATAAGTAGGAGCACTGTAACATTATTCAGCTGGGCAGGATTCGCGTATGCATTTAAATATCTATGGTCACCACTTGTAGATAATTACAAATTACCAATGTTTAAAAAATTTGGTCATAGAAGAAGCTGGCTCTTGTTTTCTCAATTTTTAATTATTACTGCATTAATATTAACTGCATTTACAGATCCTAAGGAAAGTCTGTTTTTTACTGCTTTATTCATAACAATTCTAGCCTTTTTTAGTGCAACTCAAGATATTCTCATTGATGCTTTTAGAATTGAGTCCGCTCCACAATCTTTGCAAGGTCCTTTATCGTCTATGTATATCGCTGGTTATAGAATTGCGATGCTTGTTGCAGGTGCTGGAAGTTTATGGTTAGCATCCTTTTTCGGGACTGAGATCTATGACCAAAATGTATGGAAAAAAGTTTATCTAATTATGTCTTTGTTCATGTTCGTTGGAGTTTTTGCAACTTTCATCTCAGATGAGCCAAAATTAAAAAGAAATTTAAATTCTGACAATCATGTAAAATTTCTAATAACTATCTTTATTGCTGTTATAGGTTTTATTTATTTGTACTCAGTTATGGATAGTCCTTTTGAAAAAAAGGATGTTTTAATAAATTTTTTATTTTCATTATCAAGATTAATAATCTGTTTTGTTTTTTCGTATTTGATAATTTCTTTACTTGTATTAATTCGATTTGCTCCCAAAAATAAAATTTCAAAGAGTTATATGGGTCCAATTTTAAATTTTATTCAAAGATATGGAAAATTTGCATTTTTAATACTTATTTTAATTTCGCTATATAGAATTGCTGATATCGTAATGGGGGTTATGGCAAATATATTCTATTTAGAAAAAGGTTATAAAATTTCAGACATTGCAACTTATTCAAAATTTTTTGGAGTTTTTGCTACAATATTTGGTGGATTTGTTGGAGGTTATTGCTCATATAAATTTGGTACAATGAAATGCTTATTCTTTGGTGCCTTGATTGCTGCTTTAAGTAATCTGTTGTTTGCATGGTTAGCAGTATCTCCAATCAGCATTAACTTTTTAATTGCGGTGATAACAGCTGATAACATATCTAGTGGATTTGCTGGAGCTGCCTTTGTAATTTATTTATCGGGCTTAACTTCAATAAAGTTTACTGCAACACAATATGCTTTGTTCAGCTCTATCATGTTGTTTTTACCCAAGTTAATTGCGGGGTATGCTGGTAGCTGGGTTGATATTATGGGATATCCATATTTTTTTTCTTTAACTGCTCTTTTAGGATTACCTGTTCTCATTTTGATTATTTGGATCAGTAAAGTGGCACCAGTAAAAAATTGAATGAGATACAATTTCTTAAATACATCCATATCTAACTTGTATACTAAACCATCTAGTAAGGCAGAAGTTAGTTCTCAAATAATATACGGAGAAAAATTTAAAATATTATCAAAGAAAAAAAGTTGGGTAAAAATTAAAACTAGTTATGACAAATATGTAGGGTTTATAAAAAATAATAATTTTAAAAAAAAATTTAAACCGACAAAAAAAGTTTATAAGTTAAAAGCAAGAATTTACAAAAAAGTAAATAAAAAATTTTTACCAACTAATCAATTTTTATATTTTGCTTCAGGAATATCTGTAATTGGTAAAAATAAAGCTTTTGTCCAATTTGAAGATAATAAATGGTTAAAAAATAGGGATTTAAGAGAAATTACACATTTTGAAAAAAATTATAAAAAAATTTTAAGATTATTTTTAAATTCTAAATATAAATGGGGTGGTAAGACAGCTGAAGGTATTGATTGTTCCGCGTTAATACAAATATACTATTATTACAATAGAACTTTTTTTCCTAGAGATACAAAAGATCAAGTGAAATATTGTAAAAAGAAAATAAGTAAAAATTTGTCAAAGGGAGATATCGTCTTTTGGAAAGGACATGTTGGAATGTGTCTTAATAAACATCAATTTATTCATGCTTATGGTCCCAGAAAAAAAGTTGTAATAATGCCAACAAAATTTACTATTATGTTGATTGATAAAACAGCTAATTTAAATATTATAAAAATTAGTAATATTAAAAAATATTAATTTCTTCCAAAATCAGGTTTGCTAGTATCTTGTTTCAATTTAACGATTTTAGATCTTACTTTCTTAGTTTGAGTTAATTTTTTAATAACTGATTTACTATTACCTGAGATAATGTCTCTCTTAAAAGAATGAAGATTTTTCACAAAAATATCAATTGCTTTTGATACATTTGTTTTATTGTTAAAAAAAATATCTCTCCACATTATTTCATTTGATGCGGCTATTCTTGAAAAATCTCGCAAACCACCTGCGCTATATTTAATTAAATTGTATCTCTGTTTTTTTTCAAAATCTTGTGCAGATTTTACAAGATTATAAGCAATTAAATGCGGCAAATGACTTGTCATTGAAAAAATCTTATCATGTTTTTCAGAATTCATTACAACAGTTTTAGAGCCCACCCTTTTCCAGAAAGATCTTAAAAAATTTAAATGTTTAATATTAGTTTTTTTATCTTTTATTAAAACACACCATTTATTTTCGAATAAATCTTCTTTCCCATTTTCAGGCCCGCTAACTTCAGACCCCGCAATAGGGTGACTTGAAGTCCAGAATATTTTTTTTTTTAAATTTTTTCTAATTATTTCATTAGATTTTAGTTTTGCTGAACCAATGTCCGTAATTATATGATCAGACGAAAGATAATCATTTATTTTTAAAATTATTTTTTTATATTCACTCATTGGTGTACAAAAAATAATAAAACCTGTACGAGGCACTACATCATTTAATTTTTTTACAATGGTACCTTTTAATTTAAGTTTTTTTATTTTTTCAATATTTTTTTTGGATTTTTCGTAAATGAAAATTTTTTTTGAAATATTTTTTTTAGAAATTTTTCTGACCAAAGATGAACCTAGTAGACCACAGCCAATAATTAATATATTTTTCATCTTTTAAATATACTTTGAGCTGCTTTCATAAATTTTATATTATCAGTTTTTGAACCCACTGTTAATCTCAACATATTTTTTATTTTATACCCATCCTCTGTAGATCTTAAAATTATTCCTTTATTCTTTAATTTTTCATAAAAATATTTAGCTTTAATTCTACATTTTGAAAAATCCAAAAGTAAAAAATTAGCTGAAATTTTATTAGAATTAATTTCATAGTTTTTCAAAAAATTTTTTATTTTTTTTGCATAAAAAATATTATGGCTAATTGAACGAGATATAAATTTATTATCTTTAAGAGACTCAACTGCTGCTTTTTGAGCTACCTCGTTAATGTTAAATGGAGGTTTGATAATGTTGAGGGACTTTATAATTTTTTTTGACCCATATCCCCAACCTATTCTTAATGACGATAATCCATAAATTTTTGAGAATGTCCTTAAAATAAAGACATTCTCTTTTTTCTTAAATAAATCTAAACCTGATTTGTAATCGTGATTTTTCATATATTCTGCATAAGCATCATCTACTACAAGTAAAATATCTTTTCTAAGTTTTTTTCTTAATTCGATAAGTTCAATTTCAGTCAAATAAGTTCCTGTCGGGTTGTTTGGATTTGCCAAGAAAACAATTTTAGTTTTTTTTGTAACTTTTTTAATTATTTCTGAAATTGAGATTTTATAATTTTTTTCTTTAGCAAATATTACTTTTGCACCTACTATTTTTGAGTAAATTCTATACATTAAAAAACTAAATTGGGGAACAATTACCTCATCTTTTGGTCTTAAAAATAATTGACATAACATCTGAATAACCTCATCAGATCCAGCCCCACAAATAACTTTGTCTTTATCGCATTTAAATTTCTTTGAGATTTGAGACCTGAGCACCTTAGATTTTCCATCCGGGTATCTAAAAAAATTAAGGTTTTTATTTGATATTATTTTTTTCACTTTAGAGCTCATGCCAAGAGCAGATTCATTAGCTGATAATTTAATAACCTTTTTCAAATTATTAACGCTAGATTTACCTGGCTCATAGGCATCAATATTGAATTTTTTAAATCTCATAATATTTTTTTTTAATTTTTATGCTCTTTATAGATAAATTAAGATTTTTTTATATAGTTTAAGTTAAAATATATTAAAATTGACATAGCCCAAAACTTCTTGTACAAAAATTCTTGCGCTGATTTATCTGAATTGCGAGCGCTTTAAAAAAACCGCTAAAAAAGTTTTTTTCTCACAATTCAATTTTCAGCAATAATTATGAATATAAGAGAAAATATAAAAACATTGATAATTGAAAAACCACTTAAGTTAGACTGTGGTCGGACTATTAGTAAATTTCCTCTAGCATACGAGACCTATGGTAAATTAAATGAAAATAAGGATAATGCAATTTTAGTCTTTCACGCCTTAACAGGCGATCAATTTGTAACAGGTGTAAATCCAGTAACTAAAAAAGATGGGTGGTGGTCTTATGCGGTAGGCCCAAAGAAATCTATCGACACAGATAAATATTTTGTAATTTGTGCTAATGTGATTGGTGGTTGCATGGGGTCTTTTGGTCCAAGTCACGAAAATCCTGAAACAAAAAAAATATATGGGACAGATTTTCCAGTTATCACTATCAATGATATGGTAAACGCCCAAGTAAATTTATTAGATTTTTTTAATATTAAAAAGCTTTTTTCTGTAGTTGGTGGATCAATGGGAGGAATGCAGGTCTTACAATTTGTGAGCAATTTTCCAGACAAATCTAAAACAGCTGTCCCTATTGCTTGTACATCTAGCCATTCAGCGCAAAATATTGCATTCAATGAGCTTGGTAGACAAGCAATAACTGCTGATCATAACTGGATGGATGGAAAATATAATTCTAAAAGCACTTTGCCAGATAAAGGGTTAGCTGTAGCAAGAATGGCTGCTCATATTACCTATTTATCTAAAAAGGGGCTTCAAGAAAAATTTGGTAGGAATCTCCAGGAAAGAGATGATCTTAAATTTGGATTTGATGCTGATTTTCAAATAGAAAGTTATTTACGTTATCAAGGTTCAGTATTCGTAGATAGATTTGATGCTAATAGTTATCTTTATATAACTAGAGCAATGGATTATTTTGATTTAGTTAAACAATTTGATGGCAATTTATCAAACGCCTTCAAAAAAACCAAAACTAAATTTTTTATTATGTCTTTTACGTCAGATTGGCTTTATCCAACTCAAGAAAATAAAGATATAGTTATTGCTTTAAACGCAATTGGTGCAAATGTAGGTTTTGTAGAAATAGATTCTGATAAAGGGCATGACTCCTTTTTACTAGAAGTTCCAGATTTTTTAAATGCACTCAAAAATTTTTTGGATAAATCTTATATAGAAAGTAATAATGAAAGCTGAATATAATTTTATTGCAAATATAATCGAAAAAAACTCAACTGTATTAGATGTTGGTTGTGATGATGGAACTTTGATGGAATTTTTGAGAAAAAACAAAAATGTGAATATAAGAGGAATTGAAATTTCTAAAGAAAAAGTTCAAATATGTATATCTAAAGGATTGACGGTTATTGAGGGCAATGCAGAGCTTGACTTAAAGCAATTTCCAAAAAATTCTTTTGATTACGTTGTTTTGGGTCAGACACTGCAAGCTTTTATAAATCCTGAAATTGTCATTAAAGAACTTTTGAGAGTTGGCAAAAAAGCTATAGTAACTATTCCAAATTTTGGAAACTGGAAGGTAAGGTTAGACTTGCTTTTTAAAGGAACTATGCCAATTACAAGTTCACTACCTCATGAATGGTACAACACCCCAAATATTCATATGTGTACTATTAAAGATTTTGTAAGATTTTCAGAGACTATGAACTTCAAAATTGTCAAATCTTTAGCGCTAATAAATAAAAATATTTCGAATATAAGTAAATCAAATATTTTTTTGAAAAATTTATTCGGAGAGCTCGGAATATTTCTAATTGAAAATAAATGAAAATAAAAATTATTAAATGTCTTCAAGATAATTACAGTTACGTAATGATTGATGAAAATAATCGGTCGGCTTGTGTAGTTGATCCTAGCGAGTCTGAACCAATAATTGATTTTATAGATAATAATAAGATAAATCTAAAATATATTCTAAATACTCATCACCATCATGATCATATCGGTGGCAATCTTGAATTAAAAAAAAAATATAATTGCGATGTAATTGGATTTAAAAATGATAGAGATCGAATTCCAGGAATAGATGTTCTTGTAGAAAATAATCAAATCTGGCAAAAAGATAACTTCGAGGCAAAAATTTACCATACCCCAGGTCATACATCAGGCCATATTGCTTTTCATTTTTTCAAAGAAAAAATAATTTTTACAGGTGATACTTTGTTTTCTTTAGGTTGTGGTAGGATCTTCGAGGGAACTTATGAGCAGATGTTTAACTCTTTAAATATATTTAAAAAATTGCCTAAAGATACTATGATTTATTGTGGTCATGAATATACACTAAAAAATTCTGAATTCTGTGTATTCAATGATCCAGACAATCTAAAGCTAAAAGAAAAAATTTTAAAAATTAAGAATAATCTAAAAGTTAATTCGCCAACTATTCCCTCTGTTTTGGATGATGAATTAGAGTGTAATGTATTTTTAAAAGCTGAGGATATTAAGACTTTTTCAAAACTGAGAGATTTAAAGGATAATTTTTGATTTATTGAGCTTGACTAAAGTTTCGCTCAGATTATATTGCGATTATTAAAAATTGATATCCTTATGTCTTATGCAGTAATACAAACTGGTGGAAAACAATACAAAGTAGTGTCAGGTGAAATCCTAAAAATCGAGAAACTTCCAAATTCAAAACCGGATACTAAAATAGAATTTAAAGAAATTTTAGCTTACGGAAATGAAAAAGAGATCGAAATCGGGTCTCCAATGGTGCAAGGTGCAAAAGTTGAAGCAAACCTGATAAAAAATAGCAAAAATAGAACCATTTTAATTTTTAAAAAAAGACGAAGACAAAATTCGAGAAGAAAGAATGGCCATAGACAACAATATTCTATGATCAGAATAAATAAGATTTTTTCAAAAGATGGTAAGGTTTTATCTGAAGCTAAAGAGGTTTCTAAAGTAAAAAATAAAGTAGCAAAGGATACAAAAGAAAATAAAAAGTAAGGTAGAGTTATGGCAACAAAAAAAGCAGGTGGATCATCAAGAAATGGGCGTGACAGCGCTGGTAGAAGACTTGGTGTGAAAAAATATGGTGGAGAAACCGTAGTGCCAGGAAACATAATCGTAAGACAAAGAGGGACAAAAATTTTTCCCGGTGAAAATGTTGGTATGGGTAAGGACCATTCAATTTTTTCTGTTATTAAGGGCAAAGTTGTTTTTAAAAAAACTAAATCAGATAGAACTTTTGTTTCTGTAAAACCCAATTAATAGTACAACTAAAAATAGTGTTGTATTATGAAATTCTTAGATCAAGTAAAAATTTATATAAAAGCAGGGAATGGTGGAGATGGTTCTCCTAGTTTCAGAAGAGAAAAATTTATTGAGTTTGGTGGACCGGACGGCGGTGATGGTGGAAAAGGAGGTTCTGTTATTTTAAAAGCTGAACAAAATTTGAATACATTAATTGACTTTAGATATCAGCAACATCACAAAGCTGAAAGAGGCGAAAATGGTTCAGGTCAAAATCGTACTGGAAAAGGTGGAGAAGATTTAATTCTCAAAGTTCCTCTAGGAACACAAGTCCTCGAAGAAGACAACAAAACACTCTTGTATGATTTTACTAAAATTGGAGAGAAGTTCATTGTTGCCTCTGGAGGAAAAGGAGGTTTGGGTAATACAAGATTTAAAAGTTCAACAAATAGAGCACCACGAAAATATACTAAAGGTATGTTAGGTGAAGAGTTTACAATTTGGCTTCAATTAAAAACTATTGCTGACATAGGCATTATCGGATTACCAAATGCAGGTAAATCAAGTTTATTGGCAGCTATAACAAATGCTAATCCAAAGATTGCAAATTATCAATTTACTACTTTAAATCCAAATCTTGGTGTTGCAAGTTATGATGATAAAGAAGTTACCCTAGCAGACATACCTGGTTTAATAGAAGGAGCACATGAGGGAACTGGCCTTGGTACGAAATTTTTAAAACATATCGAGAGATGTAAATCTCTTTTGCATTTGATAGATATTACAAATGATGATTTAAAAAAATCTTACAATCAAGTCAAAAAAGAGCTCCGAAATTATAGTAAAGATCTTATTAAAAAAAAGGAATTGATTGTTTTAAATAAGATAGATTTATTAGATAAAGATATTGTTAAAAAAACAGTAAAAAATTTTTCAAAGGATAAAAATTGTGAAGTTTTAACTTTGTCAACGTTGGAAAAAGATTCAATAACTAAAATTAAGGCTAAACTTATTTCATATGTCTCTTAAAAATTCAAAAATAATTGTAGTTAAAATCGGATCTTCTTTGATAGTTGATAATAACAAAAAAATAAGAAAAAAATGGTTACTGAGTTTTGCCAAAGATATAAAAAATTTAAAATCTAATAATCAACAAGTAGTAATAGTAAGTTCTGGAGCTATTGCTCTTGGTTGTAAAAAAATGAATTATAGTAAATCAGGTTTAAAGCTTGATAAAAGTCAAGCAATAGCCTCTATAGGACAAATAGAATTGATGAATTTATTTTCAGAAACTTTTTCAAAATATAAATTGAATATTTCCCAAATTCTCCTCACATTAGAGGATACTGAAGAACGAAGAAGATCAATAAATGCAAAAAGAACTTTTGAAAATTTATTTCAGCTTAATTATATTCCTATAGTAAATGAAAATGACACTATTGCTACATCGGAAATAAAATTTGGGGATAATGACAGATTAGCTTCTCGAGTTGCTCAAATTACAAATGCAGATACGCTAGTTTTATTATCAGATGTAGATGGCCTTTATACAAAAAATCCCAAAAATTTTAAAGATGCAAAATTAATCAGAAATATTTCTAATATTAAAAAGGATTTAAAAAATGTTGTTATTAGAGGGAGAACAGAATTTGGGAGTGGAGGTATGGATACTAAAATTGAAGCTGCAAGAATATGTAATTTAGCTGGTTGTAATATGGTGATAGCAAATGGATTATATTTAAATCCAATCAATCAAATAGAAAAAAAAAATTCCACGTGGTTCATTTCTGAAGTTCCAAAATTAGATGCCAGGAAAAAATGGATTATTAGCTCCGTTTCACCAAAAGGAGAGTTAATTATTGATGATGGTGCCAAGAAAGCATTAATAAATGGAAAAAGTCTATTAGCGGCTGGGATCAAGAAGGTTAATGGTGATTTTAAAAAAGGTGATCATATAAAAATTTTAGATAATAAACGTAAGGAATTTGCTAGAGGCTTGAGTTCATTCTCATCAAATGAGATAAATAAAATTTTAGGGTGCCACTCTAATGAGATAAACAAGATTCTTGGCTACGTTTCAAAATCTGAAGTGGTCCATAAAGACGATATGGTAAAAATATGATAAAAAAAATTTTAACCAATATTGGGAAAAAATCAAAAAGTGTGTTGGCACATCAAGTAGATACTAAAAAAAAAAATAAAGTATTAATAGACTACTGTTCACTTATTAAAAAAAATAAAAAATTAATCATTAGTGCTAATAAGAGAGACGTTAATAGATCAATAAATAAGGGGGTTAAAAAGAATTTAATTGAACGTCTTATTTTAAATGAAAAAAAAATAGATAATATTATTAGTTCAATAAAATCTGTAATTAAACTTAAAGACCCAACAAATAGAGTTTTGGAGAAATGGAAGAGGCCAAATGGGTTAAGTATTTCTAAGATCTCAATTCCTATAGGAATAATTGCCATTATTTATGAGAGTAGGCCAAATGTTACCTCGGACGTTGCATCATTATGCTTTAAATCAGGAAACCCAGTAATTTTGAGAGGTGGATCAGAGGCTTTTTTTTCAAATAAAATTTTGTCAAAACTTTTTAGAGACTCATTAAAAAAAAATAATATTAATGAAAATTTTGTTCAATTTATTGACTCCACTAATAGAAATATTGTCGATTATCTATTAAGTAAAATGGATAAATATGTTGATGTAATTATTCCAAGGGGAGGAAAAAATTTAGTAAAAAAAGTTCAGAAATTATCTAACTTACCAGTGATTGGTCATTTGGAAGGAGTATGTCATACTTATGTTGATCAGAACGCAAATTTAAATACAGCAAAAAAGATTATTTTTAATGCAAAATTAAGGAATACAGCGATTTGTGGGGCCACAGAAACGATTTTAGTTCATCAAAAAATCTTAAAAAAATCATGTAACATAATTTTAAAACACTTAGAAGATCATGGATGCAAAATTATCGGAGACAACAGAATCAAAAAAAATTATAAGGGGAAAATTATTAGAGCTACTAATAAAGATTGGTCAAAAGAATATTTGTCAGCTACAGTTTCTGTAAAATGTGTAAGAGATATAAATGATGCAATCAATCATATTAATAAATATGGGACAATGCACACTGACTCGATTATCACCATGAATAAGAAATCAGCAAAAAAATTTTTAAATGAAGTTAAAAGTTCAATTGCCATGCATAATACATCAACTCAATTTGCAGATGGTGGAGAATTTGGTTTTGGCGGCGAAGTTGGTATTTCAACTAACAAGCTTCCTCCGAGGGGCCCTGTTGGACTTAATCAACTAGTGTCTTATAAGTATCAAATATCAAGTAATGGGAGAATAAGGAAATAATTTGAGATTTAAAAATAAAATTGGGGTTCTTGGTGGGTCGTTTGATCCTGCCCATATTGGTCATTTAGCAATATCAAAAAAAGCTTTAAAAGAATACAAATTAAAAAAAATAATTTGGGCAATTACTTTAAGAAATCCTTTAAAGAAAAAAAATAATACAAGCATTTCTAAAAGAGTCCAAAATTGTAAAAAGATCATAAAGTTAAATAATTTTATAAAAATAAAATTTTATGAAAAGATAATAAGATCTAATAAAACTATTGACTTAATAAACTTTCTAAAAAGAACTACCAAAGCTGAAATTTATTTTTTAATGGGGGCAGATAATCTTATTAATTTTCACAAGTGGTATAAGTGGGAAGCTATTTCAAAAAAATGTAAAATTATTGTTTTTGATCGCCATGGTTATAAAAAAAAATCATTAAATTCAGTCTCATATAAAAGATTAAA
Source organism: uncultured Pelagibacteraceae bacterium (assembly GCA_902623215.1). Taxonomy (GTDB): domain Bacteria; phylum Pseudomonadota; class Alphaproteobacteria; order Pelagibacterales; family Pelagibacteraceae; genus Pelagibacter. The sequence continues at coordinate 52,826 of CACNSS010000006.1, forward strand.
TGGAAAAAGTTTAAAGTTCATTGAATTTAATAAAGTTAATATTTCATCTTCTCAATTAAGGAAAATTTGATAAGGTAAATATAATTAATGGATAAAATTTTAAGCTTAAAAAAAATTATCATTGAAACTCTCGACCTAAATAAAGCTCAAGACATTGTAAGTATAGACTTAAAAGATAAAAGTTCTATGGCTGAATATATGATTATAGCTAGTGGAACTTCATCTAGACATATTCAGGCTTTGTCTGAGCAAGTTTTAAAAAAACTTAAAGATAGTGGAATAAAAGACTCTAAAATTGAAGGTAAAGATAGTAATGAATGGAAACTGGTAGATGGTATTGATCTTATAGTACATATTTTTCACCCAGAAAAAAGAAGTTTTTATGAACTTGAAAAGATGTGGTCTGAGCTGATACCCAAAGAAAAATTAATTATATGAAAAAAAAAGCTGTACTAAACTTTTTAACTTTTATTTTAATTTTATTTTTATTTAGTCAAAAAGTAATTTCTTCTGAAAACGAAATATACGAAAAAATAGATGTTTTCGGTGAGGTTTTAGAAAAAATAAATAAGGAATACGTTGATGAGATTAATCAATCCGACAGTATGGACTCTGCTATTAACGGTTTACTTCAATCTTTAGATCCATATTCAGGCTACATGTCTCCAGAAATTTTTAACGAAATGCAAACTGAGACAAGTGGTGAATTTGGGGGGCTTGGTATTGAAGTTACAATGGAGTCAGGAGTTGTAAAAGTTATTTCTCCAATAGATGATACTCCTGCGTCCAGAGCAGGAATAAAAGCTGGAGATTATATCGTTAAGATTAATGACACCCAAGTACAAGGTAAATCTTTGAGTGAGGCAGTCGAGTTAATGAGAGGGCCCGTAGGATCTGCTATTGAATTAACAATAAGAAGACGAGGAGAGAAAAAAGCTTTAACTTTTAATGTCACAAGGGAAATAATTCAAATCAAATCGGTCAAAGCAGAATTACTAGAAAAAAATATTGGGTATATACGATTAACTTCCTTTAATGAAAATAGTGCTAGACAAATAAAAAAAGAAATCAATAAATTTGAAAAAAATAAAAATTTAAAGTCTTACATTTTAGACTTAAGAAATAATCCAGGTGGATTATTATCACAAGCTATAAAAATTTCTGATTTCTTTTTGGATAATGGTGAGATTGTCTCTACAAAAAGTAGACAACAGTCAGAAAATCGAAAATGGTTTGCAAAAAAAGGAGATCTTACTAAAGGAAAAACTATTCTTGTTTTAATAAATTATGGCTCTGCCTCTGCTTCTGAAATTGTAGCTGGAGCTTTAAAAGATCATAAAAGAGCAATTTTAATTGGTGAAAATAGTTATGGGAAAGGATCTGTTCAATCTATTATTCCTTTAAAAAATAAAGGGGCTATAAGATTAACTGTAGCTAAGTATTATTTGCCTTCAGGCAAATCTATTTCTGAAGTAGGTGTGTCACCTGACATTGAAATCGATGAGGAAAGTGATGATTTTAAAATTAAAACTGAAACCGATAATCAATTGAATTACGCGATCAAATTACTTAATGGATGAAATTCAGGAAAAATATAAAAATCTACCTTACAGAGTAGGTGTTGGCATAATTGTCTTAAATAAAGAAAATAAAATTTTTGTAGCAAAAAGAATTGATAACCCAAAAGGTTTTTGGCAAATGCCACAAGGAGGTGTTGATGAAGGTGAAGATTTTTTATCTGCTGCCTACAGAGAACTAGAAGAAGAAACTAGTATTAAAAACGTCGAGTTAATAACTGAAATTGATGAAATAACCACTTATGAACTACCAAACCATCTTCTAGGTAAAATTTGGAAAGGTAAATTTAAAGGGCAGAAACAAAAATGGTTTTTGATGAGATATCTTGGTAGTGATAATGAAATAAATATTAACACAAGCAAACCAGAATTTTTTGAATGGAAATGGATAGAACTAAATTCTATTACGGAGATAGTTGTTAATTTCAAGCTTAATGTTTACAAGATACTTCAAAAAAAATTAGAAAAGATTATTAATTAATAGTTCTTAAAACTTCAATTTTCTGATCAATTAAGTATTTTGCTTGATCGCTTATGTTGTCCTTAGCTGTCTCCTCTTCAGCAGCTCTCAACATTTCATCTATTTTGCTTTTTTCCATATCTTTAATGTCGAAAATTGAGCTGGTAAGAATTGATAGATTGTTATTTTTGAATTCAATTATTCCGTCTTCAACGTAATATTTTTCTTCACCTAATTTTGAATAAATTTTGATTATGCCAGGTTTTAAAAAAGAAATTATAGATATATGATCCTTAAGTATTCCCATCTCTCCCTCAAATGCTGGAACTACCACTTCAGTGACATCATCTTTTGAAAGAAAAGATTTTTCTGGGTTGACTACTTCAAGTTTAAATTCTTCGCTCATTAAGCAGCATCTTTTTTCATTTTTTCAGCTTTTTCTATAGCCTCTTCAATTGTACCGACCATATAAAACGCAGCCTCTGGTAGATGATCATACTCACCCTTACAGATTGCATCAAAACCCTTTATTGTTGCTTCTAGATCAACAAGTTTTCCAGGAGATCCTGTGAATACCTCAGCAACAAAGAAAGGTTGTGATAAAAATCTTTGGATCTTTCTTGCCCTGGCAACTATCAATTTATCTTCCTCGGATAGTTCATCCATACCTAAAATTGCTATTATGTCTTGTAAAGATTTATAAGTTTGAAGTATTTTTTGAACTTCTCTCGCGACCCTATAATGTTCATCTCCAACTATTCTAGGATCAAGAATTCTTGAGGTAGAGTCAAGAGGATCCACTGCAGGATAAATTCCAATTTCAGCAATTTGTCTTGAAAGTACTGTTGTTGCATCCAGGTGAGCAAACGATGTAGCAGGTGCTGGATCAGTTAAATCATCAGCAGGGACATATATTGCTTGTACTGATGTAATAGATCCTTTGTTAGTGGTCGTAATTCTTTCTTGTAAGTTACCCATATCTGTAGCTAAAGTTGGTTGATATCCAACAGCTGAAGGAATTCTTCCTAAAAGAGCTGACACCTCTGAACCTGCTTGTGTAAATCTAAATATATTATCAACAAAAAATAAAACATCTTGTCCTTCTTGATCCCTGAAATATTCAGCAACCGTCAAACCTGTTAAGGCAACTCTTGCTCTTGCTCCTGGAGGTTCGTTCATTTGACCATATACTAAGGCAGCTTTAGATCCTGCTCCTTCTTTTTTAATAACACCAGACTCTATCATTTCATGATATAGATCATTTCCCTCTCTTGTTCTTTCACCCACACCGGCAAAAACAGAAAAACCTCCATGAGCCTTAGCGACATTGTTAATTAATTCCATAATTAAAACAGTTTTTCCAACACCTGCTCCTCCGAATAATCCAATTTTTCCACCTTTTGCATAAGGAGCTAACAAGTCTATAACTTTAATACCAGTAACAAGAATTTCAGTTTCAGTTGATTGATCATTAAATTCTGGCGCTGCTCTATGGATTGGCCAATTTTCTTTTGTTTTAACGTCTCCTCTTTCATCTATTGGTTCACCAACTACATTGATAATTCTTCCTAAAGTTTCTGGACCAACTGGAACTTTAATTGGAGCTTTTGTGTTAATTACTTCGTCACCTCTTTTCAACCCTTCTGTAGCATCCATTGCAATAGTTCTTGCAGTTGACTCTCCTAAATGTTGAGCAACCTCTAAAACTAGACGATTATTTCCATTTTTGCACTCTAATGCTGTTAAAATTTCTGGGAGTTCTCCTTCAAATTTTACATCAACTACAGCTCCTATAACTTGTGTAATTATTCCTTTGCTCATAATTATAAACTTTCTGCTCCTGATATTATTTCTATTAGTTCTTTTGTAATTGCTGCCTGACGACTTCTATTATACTCAATAGTAAGTTTATCAACCATTTCACCTGCGTTTCTAGTTGCATTATCCATAGCACTCATTCTTGCACCTTGTTCGCTAGCTGAATTCTCTAACATCGCTTTAAATATTTGCGTTGATATATTTTTGGGTAATAAATTGGTTAAAATCTCATCCTCATCAGGTTCAAATTCATAATTATCCTCTGATTTTCCCTTGTCATCAATATCTGTCTTTAACGGTATGATTTGTTGAGCTTGAGGTATTTGTGTAATAACATTTTTAAATTGATTAAAAAAAATTGTGCAAATATCAAATTCTTCTTTTTTAAACTTCTCTATAATTATTTTGCTTACTTTTTCAGCGTCAAAAAAATTGGCGTTTTTTGAATTTTTAAATGAAATATTTTCAATTATTTTATCACCAAAAACTCTTTTTAATTGATCATTACCCTTAGAGCCTACAGTTATAATCTTTAATTCTTTACCCTCACCAGATAGTCTAGAAAAATAACTTTTAGCTTTTTTAATAATATTAGAATTAAAGCCACCACATAAACCTCTATCTGAAGTCATTACAACACACAAATGAATTTGATCTTTTCCTGTTCCAGATAAAAGCTTAGGGGCATTTTCTTTATCAGAAATTCCCTCCGACAAATTTAAGATTATATTATTCATTTTTTCAGAGTATGGTCTTCCTTTTTCTGCATTATCTTGGGCCCTTTTAAGTTTAGCTGCAGCAACCATCTTCATAGCTTTAGTAATTTTTTGTGTTGATTTAACACTCGCAATTCTTTTTTTTAAATCATCTAAACTAGCCATAAATATTTTACGAATTAAATGTTTGTTTTAGCTGTTTTATTGCTTCTACTAATTTTTGTTCAGAGTCTTCCTCGAGCTTGCCTGAACTTAAAATAGACTCTATGATTTCTGGTTTTTCAGATTTACATTTTTCAATTATTTTATTCTCAAAATTCGCAATTTCTTTTAGCTCTATGTCATCTAGATAACCTTTAACACCACAAAAAACTGAAATTACTTGCTCAGCCACAGTCATCGGAGAATATTGTTTTTGTTTAAGTAACTCTGTAAGCTTTGATCCTCTATTAAGTAGCTGTTGAGTTGATGCATCTAAGTCAGAGCCAAATTGCGCAAAAGCTGCCATTTCTCTGTATTGTGCCAATTCTAATTTCATTGAACCAGAAACTTTTTTCATAGCCTTTGTTTGAGCTGCAGATCCAACTCTTGAAACTGAAAGTCCTACGTTTATAGCTGGTCTTATACCTTGATTAAAAAGTTCAGTTTCTAAAAAAATTTGTCCATCCGTAATTGAAATTACATTTGTGGGTATGTAAGCAGAAACATCTCCACCTTGTGTTTCTATAATTGGTAATGCTGTTAAAGAACCACCACCGTGTTCATCACTTAGTTTTGCTGCTCTTTCAAGTAATCTGCTATGAAGATAAAATACATCCCCAGGATATGCCTCCCTTCCTGGTGGTCTTCTTAAGATCAAAGACATTTGTCTATAAGCAACTGCTTGCTTTGAAAGATCATCATAAATTATTAGTGCATGCATTCCATTGTCTCTGAAATACTCTCCCATAGCACAACCAGTGTACGGTGCTAAAAATTGCAAAGGAGCTGAGTCTGATGCCGTGGCAGCAACAATAGTAGTATATTCCATTGCTCCAGCTTCCTCTAAAGTTTTTTGGATTTGTCTAACAGTTGATCTTTTTTGACCAACAGCTACGTAAATACAATATAATTTTTGTTTCTCATCACCTGACTCATTAATTTTTTTTTGGTTGATAATTGCATCAACTGCAACTGCTGTTTTGCCTGTTTGTCTATCTCCAATAATTAATTCTCTTTGTCCTCTTCCAATTGGCACTAAACTATCGATAGATTTTAAACCTGTTTGCATCGGCTCGCTAACAGATTGACGAGGTATTATACCTGGTGCTTTTACCTCTACCCTGCTTTTTTTAACACCTTTATCTAAAGTGCCTTTTCCATCAATAGGGTTGCCTAAACCATCTACTACACGACCCAATAATTCTTTTCCGACTGGAGTATCAACAATGCTCCCTGTTCTCTTTACTATATCTCCTTCTTTAATATTTCTGTCATCGCCAAAAATAACAACTCCAACA
>CACNSS010000007.1 GCA_902623215.1 uncultured Pelagibacteraceae bacterium
GCATATTCGTCAAAAGTATTGAAGAATGATGTATTTAAAAAAACAGATGTAATAAATAAATGTACTTATCTGGATTTCTGTCATGAAAAAAGTTCGTGGACTTTTAACAATAAGTTTTTTGGAGATAAAGAAATTAGTAAATCATTAGAATTTATGGAGATGACATATGATCTTTTGCAGAAAAATGATATTAAAATGTCAGTTGGAATTTATCCTTGGCCAGCTCAAATTTTGTACGATAATAGTCAATCGAAGATTGTTAAATTAATGAATAATTTTTGTGTAAACAAATGTGAGTTTTTCTTTAACAATTTTACAGATTTCTTTAATGAAATTACTTTTACTGAAAAAGAAAAAATTATTTCTAAGTATTATATTGAAGGTGATGTACATTTTAATTCTTTAGGTAATGAAAAAATATTTCAAAATTTTGTAAAGACCTTCAAAAATTAATGTCCAGGAAATTCTATTAAATTTTCAACTTTAAAACCTTTATCTTCAAGCTTTTTGCATCCATCCAAATCAAATAAATTTATAACAAAAATAAATGCTGCAACATTAGCATCTGACATCTTAATTAACTTAGCAGCAGCTTCAGCTGTTCCCCCAGTAGCAATTAAATCATCAATGATTAAAACATTATCATTTTTTTCAAAAGAGTCCTTGTGGACTTCAATTGTAGCTGTTCCATATTCTAACTCGAAATCAACTGAGTGAACTTCTGCAGGAAGTTTATTTTTCTTTCTAAGCATAATAAAAGGTTTTTTCAAAATAAATGAGACTGCTGAAGCAAAAACAAATCCTCGAGACTCAATTGCAGCGATCTTATCAAAATCATATTTTTTAGACCTTTCAACTATTTGACTAATTGCTTCAGCGAATGCGTCTTTGTCTTTAATTAGTGTAGTAATATCTCTAAAAAGAATCCCCTTTTTTGGATAGTCTTGAATAGATCTTATAAAATCTTTTAAATTCATAATAAGTAATTATTGAAGTATAAATAATTTATATTTTAAACATGACAAGAAATAAATTAGCAATAATTGGTGGAAGCGGTCTATATGATGTAGAGGAATTCACTGACAGGGAATTAATAGATTTGAATACTCCCTGGGGTGAGCCATCTGATCAAATTTTAAAAACTATCTATAAAAATAAAGAAGTTTATTTCTTACCAAGACATGGAAGAGGACATTTCATTTCACCTTCAAATATTAACTTTAGAGCTAATATTGATGCACTGAAACAATTAGGGGTTACAGATATCGTATCTGTTTCAGCTGTCGGTTCATTGAAAGAGGATTTACCTCCCGGAAAGTTTGTAATAGTAGATCAATTTATAGATAGAACTTTTTCAAGAGTAAAAACATTTTTTGACAATGAAATAGTTGCACATGTTTCTATGGCTCACCCAACATCTAGCGGTTTGATGAACGCATGTGAAGAGGCAATTAAAAAAGAAAAAATAGAATATCAAAGAGGTGGAACTTATGTGGTTATGGAGGGTCCACAATTTTCAACTTTAGCAGAGTCAAATCTATATAGATCTTGGAAAGCAGATGTAATTGGAATGACTAATATGCCAGAGGCAAAATTAGCAAGAGAGGCAGAGATAAGATATGCGTCAGTTTCTATGGTTACAGATTATGACTGCTGGCATCCAGATCATGAAAATGTTGATGTTCAACAAGTAATAAAAGTTTTGTTAGGTAATGCAGCGAAAGCAAAAAATATGATTAAAAACTTAATAGAAAAATTTGAAAATCACATTGATCCTATGGATCCAACCAACAATTGTTTAGATGTTGCAATTATTACAGCACCTGAAAAAAGAACAAAAAAAACAATAGAAAAACTTAAAACTGTTGCTGGTAGAGTTTTAAATCAATGAGAATAGAAGGAAAAGAATATCGTACTATTTGGTTTGAAAATAATGTCGTAAAAATTATTGATCAAACAAAACTTCCACACCAATTTATTATAAAAGACCTTAAAACAGTTAAGGACTCAATAAATGCGATTAAGGTGATGGAAGTAAGAGGCGCACCTTTAATAGGTGCTACAGCAGCTTATGGAATGGTTTTAGCTATAATCGAAAATAATGACCAATCATTTTTAAAGAAATCTGCAGAAAATTTAATTAGTTCAAGACCAACAGCAATAAATTTAAAGTGGGCTGTTGATAGAATGATGAATAAATTATCAGGAGTTAATAGTGATAAAATCTTAGAAATAGCCTTGAACGAAGCAAAAGATATATGTGAAGAGGATGTAAAATTTTGTGAAAATATAGGATTAAATGGACTAAAGATTATTGAGGAAATCTATAATAAAAAAAAAGATACAGTTAATATATTAACTCATTGTAACGCAGGTTGGCTTGCAACAATAAATTGGGGAACCGCAACCTCTCCAATCTATCATGCACACAAAAAAGGAATTCCCGTTCATGTGTGGGCAGATGAAACTAGACCAAGAAATCAAGGAGCAAATCTTACATCTTATGAATTAAATGAAGAAGGAATTGAAAATACAATCATTGCAGATAATACAGGTGGCATATTAATGCAAAGAGGTGAAGTTGACATCTGTATTGTTGGAACAGATAGAACTCTGGCCAATGGAGATGTTTGTAATAAAGTTGGAACTTATCTTAAAGCATTAGCAGCTCATGATAACAAGATACCTTTTTATGTTGCACTTCCAAGTTCAACAATTGATTGGAATATAAAAGATCATAAAGATATTCCAATAGAAGAGAGAAATTCAGATGAATTATCTCATGTTGAAGGTTTAGACGAAAAAGGTGACATAAAGAAAATACAAATTTATCCAAAAAAAAGTAAAGCCATGAATTTAGCTTTTGATGTAACTCCAGCAAAATATGTTACAGGATTAATTACAGAAAAAGGTGTATGTGAAGCGTCAGAAAAAGGACTTAAAGAATTATTTAAATGAAAAATTTAGATCAAAGAAATCAGATTATTGAATATTCGTTAAAATTAAATTCTACAAATCTTTCACCTCTTAGATCAGGCAATATATCATTAAGAGGAATAGAGGATGATACTGAAGGATACTTAATTACTCCATCAGGAAAAAAATATGAAACACTTAAACCTGAAGATATTGTTTTTATGGGTTTAAATGAGGAAGAAAAAAATGACTCAACTAACAAACCATCATCTGAATGGAGATTTCATAGAGATATTTATAAAAATAAAAAAGAGGCACAGGCAATTGTTCATGCTCATTCTCCACACGCAACAGCTGTATCTTCACATGGAAAATCAGTACCACCTTTTCATTATATGATCGCTCTAGCTGGCGGAGATAACATTAAATGTGCAGAATACGCTACTTTTGGGACAGAAGAATTATCCAAAAATGTAATTAAAGCTCTAGAGAATAGAAGCGCTTGTTTAATGTCTAATCACGGCCAGGTTGCTTTTGGAAAAAATTTAGAGGATGCATTTGAACTTGCACAAGAAATAGAAAATATTTGTCATCAATACACTATTGCTTTAAAACTAGGACAACCTAAGATTCTTTCATTTGAAGAAATGAAAAAAGTTTTAGATAAAGCTAAAAATTATAAAAAAGGGTAAGATGATTAAAGTTGGGGAGCATATTACTTTAGATATCATAGGTACTACAAAAGAGTACGATCCTTCAGTTTATGAGAAAGTTATACATAAAATAGCTAAAGCAGCCAATGTAACTATTTTGAATATTTCAAAATATAAATTTGAACCTCAGGGTTTTACTATTTTAGCTTTATTGGCTGAAAGTCATATTAGTTTTCATACATTTCCAGAAAATGGAATAATTAGTTTTGATTTTTTTACCTGTGGGAAAATAAGTCCATCAGTAGCAATTGATATTGTCAAAAAAGAATTTGAACATAAACGTATTGTTAAAAAAGAATTTAATAGAGATACCAAATCTCTTTACCACGATATTTATAGTTCACCAGGATTACAAAAATCATATGTTGTAAATGAAGTTTTAGAAGACTTTAAATCAAAAGTTGGTCAACACATTGAAATTTTAGAATTAGAGCAATTTGGAAAATCTTTATTTATTGATGGTGAAATACAAGTGGCGGCATCAGATGAACATTTGTATAGTTCAACTTTTGTTGGAGCAGGTCTGAAGCTGAATAAAAAAAATGAAAGAGCAGCAATAATTGGTGGTGGTGATGGTGGTGTTGCAAGAGAATGCATTTCAAAAAAGTTTAACTTTATAGATTGGTATGAATTAGATCCAGAAGTTGTAGAAGTTTGTAATAAACATCTTGGTGATATTGGAAAAAAAGCTACAGAAAAAAATTCTGTAAAATGTGTTTGGGGAGATGCGTTTGAAAGTATAAAGACAGTGAATGAAGACACATATGATCATATTTTTGTTGATTTAAATGATGATCAGTTTTGCATAGATCTCGCTGCTAAAAATATGGACTCTTTAGTTAGAATTCTCAAACCTAAAGGCGTTATTACCGCACAAGTTGGAAGTCAGGATAAAAAACCTCTTCAAGTTGAAAATTGGTTAAATGTATTCAATCATCATTTTGGAAATACTAATTTATCCAGAGTTTATATACCTAGTTTTGATTGTTCTTGGAATTTTTCTTCATCAATAAACCATTAATTTTTTCTTTTTAATATCTGTAATCTGTGAAATAATATTTTTTTTACTAAAGGAGATAATAATGAATATATTTAAAAAAATTATTTTTTCAGTTTTACTTTCTTTATTGGTAATAGGAAATGTTAATGCTGATAAAATAAGAATTGGAACAGAGGGTGCCTATCCTCCATGGAATTCAAAAAATGAAGCAGGTAAGTTAATAGGTTTCGAAGTTGAATTAGCATATACGCTATGTAGATACATAGGACAACAGTGTGTGATAGTTGAGCAAGATTGGGATGGAATGATTCCAGCTTTAATCATGAGAAAGTTTGATGCAATAATGGCAGGTATGTCAATTACTGCGGAGAGGCAAAAAGCTATTAGCTTTTCCCAAGGATATGCAGATGAAGTTGCATCATTAGCAGTCATGAAAGGATCTAGCCTAGAAGGTTTAGATACATCTGCTGGGATAAATCTTACTAAACCAAATGCTGCAGCTAAAAAAGATCTTAAAACTCTTACTGCTGCATTAGCAGGTAAAACTGTTTGTGTACAAACTGCTACAATTCATCAAAACTTTTTAGACTCTGGCGATGTGGGAAAAGTAAATGTCAGAACTTATAAGACACAAGATGAGGTTAATTTAGATTTAGCGTCTGGAAGATGTGATGCTGCCTTAGCTGCTGCAGTAGCATTTAGTGATTATGCAGAAAAATCTGGTAAGCCAGTTGTTTTAACTGGACCAACTTTTTCAGGCGGTGCTTTTGGAAATGGTGTTGGGGTAGGTATTAGAAAAGATGATACTGAACTTTTAAAAAAGTTTAATGCTGCAATCAATAAAGCAAGAAAGAACGGTGATATTAGTAGAATAGCTACTAAATGGTTTGGTTTTGACGCTTCTATGTAATTAAATTTTTGGTTTGGCGACTATCATGTATAGTCGCCAATCTATATGGAATTTCTAGCTTTTGGAGATACTGGTTGGGGTGATGAGTTATTTCGTGCAACCCTAATGACCATAGCTGTTTCAATAACAGCAATGTTAATCGGTTTTAGTTTCGCCGCAGTTTTCACTCCTTTAAAACTATCTAAATTTAAATTTCTAAATTTAATTGCCAATATTTACACAACAGTTATCAGAGGTGTCCCTGAGTTATTAGTCATTTACCTTTTCTTTTTTGGTGGGAGTGGAGCGATTATGTTTGTTGCTTCAATGTTTGGATATAACGAATACATTGAGATTAATGCGTTTGTTACAGGCTCATTTGCTATAGGTATAATATCTGGTGCTTATTCGACTGAAGTCTTTAGAGGAGCCATTCAATCGATTGATAAAGGTCAATTTGAGGCTGCAAAGGTTTTAGGATTTAGTAAATTTAAACAGTTCTACAAAATTATTCTTCCACAAATGTTAAGACTTGCCATACCGAATTTAAGTAACGTTTGGCAAATTACACTTAAAGATACATCTTTAATATCTGTAACAGGTTTGGTTGAAATAATGAGACAATCTTATATTGCTGCTGGATCGACAAGAGATCCACTATTTTTTTATTCGTTCGCTGCAGTTTTATATTTATTACTTACCTTTATAAGCATGAAGTTAATAAATAAATTAGAAGTTAAGTACAGTAGGGGGTATTGATGGATTTTGAATTAATGATTAATAGTTTTCCGAAGCTATTAAATGCTGCAGTAGTAACTTTGAAACTTCTGTCAGTTTCTTTAATCGTTGGGTTATTTATTGGATTATTATTTGCAATTTTAAGATTAAATAAAAATATTTTTATAAATAAATTTGCATATGGATACTCATATGTGTTTAGGGGAACTCCATTATTGGTGCAAATATTTATTATATATTTCGGTCTAGGCCAGATAGAGTCTTTAAGGTCTTCTTTTTTGTGGGTAATACTTAAAGAACCTTACTGGTGTGCAATTATAGCTTTTGCGTTAAATACTGGTGCTTATACTTCTGAAATTTTAAGGTCTGCTTTTCAAACGATTAAACCAGGCATTATTGAAGCTGGAAAAAGTTTAGGTATATCTAATAAGATTATTTTTTATAAAGTTCAAATCCCTATAGCTATTAGACAATCTCTTCCCGCATATGGGAATGAAATAATACTAATGCTTAAAGGTACCTCGTTAGCAAGTACAGTTACATTAATGGATCTAACGGGTGTGGCAAAATATATAATATCAACTACTTTTAAACCAATTGAAGTATTTATAGTTGCAGGTGGAATTTATCTATTTATGACTTTTATAATTCACAACGTAATTAAGTTTTTAGAAAAAAAATATAGCTACTAATATTTTGTATATTCTTTAATTTCTTTGATTTTTGAGCCAGTATGATTATTGATTTCTAATTTTATCTTTGCACGATCATCATTTAAAAAGTGAACATCTCTTGAAAGTTTAATAAATTTTTCTCCAAAATCTTTTTCTTTTTCACATAATCTTTTTTCATCTTCAATTAACCACAGTTTAGAATTTATCTCTTTTAGTAATTGATAAAGGTTTTCGAGTTTTTCATCAGACTTTACATTTTTTTCTAGTTGATCTTTTAAAATAAAATGCTCGTTGTTAATAAATTTTAGTTTTTCAGTGTCTTTAATTTTTTCTTGCTTAATCTCTAAAATTGAAACTTTGTCTAAAAGTTCCCCAATTGAAACCTCGACTATAATTTTATTCATAAAATTTAATACTGTGCTATCTTGTTATAAATATGTCTAATATTCTAATTATCAAACACGGATCACTAGGAGATATAGCTCAAGCTAGCGGGGCAATTCAAGATATATCTGAAAATCATAAAAATGATCGAATATATCTACTGACAACAAAACCTTATTTTGAACTATTTAAGAAAAATCCTTATGTAAATGAGGTGATCTTAGACAAAAGATTACCAAAATATAATTTAATTTATCTATATTTTTTAATGAGAGAAATTAAAAAACATAATTTTTCAAAAGTGTTTGATCTTCAAAATTCATCAAGAACCTCTTTTTATAGAAATATTCTTTTCCCAAAAAGCAATAAAGATATTTGGTCTAGTACAATAACAACTTTGCCTGAAGATATAACTAAAGAAAAATTTGATAAAAATTCAGTATTAAATAGATTTGATTATCAACTTAAAGAGACTGGGCTAAATACAATCAATACACTTAAACCTGATTTTAGTTGGGCTTGTTCTGAAATTACTGAAATCAAAAAAAAATATAATTTGCAAAAATATATTTTGTTATTTCCTTTTTGTTCTCCACATCTATCAATAAAAAAATGGCCTTACTACAATGATTTGATTAAATTAATCAAGAGTAAGTTTAGTACGGAATACGAAATTGTTACGGCACCTGGCCCCAATGAAATAGAGGATGCTAAAAAATTTGATGCAAAAAGTATTCTTGATAATGATAAGGCTTTAAATATATCACAGCTAACAACTCTTATTAAAGATAGTTCATTTATCATTGCTAATGACACTGGCCCAGCACATATAGCGGCACATGTAGGTGCTAAAGGTTTGACTTTATTTGGTAAACACACAACTGCTTATAAAGTGAGCATTGAAAGAGAAAATTTTAAAGTTATTGAAGTGACAGATTTAAATAAACTTAGTGCTGAAAAAGTTTTTGAAAGGTTAATTAATAATCTAACTTAAATTTTTATTTTAATTCATAAATATGAAAAATGATATCTTTTGGAAATATTTTTTGTAAATAAAAGAAAATAAATAAAAGGCAGCTTAAAATAAAACAAATGAGTTTATTTTTAATTGTCGAATTTAATCTTTTAAAATTTCCACTTTTACTAACAGTGTTTAAATAATCTATATGAACTTGGTGGAAACCATTCTTTTCAAATAATTTCTTTAGATTGTGGTCATTAAAGTAAGACAAATGTGGTGATGACAAATCTTTTTGCCAAATTCTATCGTAAAAATTTTTTAATCCTATTTTGTATAGAAATTCGGAAAATTTAAAAATAAATCCATTAGATGATGGAATGTTGATTACCACTTTGCCATTTTTTCTTAAAATCTTTTTAATATGGTCAATTACTAAATTTAAATCATTTAAATGTTCAAACACATCATTAAAAACGATATAATCATACTTTTCTAAATCATTAGGATTTTCAGTTAATGGAAGGCTTAATTTTTTGATGCTTGAGAATTTACTTTTTAGTTTATTGTATTGATCCTCATCAGCCTCAGAGCCAGTTACATCTAAATTTCTTTTGATACATTCTTCCAAAAAAAAACCATTTCCAGATCCAATTTCTAAAATTTTAAACTTATTATCTATATTTTGATTTAATAATATTTGAATAATTTTTTTAAAATTATTTTTTCTTAATTCAGCTATACCCTCAATATCACGACCAAAGCCTGGCTCAAGCACTGACTTATAGAATAAGCATTGATTACATTTAAAAACGTAATCATTAATTTTTTTTAAATCAGTGCTGCAAATAATGCATTCTTCTTTCATGCTATTATCTTTTTATATTTTAAAAATATTTGTGACCAAAGAAAAGTTTCAGCATTCACTTTTGCATTTTTTCCTAATTCTAAATATTTTTTATCCTTTATCATTAAATTTAATGATGAATAAATATCTTCTAAATTATTTCCATCACAAATTAATCCGGTTTTTTCATGTTGTATCGCATCAGATGCGCCGCCATCTATTCCTCCTAGTGAAGTGACACCGTATTGTGCAGCTTCTACATAAGCTATTCCAAATCCCTCAACAGATTTTTTGTGAATAATTGATGGCATTACAAAGATATTTGACTTTGCTATCAAGGCATTTTTTAAATCTTCACTAATATCTTTGAAAAACATTACTTGTGAACTTAAATCGAGCTCTTTCACTAAGTCTTTAATATTTTTTTCCTCATCTCCATAACCTATACAAATATAGACTATATCTGGATAAATTTGTTTTAAGTTTCTTAAAGCCATTAATACTTTTTCATGATTTTTCCTCTTATCAAATCTTGAGACAGTAATTAAGCGTGGTGTTTTTATTTTAAGTAAACTCTCGACTTTATTTAAAGATTTTTTATTTAGGTCTTTAGGAGGATTTACTCCAGGATTTATTACAACAATTTTTTCAGGATTTAAACCAATACTAACAGCTAGGTTTTTTGTATATTCAGAGTTAGCTATAATTTTTTCGACATTACTAAATATTTTCACAATCCTTTTATTCTGGTAACTATCTTTTGGATGATTAATTTCCTTGCCGTGTATCAGACAAAATTTTTTTTTATTAGATTTAATTAATTCTAAACTTTTCCAATGGTCAGCAATAATTCCTTGAACTTTATTATCTTTAAGAAACTCATTAATTAATTGAGCTTTTCTTATCTTTCTTAAAAATTTAACACCTCCAATTCTTTCAATAGAAAAATTTATGTTTTCATCAAATTCTTTATGATTTTCATTATATTCAGCAAAAACTTTAATCATGAAGTTTTTTGACATCTCTCGTGCGAGACCCCACATTAAACTTTGCATTCCACCGATTTCTGGTGGAAAAGATCTTGTAGTAATTAAATACATTAATTAGTTTTCCACTTAATACCACAACCAGCGCTTGGAATTTGACTCTCTGGCCCTTTACCAGTTTCAGCTATTTGTTGCATAGCTTTTAACAAGTCACTATCGCCATCTCTTACAGGAATTAAGTTTTTTAATTCTCTTAACCTACCTCTATATTGAAGCTCCAAGTTTTTATTATAGCCAAAAAAGTCAGGCGTGCACACTGCATCATAAGTTTTAGCGACCTCTTGTGACTCATCACTTAAATAAGGAAAACTAAATTGATTTTTTTTGGCAAATTCGATCATATTGTCAAATGAATCCTCGGGATAGTTTTCTGCATCATTTGCACATATAGCTACTGAGTTAATACCTAACTCTTTTAATTTGTTACAATCATCAACGATATCTTTTGTCACTGCTTTGACGTATGGGCAGTGGTTACAAATAAACATTATTAAAGTTCCATTTTCTCCTTTAATGTCATTTAGAGAAATAATTTTATTTTCTGTAGATTTTAACCGAAAGTCATGAGCCTTTTGGCTGAAATCACATATTGGAGTTTGTATTGGCATAATGTAATAATATATAAATTATGTTTTACGATTTAAAAGATAAAAAACCAAAAAACTCTGGCGAAAATTGGGTAGCTCCAAATGCAGTAGTCATTGGCGACGTTACTTTAGAAAAAAATACCAGCGTATGGTTTAATGCAACTTTAAGAGGCGATATTGAAAATATTCACATAGGTGAGGGATCAAATGTTCAAGATGGGTGTGTTTTGCATACTGACCCAGGCTGCCCTTTAAAAGTTGGAAAAGATGTAACCGTTGGACATCTTGTTATGCTTCATGGATGTACAGTAGGAGATAATAGTTTAATAGGCATCGGTGCAGTAATTCTAAATAATGCTAAGATCGGTAAAAATTGTATTATAGGTGCAAAAGCTTTAATCACAGAAAACAAAGTAATTCCTGATAATTCATTAGTTGTTGGTTCACCAGGTAAAGTTGTGAGAGAAGTGACTGAAGAAGAAAAAAAAGCAGTTTGGGAAAACACTAAGCATTATCAGGATAATTGGAAAAAATACTCTAAATCTATTTTTTAAAAATATTCAAGTGATTAGATTAATAATAATAGTATTTTTTTTTGTGATATTTCAATCTAAGGCTTATTCATCAACAATAACCTACAAAGAAATTTTAGATAACCCTACTGAACTTGAACTAAATTTGAATTATGCAAAACAACAAGAAAAAGCTGGTAATATTAAATCAACCATTGCTACCTTAGAAAGACTGAGCAAACTTTATCCAAAAAATTCTGATATCAAGTTATATTTAATATCAATTTTACTTAAGATGGATTCAAAAGTAAAAGTTGATTTTATGGTCAAAACAATGCTTGAAGATCCTAATACTAATGAGGAAACTAAAAAATTAATAGCTGAACTTTTGACTGGTGATCAATTTCAAAAAGACAAACAAAATAAGTGGATTGCTTATTTAGATATTAATTATTCTCAAACAGAAGAAGATAATATTAGTGGAAGAACGAAGTCAGGAAAACTTGCTAAAAGTAATGGCACCACTGATTCTGAAGTGCCTTTTCCAGCTAATGATAATAGACTTACTTTAGGATATGATAAAACTTTCGTTAAAAGTACTGCTTTAACTGTAGGAAGAATTTTAAATGAAAGTTCATCTATATTTATGAACTTAGGTTTAAATGCGAACACTAATAACAAAAAGTTCAAAGGGGAAAGTGATGTTCATTCTGTCTCTTTGAGTTATTTCAAAGCAAAGAAAAATCATTATTTCTCACCGTATATTTATTACAATAAATTAAATTATAGGATGCAAGAAGATTATCAAGCTAAGGGACTTGGCATGAGCAATACATATTTACTTAATGATAAATTTAATTTTAATTATGCTTTAAGTTACTCTGATAGTAGATATCATTCGGAACCAAATCCAAAAGACTCTCAAGGAAATCAAATATTTGTCGATGCAGGTGATTTAAACAATAATGAGGTTTACGGTGTTAATATTAGATTAAATTATAATTTAACAGATAAAATACAAATTAGTTCAAAAGTAATTTATAGCGATATTCAACATGCTAAAAGTTTTGATAGTTATGAGTCAAATGGAGCAAATTTATCAATTTCTAGAATTTTTCCATTTGGAACATTTAAAGTATCTGCAACCCATTTAACAAATGTCTATGATAATAGAAAGACAACTGTATCATCATTAAAAGACAGAGAAGATACTAGTTTAGTTACTAATTTAATTTTAACGGGTGATATAAATCAACTTTTACCTTTTTTAGCAAAAATTAATAAAGATAATAATATTTTTTATACTATGAGCTGGAGAGAATCTAATGTAAATTCAACAATATCAAGCTATGAAATCGAAAGATCATTCAAAAAAATTGGTATCTCTAAGAGGATAAATTTTAATGATTAAAAATTTTTTCTATATTTTATTTGTTTATTTCCTTTTGGTATTTAAATCTTTTAGTAATGAATTTATTGGTGTAATAGGCGTAGCAGCTGGTGAAATAATTAATCAAAATAATGAAAAACTATTAAGTGGTTCTAAAATATTTTACGGAGATACAATTGTAGTAAAGCCTAAATCAAATGCTCAAATATTATTTTTAGATGAAACTGTAATGACAGTAGGGGAAGACACTGAATTAACTATAGATGATTTCATATATGATCCAAAAACAAATAATGGAAATTTTGTAACAAATATAAAATCTGGAGTCGTAAAAACAATTTCAGGAAAAATAAGTGAAAAAAATCCTGAAAATTTAGAAATTAAAATACCAAACGGCTCTTTAGGCGTGAGAGGGACAGAGTTTCTGGTATCACTAAATGATAAGAAGGAGAGTACAGTTTTATTATTAGGACCAGGTCCAGAAAATACCCTTGGTATGGTTCCAGGAAATATTAAATTAACAGATGGTATAAACACTACAGATATAACTAGTCCTGGTTTCCAAGCAATGATACAAAATGTTGTATCTTTAGCATCACCTGCAAACCCAGAGGTATTAACTCAAATGTCAAGTTCAATGAGTCATTCAGTTTTAAATTCTAGCAATATAGTTAATAGCTCTAAAAATTTAACTACAAATTTGATAAATTCAGCAGATTTAAAAAATAATATTATAATTACAGCAAAAAAGTTTGATTTAAAATCAGACGAAAGTGCTTCAGAAATTTTATCGAGCTTATCAAAAGACTCGGAATCTAAAGAAATATTAGTTGCTATGAACCAGTTGCAAGAAAATATAGTTGTGACAGATAATGAAAACTATGTAAGAACTTTAGACAAAGATACAATTTTATATGATAGTGGTTGGTTTGATCTTTCACCAGTAGAAACAGGTTCAAATGGATTAACTTATAGTCTCGGCGATGAAGAAGGAGTTTCACAAGTATTTGATACTGGGGCAACTCAACAGGGTCGTGCTAAAGTATATGTAAACTTTAATAAAAAAGAGATAAGCGCAGATGTGCTCTCTAAAATAACATTAAAAGGAGCATCTACAGTGGACTATAGTTTTACAACACCTACAGTTACTTTAACAACAATACCAGTTGTTGCCTCTGTGCCTATGGC
This sequence comes from uncultured Pelagibacteraceae bacterium, assembly GCA_902623215.1. Taxonomy (GTDB): domain Bacteria; phylum Pseudomonadota; class Alphaproteobacteria; order Pelagibacterales; family Pelagibacteraceae; genus Pelagibacter. Next base: position 13,843 of record CACNSS010000007.1, read on the forward strand.
AATGGGATCATCTGGAGGTGTATTTATTGATCAATTGATAGACAGTGGTGGGGGTGAATGCCCAGCTGACTCTTGTACATCTTTAGTTAGAGTTGCAAACACATTGCAGAATAGTGCTTTGACAGTTAATTCTGGAACAACAGAGCAATTAATGGACAAATATAACCATGACACTAGCAATTCAGATGCTGCAAAAGAAGTATTTCAATATGGTAAATTTACTACTGTTGACTCATCTGGATTAACAGGTCTAGGAACTTTTGTTTTTGAGGGAGCACATGATGCAGCCGCATCCCCCGCAGGAGAAGCAGCTTACGTTCAGTCTATCGAAAGACTAGAGGGATCAACCGTAGTAATTGGTAAAGCTTTGGAGTAAGTTGATGAAAAAAATATTTATAGTATTAATTTCTTTTTAATTAATATGCCAACATATACAGTCACAAATTCAAACTTTAATTTATCCTCAAGACAACAAAAAAAATTAGCAGAGGGTATAACTAAAGTTCATAATGTAGTAACTGGTGCGAATACTTATTTTGCTCAAGTGATATTTAACAAAACAAAAAAAAATAATCATTTTATGGGTGGAAAAAAAGTCAAGGAGCCATCTTTATTTTTACTTGGGCAAATAAGAGCAGGTCGATCAAAAGAGGTGAAAGATAAATTAATTTCAGATTTAAAACATGTATTAGTAAAAAATTCTAAATTAGATGAAACCCAAGTATGGGTTTACATTAATGATCTTCCTCCTTCTCAAATGATTGAGTATGGTGCAGTTTTACCAGAGTCAGGTAAAGAGAAAGAATGGTTTGCAAGTTTACCAGGCAAATTAAAGAAAAAATTATCAGCTATTGAGAGTTAATTTAGGGAACTAACCAGTCCATTTTATTAGTTTCTAAATCAAACTTAGCTCTTCGATGTCCTTTTGCTGCAAGATAAAGCCATTCAATAGATTTAATTTTACATTTAATTACAGTGAAATTTTTATAACCTTCCTCACTTTGTTCCATTGTGTAATCAAAATCTTCTAATTTAGATATCATTCCAGAAGTTGGATTTTCTGAAGTAGTTCCAGGAGGGCTATCAGTTAAATAACAACGTCTACTTATATGCTGAGTTTTCTTCCATGACTCTTTAGTTGTAGAATTTTGATTATTAACTTCACATTCTACTTTTACTCTTAATTGTATCTTTTCTTCTTTATCATAGAATACTAGTGAAGCTTTATTATTTTTTTTTAGAATATCGACTTTAGGAGATCTTAAGTCTGTATGAAATTGTAATAGATTGCTTGCTCTATCTGATTTACGTAAAACAACAATTCTACCATCTACTTCATCTTGGTGAGCACAAATAAAAACAGGAATTCTAAATGGCGAAGCTCTATTAGTCACTGCATCATCTAACATTGACCAATACTTATTTTGAATTTCAGCTAAATCTTCATAGTATGCTGGTTGCATACATTACTTTCTAAATCTCTTAATTAAACTTGATGTATCCCAACGATTACCGCCCATGCCTTGAACTTCTCCATAGTACTTATCAACAAGTTCAGTAACAGGTAATAGTGAGCCATTATTTTTTGCTTCATCCATTGCAATTTTTAAATCTTTTCTCATCCAATCGACTGCAAAACCAAAATCAAACTTATCATCTATCATTGTCTTGTATCTATTTTCCATTTGCCAGGATTGAGCTGCACCTTTTGAAATAACTTCAATTACATCTTCCATATTCAGTCCAGCTTTCATACCAAAGTTAATTGCTTCAGATAAACCTTGAACTAAACCAGCAATACAAATTTGATTAACCATTTTGGCAAGTTGTCCATTGCCAGCACTACCCAGTAGTTTCATTTTTTTACTGTAGCAATCAATTTTATCTTTTGCTTTATCAAAATCAGCTTGATCACCACCAATCATCACTGTTAATGCGCCATTCTCTGCACCAGCTTGTCCACCAGATACTGGAGCATCGAGTGCACCAAAACCATTTTTTTTTGCGTAATCGTAAATCTCTCTTGCAATAGTTGCAGAGGCAGTTGTGTTATCAATGTAAACAGCGCCTTTTTTAATTGTTTTGAAAGCACCGCTGTCACCAAAAGTTACCTCTCTTAAATCATTATCATTTCCAACGCAGGTAAAAATATATTCTGCATCTTTAGCTGCTTCAGCTGGAGTTTCAGCCAATTTACCTTTGTATTCACTAATCCATTTTTCTGCTTTTGATTTTGTTCGATTAAAAACAGTTACATTGTGACCACCTTTTGATATATAACCAGCCATTGGATATCCCATGACACCAAGACCTATGAAAGCAACATTACAACTCATAATTTTTTATGTTTAATAGTTTAAGTTTAAAAGTAATTATATTTGGTTTTATTTTTACATTTTTTTCTAGTTTTGGACAGAGTTTTTTTTTAGGCTTGTTTAATTCCAGTATTAGAGAAACACTTTCTATCACTCACGGACAATTTGGCTCAATTTATGCATCAGCAACATTATTAAGCAGCTTCCTTTTAATTTGGGTTGGAAAAAAAATTGATGATATCAATATTTTTCGATTTGCATTTTATGTTACTTTACTCTTAGCATTTTCATGTTTCTTTTTTTCAAAAATATCTTCAATAATTTTTTTATTTATAGCTGTTTTTTTAATGAGATTTTCTGGACAAGGATTAATGTCTCATACTGCAACTACAACAATTACAAGGTATTTTACAAAATCCAGGGGGAAAGCATTAAGTGTAGGTTGGTTTGGTCTTTCAACAGCTGAATTTATTTTACCCGTATTAATCGTTTATTTACTTTCAATTACAGATTGGCAGAATATTTGGATATCTATTTCAATTTTAGTTTTGATTTTTTTACCTCTGATATCATTTTTTTTAATTAAAAAATTAGATTTTGATACGAGAGAACAAGTAGACCCAACTGACTCTGAAACAAAAGAAATTAAACAATGGAAAAGAATTGAGGTTATAAAAGATTACAGATTTTATATTGTATGTTTAAATATGTTAGCAATGCCGTGGATTGCGACTGGTGTATTTGTTTATCAGTCTTTCATTACTGAAGCTAAGGAATGGGGTTCTTTTGTTATTGCTCAATCATTCATGGCTTATTCAATATTATCTGTGCTCACTTTGCTAGGATCTGGATTTTTAATTGATAAATTTACCAGTAGAAAACTTTTAATCTTTATGAATATACCTTTGTTGATTTCTACTATAGTTTTATTTTATTTTAATAGTCCAACAACATCTTTTATTTTTCTTGGATTAATAGGTATTTCTAATGGTTTGGCCAATGTTTTAGGTTCATCAACATGGGCTGAAATTTATGGTGTAAAATTTATTGGTTCAATTAAAGCTCTAACCACAGCTTTAATGGTTTTTTCCACTGCTTTTGGAACAGCTTTATTTGGTCTTTTGATAGATAGAGGCTTTTCTATTGAGCAAATTGCCGTGGTTTCATTTATTTATATTTTAATCTCTTTAATCTTATTACTTTTTGTAAGAAATAAGCTAAATCCACAATATATATAAAAAATCTCCTTGATTTTTTTTTAGTCACTGTGTAGATACTGCGCATGGCTAGAGTTACCGTTGAAGATTGTATCGATAAAGTTGAAAGTCCCTATGAGCTTGTATTAGTTGCAAAAGAAAGAGCAACTCAATTGAACTCTGGTATTGAGCCAACTTTAGATAGAGATAATGATAAAAATACAGTCATTTCACTCAGAGAAATAGCTGAAGAAAATATTAAAGTTTCAGATTTAAGTGAGAGTGCAATCTATAAATTAAGAAAACACGTAGAGCAAGTTGATGATGGAACGGAAGATGATGAAGAAGTAGGTGATGATTTTGAAAGTTTATACAAAGGTGAAATTTCAAAAAGTGGTGCTCCTATATTGCCATCAAAGAGAGCCAGAAAAGCTCCAGAAAAAATTCAAGTTTCAAAAGATGATTTGGCCGAACTTTCTCAAACAGCTAGTCCCGATGTGGACTCTCAACCATCAGAGGAAATGGAGAGCGATTCTGATGATGTTTCTCTTGATGAAGTTTCAGAAGCTGAAGAACAGGTAAATCAACAAGATACTGTGTCTTCTGAAGAAAATAATTAATTATTAAATTCTTCTAAAATTTTTTGTCGATGCTCATCCAAATCAGGAATATCACCTCTAGTCTTTTCATCATTATATGATGACATTTTAATTGGGTTTCCCGCTAGTTTAAAATCCCCCACAACTTTATGAAAAGCTTTTACAATCATGTTTCTTGATTCTATTTGAGGATTTTCGACAGCCTCTTTTATGTTGAAGATTGGACCACATGGAATTTTGTCTTTTTCCATTTCTTTAACCCACTCATCAGTTTTTTTGTTAGATAATTTATCTTCTAAAATTTTTTTAAGCTCATCCATATTTTTAGCTCTGGATGAATTATTTGAAAATTTTGGATTTTGATTTACTTCACTTATTTTTAAAACATTACATAGTTTTTCAAATAATTTATCATTACCTGCTGCAATTATTATATAACTATCTTTTGTCTTGAAGGCTTCAAATGGAGCAATTGATGGATGACGTGATCCCATTGGTTTTGGAATTTCATTTTTTGAGAGATATCTTGCGATAGCATTTTCTAGAATAGCTATTTGACAATCAAGCATCGATACATCTATGTACATTCCTTTGCCAGTTTTTTGTCTATCGTAAAGAGCAGCATTAATTCCAATCGTAGTAAAAAGTCCTGCGGTTATATCTCCGATAGATGTCCCAACTCTAGTAGGTTCGGAATTTGGTTGACCAGTTACACTCATTAATCCTCCCATACCTTGGACTACCATGTCGTAAGCTGGTAACTCTTTAAGGGGACCTGTTTGACCAAAACCTGACGCTGAAGCATAAATTAGTTTTGGGTATTTTTTGGACACATCCTTCCATCCATAGCCCCATTTTTCTAGAGTGCCTGGTTTAAAATTTTCTACTAAAATATCTGCTTTAGATAAAATTTTATCAAAAATTTTTTTATCCTCTGCATTTTTTAAATTGAGAGCAATACTTTCTTTACCTCTATTTAAAGACATAAAGTACGCAGAGTAATCTTTTACAAATGGTCCGAAATTTCTTGAATCATCACCGATTTCTGGGGCTTCAACTTTTATCACCCTCGCACCTAAATCTGACAATATCATTGTGCAATAGGGCCCAACTAATACTCTTGTTAAATCAACAACTAAAAGGTTTTTTAAAGGTCCATTCATAAGTATAGTTTTATATTAAGTGCTTTTACCGACTTGACTCTTATTAATAAGTTCACTTTAATTGAATTATTAAAAATAACAATAGAGGGAAAAATAATGTTTAAAAAAATATCTTTATACTTAACTTCATTAGTTTTCGTTTTCACAACTATTGGTTCTGCTTTTGCTGTAACTTTAAAAGCAAGTCACCAATGGCCAGGAACACCAAGAGCTGATGGATCTTTTGATCCACGTCATGAAATGGTTCAAATCATTGCTGACGAGGTCAAAAAAGCAAACGTTGGAATAGATATAAGAATTTATCCAGCTAAATCATTATACAAACCAAAAGAACAGTGGAAACCAATGACTACAGGTCAGTTGGATATTTCTGCTTTTCCATTAGCATATGCATCTAAATTCCATCCTGAATTTGACGCAACTCTAATGCCAGGAACAGTTAAAAATCATGATCATGCATTGAGATTTAATAAAGGACCAATGATGACGGAGATTAAAAAAATTATTAATGATGCCGGTGTTGTAGTTTTATCTGATGCTTGGTTAGGTGGTGGTTTTGCTTCAAAAACAAAATGTATCAAAAATCCTAGCGATGCAAAAGGCCAAGTTATGAGAGCTGCAGGTAAAGCATTTAACCAAATGTTAGAGGCAGCAGGAGCAGGTATACAAAGTATGCCATCATCTGAGATTTACACAGGTCTACAAACTGGTGTATTAACAGGTGCTAACACTAGTTCAGGAAGTTTTGTAAGTTACAAAATCTATGAACAAGTTTCATGTGCAACTCCTCCAGGAAAATTTGGTCTATGGTTTATGTACGAACCAATCTTAATGTCAAAAAAGTCTTATGATGCTTTAAGTTCTAAGCAACAAAAAGCTTTAATGAAAGCTGGTAAAGTTGCTGAGAAATACATGACAGCTCAAGTGGAAAACTTAGATAAAAAGTTTGAAGATGCTTATAAAGCTGCTGGTGTAAAATTGGTATACATGGATGCAAAAGACCATGCTGCATGGGTAGAGATTGCGAAAAAATCTTCTCATAAAGCATTTGCTGATAAAGTTCCAGGTGGTGATAAGCTGATGGAAATGGCTTTAGCAGTTAAATAAAATAATATATAAAGAACCCCTATTTATTCTTAATAAATAGGGGTTTTTTTATGAAAAAAAAATATCTACAACTTTGTGATTACATAGCTAAGGCATGTGGTGCTTTTGCTGTGTTGGCATTGCTCTTATCAATCTTGGTAATTGTTGAGCTTGTTTTTGAAAGATATTTTTTTCAAAGAGCAATTACATGGCAGACAGAACTTGTCACCATGTTATTGGTAGCTTCAACTTTTATAGGAAGTGTATACGTTTTAAGTGAAAAAGCTCATGTTAGTATGGAATGGATTTATGATTTTCTATCAAAAAAAAATATAATTAAACTAAAAATTTTTACATCATCAATAAGTTTACTTTTTTTCTTAATTTTGTTTTATTTTGGATTTTTAATGTTTGAGGAAGCATTTACCAAAAATTATTCAACAGGAACTGTTTGGGATCCACCACTATGGATACCATATTCATCAATGATGTTGGGAGCTTTGTTAATGATATTACAGTATATCGCAGAAATTATAAAATTAACTGATGACAAGGATTTTAAGTAAATGGATCCACTGATTATAGCATTAATTGTTGCAGTATTTACTTTATTGGTACTTTTTTCTGGAATTCCAATTGCTTTTGGTTTGAGTTTTGTTTCGATTGCTTTGTTAGTAACATTTGAGGGAGTTCAAATGCTTGACGTATTTGCTGAAACATTTTTTGCAGGATTAAATTCTTTTGTTTTACTTTCCATACCAATGTTTATTTTAATGGGAATGGCCGTTGCCAATTCTCCTGCAGGAAAAGATTTATATACAGGTTTGGATAGATGGCTTTGGAGAGTACCAGGTGGATTGGTAATTTCTAATATTGGTGCTTGTTCAATTTTTGCAGCTTTAAGTGGATCTAGCCCTGCAACTTGTGCAGCAATTGGAACAATGGGAATACCTGAAATGAGGAAAAGAGGGTACTCTGACCAAATCGCAACAGGAACTATTGCAGCCGGAGGTACTTTAGGAGTTTTAATTCCTCCTAGTATTGTTTTAATTGTTTATGGAATTGCAACAGGAACATCAATAGGTAGATTATTTTTATGCGGTCTTGTACCAGGTTTTATGTTAGCAGGTATGTTTGCAATTTGGGCTCTTATTCATAGTTATTTTATTGATAAAGATGCTGCAAAAGCTCTGAGAAATAGAGTGAAACCAACTTTAAAGGAAAAACTTGAAGTATTACCAAGAATTCTTCCTTTCTTAGCTATTATTGCAGGTGTTTTGTATGTTCTTTATGGAGGGGTCGCAACACCATCTGAGGCATCTGGAGTAGGAGCATTCTTGGTTTTTGTATTGATTGCAGTAGTTTACAAAATTTATCAACCAAGCAAAATATGGAACATTGTTAAAGTTTCAATGAAAGAAAGCGTAATGATAATGTTTATCATTGCTGCATCCTATCTTTTTGCTTTTACTCTCTCACAACTCTATGTAACTCAATCTTTAGCACAGAGCATGGTTGAATTAAGTTCAAACAAATGGGTTGTGTTTATTTTAATAAATATATTTCTTTTAATAGCTGGTTTCTTTTTACCGCCAGTCGCAGTTATTGTAATGACCTCAGCTATATTATTACCAGTAATTACCACTTTAGGGTTTGATCCGTATTGGTTTGCAATAGTATTTACAATCAATATGGAGATTGGCTTAATTACGCCGCCAGTTGGACTAAATCTTTATATTATAAAAGGAATTACCCCAGACGTTAGTTTGTCAGAAATTTTAAAAGGATCTATACCATTCATGATAATTATGGCTTTAGCTATAGTAATTTTATGTATTTTTCCTGAGATTGTTACATGGTTACCTGATAAAATAATGGGGAAGGACCTTGGATTCTAAAAAAGAAATAAATAGAAAAATATCAGTTGCTCCAATGATGGATTGCACTGACAGACACGATCGTTTCTTTTTAAGACTGATGAGTAAAAATGTAATGCTCTATACTGAAATGGTAGCAACAAAATCAGCAATTCACGGTGATAGAAAAAAAATTTTGTCTTTCAGTCCTGAAGAAAAACCTCTTGCTTTACAGGTTGGTGGTTCCAATAAAGATGAATTAGCAGAAGTTGCTAAAATTGGAGAAGACATGGGTTATGACGAAATAAATATCAACCTTGGATGTCCAAGCAAAAAAGTTCAAAAAAATAAATTTGGTGCGTGTTTAATGAAAGAACCAGAATTAGTAGCTGAGTGCATACACTCAATGGTAAATGCTTGCAAAATTCCAGTAACTGCTAAAACACGTATTGGTTTTGATGATGTAGAAGATTTTGATTATCTAAATAATTTTATTAGACAAATGAGAGATGCAGGAACACAAACATTTATTTTGCATGCAAGAAAAGCAATATTAAGTGGATTATCTCCAAAACAAAATTTGAACATTCCAAAATTAAACTACGATATGGTTTACAAAATTAAAAAAGAAAATCCAAATTTAGAAATTATAATTAATGGAGGCATAACCAAAGTAAGTGAAATAAAAGATCATTTAAATTATTGCGATGGTGTAATGATTGGTAGATCTATTTATCAAAATCCATATTCTCTCGTGGAAATAGAAAAAGAAATTTTTAATGTCGACAATAGCCCTACAAGAGAAGAAGTTGTACAAAAACTTTTAGAATATTTAGATAAAGAAGTTAAAGAGGGTACCAAAGTTAATCACATAATGAGACACACAGTTGGATTATATCATGGTCAAGTTGGATCTAAAGAATGGAAAAGGTATTTAAGTGATAATATGATGGCAAGAGACTCTGATTTTCAAAAAGCAAAACATATTATGACCATTGTTCAAAATAATGAAAAAGCAAATCAAACAAGTCAGTAATGGAAATAATAGATTTAAGTGAATTAATAAATTTATTATTAGTCTTGGGTGTTGCAGCAGCAGTCGCAGGTTTTTTGGCTGGCTTACTAGGTGTTGGTGGAGGAATAATTATGGTTCCCGCTTTATACTATGCTTTCACGGTTTTAGATTTTGATATTATAACAAGAATGCATTTATCAGTTGGTACCTCTTTAGCAATTATAATTCCAACATCTATTATTTCTACAAAAACACATATGGAATATGATGCAGTGGATTTTAAAATGGTAAAATCATTTGGTATTTTTATTTTACTTGGAGTAATTGCTGGAACTTTCTTAGCAGTGAACTTGAAAACTGCAGCCTTAGTTTTATTCTTTTCTATATTTGCCTTTATTGTAGGTTTATTTTTTATTTTTTTGAGAGAAAAACTTCTTGAAAATCCAAAAGAGATTTCTGATTTAGTAAAAAATATTTCTGGTATTGTGATAGGTTTTATATCAGTGCCTCTTGGAATTGGTGGTGGTTCATTAATGGTGCCTTTTATGAGAACATTTGGTTATGATATTAGAAAATCCATTGGAACAGCTGCTGCAGTAGGTTTTTTGATCGCTATGAGTGGTAGCATAACAATGATTTTAGGGGGTAAAATAATCAATAATGTAAGCACTCCTTTTAGTATTGGTTACATAAATTTATTAGGTTTTCTGGTTTTTGTACCAGTAACAACTGTCATGGCTCGTTTAGGCGCAAAAGCAGTTTATAGAATTGATAAAAAATTATTAAGTAAAATTTTTGGAACTTTTTTAATTATAGTGTCTATTAGATCGTTTATTGAGTATATAAATATTAGTTAAAATTTATCTTGATCAGTGCCCCATTTAATTTTATTCCAAATTCTTTCGTGAAAATAGTAGAAAAAAAGTGGTACTATCGATCCAATTCCTAATATTCCTGCGACTTTAAAAGAACCAGTAAAAATATATCCAAACAACATCCAGTATACAAATATAAGAAATCTCCAAGAAAAAGTTTTTGCAACTGATCTTATCTTTTTGTCTGCCATTTAACTGTATTTAATTCTACTTTAAAGATGGGGTAGGGGTGGTTTCAGTCTCCCTCTACCACCCCTAATAAAACTTTATTTGATTCTTAAAAAAACACAAAACTCGTAATAATTGAATTTATTAGTTGTTGATAAATAGATTAAAGAAAGATTATAATTTTTGGTCGTATTCACCAATTTTACCAGTTTTTTTTAATAATTGATCAATAAATTCAAATATTTTTTTCTTTCTTTCATCAGAAGTTGGGCTCTCAGTAACAACCACTAACGAGGGTTTATTTGATGAGGCTCTAATTAAGCCCCAGGACCCATCATTAAATGAAAATCTTACTCCATTTACAGTAATAATTTCTATTATTTCTTGTTGGTCGATTTTAGTTTTATTATTTTTTATATTTTCAATTTCCTTTACAAGCTGATTTACCACCTCATATTTTTCATTATCTTTACAAAAAGGAGCCATTGTAGGTGATTGAAACGTTTTGGGTAACTCATCCATTATTTCACTAATTTTTCTATTATCGTTATCAAGTAAGTGACACACTTGGATAGCAGAGTTGATGCCATCATCATATCCATATCCTAGAGGTTGGTTAAAAAAGAAATGCCCACTTTTTTCAAAACCAGCTAGTGCATTCTCTTTATGAACTTTTCTTTTAATATGGGAATGGCCTGTCTTCCAATAGATCGTTTGGCATTGATTACCTTTTAATATTTTGTCGTTAGAATATAAGCCTGTTGATTTGACATCTACAATGAATTTAGAATTTTTGTGAGTTTTAGAGAGATTTCTTGCAATTAAAAGGCCAATTTTATCTGAAAATATTTCGTTTCCTTTATTATCTATCACCCCTAATCTATCACCATCACCATCAAAACCAAAACCAATATCAGCATTATTTTCTTTTACAAATTTTGATATTTCATGAAGCATTTCTAGATCTTCTGGATTTGGATTATATTTTGGAAATGTCCAATCTAATTTACAGTCTAATTCAATTACATCACAACCTATTCCCCTTAAAATATCAGGCGCGAAAATACCTGCGGTGCCATTTCCACAGGCAACAACAGCCTTTATCTTCTTTATAATTTTATTTTTTTTTATTAAATCGTTTTTATATATTTGTTGAAAATTGCTTATTTGTTTTTCACTTCCACTGCCTGTCAAAAAGGTTTTATTTAATGTAATTTCTTTTAACTCTTTCATCTCATCTGGTGCATGGGTTAATCCTTTTTTGATACCCATTTTTACACCAGTCCAACCATTTTCGTTATGGCTGGCAGTTATCATTGCAACTGCATCTGAGTTTAAATTAAATTGAGCAAAATAAACCATTGGAGACAATGATAACCCTACATCTTCCACATTACATCCTGTTGAAATAAGACCCCTCTTAAATGCTTTTTTAATTTCTTCACTGTAAGATCTATAATCATGACCAACTATTACTCTCGGATTATTTTTTTTTGTGTGTTTTATAATTTGTGACCCGAATCCTTTCCCAAGATACGTCATTCCATCCAAATTTATATCTTTCTCATACAACCATCTGGCATCATATTCTCTAAAACCGTAGGGACTTATTTTTAAATTTTCAGACATAATTGTTAATTACTTACATTTTTTTGGATTTTTTTATTGATAATTTTTTTGCCACGTTCTATAAATGTTCTATTGATTTGTTGTTTATATAGTATATTAACACCAAACGCACACAACATATAGTTGTTTTCGTTAAAATAACAAATATAATACATTATTTATGAATAAAATAGTATCGCTAGCAATAAAGAAAGCTGTCTCTGAATATAACCCTAAGGTTGAAAAAGTCGAAAGTGATAACAGACCAGATCTATTCTCACTTAATAATGAAACTGAACTTTTTCAAAATGATAGAGGTATCATAATCAAAATTGACCGATCTAGAGATGCAAATCTAACTGATTTTGGAAAAGCAACCTTAAAAGATAGATATCTTGGTCACAACGAGTCTTTTCAAGATTTATTTGCAAGAGTTGCCAGCACCTACGCTGATGATAATTTACATGCTCAAAGAATTTATAACTACATAAGTAAATTGTGGTTTATGCCAGCGACACCTGTTTTATCAAATGGTGGCACAAAAAGAGGTTTACCTATTTCATGTTTTCTTAATGAAGCTTCCGATAGTTTAGGAGGTATACTTGACCTTTGGAGCGAAAATGTTTGGTTAGCTGCAAAAGGTGGTGGTATTGGTAGTTACTGGGGAAATTTAAGATCTATCGGAGAAAAAATTGGCAAAGTAGGAAAAACTTCTGGAATTATTCCTTTCATAAAAGTTATGGACTCTTTAACTATGGCAATAAGTCAAGGTTCATTAAGAAGAGGATCCGCAGCTTGTTATCTTCCAATTGATCATCCTGAGATTGAGGAATTTATGGAAATGAGAAGACCAACTGGTGGTGATCCAAATAGAAAAGCTCTTAATTTACATCATGGTGTTTTGGTTACAGATGCATTTATGAGAGCAGTTGAAAATGATGAAGAATGGGCATTGAAAAGTCCAGCTGACGGTTCCATTCAACAAACAATTTCTGCAAGAAATTTATGGATAAGATTATTAACAGCTCGAATTGAAACTGGAGAGCCTTATATTATCTATATTGATACTGTTAATAGACAAATCCCACAACATCACAAGCTTGCTAATTTGACAGTTAAAACTTCTAATCTTTGCAGTGAAATAACTTTACCAACAGGTATAGATAAAGATGGAAGAGATAGAACTGCAGTTTGTTGTTTGTCGTCTTTAAATTTAGAAAAATACGATGAATGGAAAAATGATACAAACATGATAGCAGATGTAATGAGATTTTTAGATAATGTTTTATCTGATTTTATTAATAAAGCTCCAGACCAATTTAAAGATGCTAAGTATTCTGCAGAAAGAGAAAGAAGTGTTGGTTTAGGTGTGATGGGTTTTCACTCTTTTTTACAAAAGAAAAGAATTCCACTTGAATCAGTAATGGCAAAATCTTGGAATAAAAAAATATTCAAACAAATTAATGAACAAGTTAATCAAGCTTCTAAAGATTTGGCAGAGGAAAGAGGTGCTTGTCCAGATGCAGCTGAGTATGGTTACATGGAAAGATTTTCAAATAAAACCGCAATAGCTCCAACTGCATCTATTTCAATTATTTGTGGAGGTGCTTCACCAGGTGTTGAGCCAATTGCAGCTAATAGTTATACGCACAAAACCTTGTCAGGTTCTTTTAATGTTAGAAATAGATATCTTGAAGAAATACTTGAAAGTCATGGTAAAAACGATGACGAAACTTGGTCTACAATTACTACAAATCAAGGTTCAGTTTCTCACTTGGACTTTTTAACTGATCTTGAAAAAGATGTTTTCAAAACAGCATTTGAGTTAAATCAAAAATGGATAATTGAATTAAGTGGAGATCGAACTCCGTATATCTCTCAAGCACAATCAGTTAATTTATTTTTGCCAGCAGATGTTCACAAAAAAGAATTACATAGAATTCATTTTGATGCATGGAAAAAAGGTCTTAAAAGCCTCTATTACTGTAGATCAAAATCAATTCAAAGAGCTGAAAATATCAATAATGCAAACTCTACTGATATTACAGCTAATGTGTATAAATCAAAAAAACAACAATCTAACGAACAACCAGAATACGAGGAGTGTTTATCATGTCAGTAGCAGAAAAAACTAAGACGGAGAAAAAAGAAATTATTCAACCAAAAAAGATGGGTTTATTGGTAGAAAACCCGGTATACAAACCATTTAGATATCCATGGTGTTATGATGCATGGTTAACACAACAAAGAATTCACTGGTTACCAGAAGAAGTGCCACTCGGTGATGATGTACGAGATTGGCAAAAAAATTTATCACAACCTGAAAAAAATTTGGTTACTCAAATATTTAGATTTTTCACTCAAGCAGATGTTGAGGTTAATAACTGTTATTTAAGACACTACACAACAGTATTTAAACCAACTGAAGTATTAATGATGATGACTGCTTTTGCAGCAATGGAAACAGTTCATGTAGCAGCATATTCACATTTGTTAGATACAATCGGGATGCCTGAGTCAGAGTATTCAGCTTTTATGAAATACAAAGAGATGAAAGATAAATATGATTACATGCAGGGTTTTAACGTAAACTCTAAAGAAGATATTGCAAAAACAGTTGCGGTTTTTAGTGCTTTTACAGAGGGTCTACAATTATTCGCTAGTTTTGCAATCCTTTTAAATTTTCCAAGACACAATAAATTAAAAGGAATGGGGCAGATAGTAACGTGGTCTGTTAGAGATGAAACTCTTCATTGCAATTCAATGATTAGAATTTTTAAGGAATTTATAAAAGAGAACCCAGAAATATGGACACCAAAACTTAAAAAAGAACTTTACGAAGCTTGCAGAACAATTGTTGAGCATGAAGATGCTTTTATAGATTTAGCTTTTGAAATGGGTCCAATGGAGGGTTTAACCGCACAAGAGGTTAAGGATTACATTAGATTTATTGGAAATAGAAGATTGGTCCAATTAGGATTAGAGCCAATTTATGATGTAGAAAAAAATCCACTTGGATGGCTCGATACAATGCTAAATGCTGTTGAGCATATGAACTTCTTTGAAGGTCGTGCTACAGAGTATTCTAAAGCATCAACTCAAGGGACTTGGGTTGAAGCTTTTAGTTAATTTTTAAATAAATTACTAGATAGATCGCCATAAATTATTTAATATGGCTAGATGATCGTGTCGCCTTGCATAAGTATTTGCAAAACAGACCCTGTAACAGGTTTTTGTTACGGGTGTGGAAGGACTGATGAGGAAAAAAAGAATTGGAAACTCAGTGAAACAACTGATGAATGGAAGCAAAAAAATCTCATAGAAATCAAAAGTAGACTTAATGGCTGGCAATTAAGAAGCTTTGAGGAGTCGTATAAAAATAAAGTTGAAAACGGTATTTCTCTTTTTAAAAAAGAAATGCTTAAATAAATTAATTTTGATCAAATTAAATAATTTAAAAACTAACAAATTTATTTATGAAATATAAGAAATATTTTAGAAAAACGAGTCTTAAACAAAAAGGCCATGGAGATTTTCTTTTAAATGAAGTCAGAAAAGAACAACCTAAAATTTTTTTAGAGATAGGAGTTTTTCATGGAGTTACTGCAAGGAATGTATGTGAACTACTTTATCAAATCAATAAAGATAATTTTAAATATATTGGCCTAGATTTATTTGAAGAAAATAATGAAAATAAAAATGAAGTCATTCCAAATAATACATTTACTAATCCTTTTAAGAATATTTATTTCAAATATATAAAAAAAGAGAATCCATACAGCTTAGAGTCTGTTAAAGATTTACTTAAAAAATTTGAAAAAAATGTCCACCTGATAAAAGGAAATTCAAACAAAATTTTGAAAAAAATAGACATGGGTAAAATAGATTATGTTTTTTTAGATGGGGGTCATGAATATAATACGGTTAAGAATGACTTAGAAAACTGCGTTGAAGTTATAAAAAAAGGCGGAACAGTTTTATGTGATGACTATAGTTTAGTTACTACTCCAGATGTTAAAAGAGCTGTTGATGAATTTATAAAAGACAATCAATATAATGTTGAAATATTATGCGATAACCGCTTTGCAAAAATTCAAAAATAAAAATTATCTCTGATTTAATTGTAGAACTTTTCTGTGTTTATTACCTTTGTAGCTCGCCAATGGTCTAATTAGTTTATTTGCAGCATGTTGTTCCATTATATGTGCTGACCATCCTGTAATTCTCGAAATTACAAATATTGGTGTAAAAAAATCTGTGTCAAAACCCATTAAATGGTACGTAGGTCCAGTGGGATAATCTACATTAGGGTGAATATTTTTTTTATCAATCATAACTCTTTCAACAATGTCGTAAATTTTTTCAAATTTTTTATCTTTTTTGATCTTTGCTACTTTAGCAAAATATTTCCTCATGGTAGGGACTCTCGAGTCACCGGATTTATAAACTCTATGACCAAAACCCATTACAACTTCTTTTTTTGCGAGTGCATTGTTTATCCAATTTAATGCATTTTTAGGACTTTTTATTTTATTCATCATATGCATGACTTCTTCATTAGCTCCACCATGAAGAGGACCTTTTAAACTTGCTATTGCACCAGTTATAGCTCCGTGAATATCAGACAAACTACTTGTTATAGTTCTTGCTGTAAATGTTGAAACATTGAAACTGTGTTCAGCATATAAAATTAATGAAACATCAAAAGCTTTTACAATTTCTTTTTGAGGAACTTTTCCAAAGCACATATGAAAAAAATTCTCCGACATATTTAAATTTTTTTTAGGTTTGATAATATTTTTACCTTTTCTTATTCTATAAAACGCAGCTAAAGCAGTTGGTGTTTTCGCTAAAATTCTAACTGCTTTTCTCATGTTTGCTTCAGGTGATGAGTCTGTCGTCTCTTTATCTTCCAAACCCATGATGCTGACCGCAGTTCTAGCTACATCCATAGGATGGGATTTCTTAGGCATCTTTTTAATAAATGAGTAAAGATCTTTTGAGAGATCTCTATTATTTCTTTCCTCTTTTTCAAATTTTCTCAATTCTATTGAATTTGGTAGATCTTTATTCAAAATTAAATAAGCGACTTCCTCAAATTTACAATATTCACACAAATCTTGTGCTGCATAACCTCTATAGGTAAGAGAATTTATCTCAGGCATAACTTTTGAAACCTCTGTTTCATCAACAACAATTCCAAGTAAGCCTTTTTTTATGTCATCACTCATTATTCATGTCCATCTGTATTAAAATTATAAATAGTTTCGTCTAAACTATTATATTTTTCATAATCTACAAGCTCGTATAACCTTTTCCTAGTTTGCATCTTATCAATAATATTGTTTTGGTGTCCATTTGCATAAATGTCTCTTAATCCGTCTTCAACATTTTTCATTGCTAATCTTTGAGTGGTGACTGGATAAATAACTATATTATAGCCAAATTGTTCTAACTCTTTAAAATTGAACAATTTAGTTTTTCCAAATTCTGTCATATTCGCTAATAAGTAGCATGAGAGCTCTTTTCTTACTTTTTCAAAATCTTTTTCATCATGCAAAGCTTCTGGAAAAACAATTTCAGCTCCAGCATCGACATATGCTTTGCATCTATCAATCATCTTATCTATTCCTTCTACGCTTTTTGCATCTGACCTAGCTATAATTTTAAAATTCTTGTCTTTTCTAGTTGAAATACAATCTTTGATTTTTTTAACCATAGCGTCAGTAGAAATTAACTCTTTATTATCTAGATGACCGCATCTTTTCCTTTCAATTTGATCCTCTATATGTACAGCTGTAATTCCAAATTCCTCAAAAGTTTCAATTGTTTCTTTACAAGATTTAAAACCTGTATCAATATCAACAATGGTTGGAAGATTTGTAACTCTAGATATTAAATATGATCTTGTACTTACATCTTGCAATGTAGTTAATCCAATATCAGGAAAACCAAGATCATTAGCCATAACACCACCTGAAACATAAACTGCATCATACCCAATTTCTTCGATAAGTTTTGCTGTTAAAGGATTATAAGCACCAGGAACCCTTAAAATTCTATTTGATTTTAATTTCTTATCGAAATCCTCTCTTTTTTGATTTGGTTTTTTCTCAACAAAATGCATTAAAAAATTCCTTTTTTTAAGTTTCTTTTAAGCTTATTTTTTTTCACTTCTATGTTCAATTTATCTAATTGACCTGATTTTAATCTTTTTAAATTCTGTACTACTTTTAAAAATCTATCACTTTCTTTTTTAGTCAATAAATTTTCGGTTAAAGTTAAAAATTTATTTATGTAATTCTTTCTTTTAAAAGGTCGTGATCCATAAGGATGAGCATCAGCTATATCTTGTTGTTCCGAAATTTTTTTACCGTTTTTTAGGGTAATTACTACCTTTGCACCAAAAGCTTTCTTCCTAGGATCTGGATTATGATATTTTTTAGTCCATTTTTTATCTTCATGGGTTTTTATAGATTTCCAAATTTTTATCGTGCTTTTTTTCTTAGCCCTGGATTTAGTGTAAGATTTTATGTGGTGCCAGTTTCCATCTTCTAAAGCAACAGCAAAAATATACATTATTGAATGATCTAAAGTTTCTCTACTTGCATTTGGGTCCATTTTTTGAGGATCATTTGCACCGGTCCCAATTACATAATGAGTATGATGACTTGTATAAATATCGATTTTTCTTATTTGATTTAAATTTTGCACTTTCTTATTTAACTTTTTTGCTAAATCAATTAATGCTTGTGACTGATATTCAGCTGAATATTCTTTTGTGTAAGTTTCAAGTATTGCTTTTTTAGCCTCACCTTTTTTTGGAAGAGGAACTTTATATAATGCTTTTTTGCCATCTAGGATTCTGGCGATCACACTATCTTCACCTTCATAGATTGGACTTGGGGCACTTTCTCCCCGCATAACTCTGTCTACAGCTTCTATTGCTAGTTTACCAGCATGAGCTGGTGCATATGCTTTCCAACTTGAGATTTCCCCTTTTCTAGACTGTCTAGTAGAAATAGTTGTATGTAAAGCTTGTTGAACAGCCTGATAAATTTTTTCAGTATTTAACCTAAGCATCGACCCTATTCCTGCGGCCACACTAGGTCCTAAATGAGCAATGTGATCAACTTTGTGTTTATGTAAACATATTCCTTTAACTAAATTAACTTGTACCTCATAAGCTGTAATAATCCCTTTTAGAAGATCTAATCCATTTTTTTTATTTTGTTGAGCTACACTTATCAATGGAGGAATATTATCTCCAGGATGACTGTAATCTGCTGCTAAAAAAGTATCGTGGAAATCAAGCTCTCTAACAGCTGTTCCATTTGACCATGCAGCCCACTCACAATCAAATTTTAATTTTTTATTAACACCAAAGAGTGTAGCACCATTTTTTCTAGAATGTTTTAAAGCCATTTCTCTAGATGAAACTACAGGTTTTCTATTTAGAGATGCGATTGCAACAGACGCATTATCAATTATTCTATTGATAACCATTTCTATAGCATCTTTATTTAATTTTGCATTGTCACTAGCTATTTCAGCAATTTTCCAAGCAAGTTGTTTTTTTTTAGGTAAGTGAATTTTGGATGGATAAACTTTTACTTTATGTAATATCAAAATAACTCCTTATAGTCGGTGTTGTTTGTAATAGTTAAAAAAAAATAATCAATATTAAAGATATTTAGATACTATTTTTTCTATACCCACAAAGTCTTTTACTAAGTGGTTGTGGTAAATTTCAGTTGTATTTTTTTCAGTATAACCATCTTCCATTAAAATAACTGGAATGCCTGCACTTTTTGCTGCATTAGCATCTGTCTCACTATCTCCGATCATTAATGATTTTTTTAAATTTCCATTAAGAATTTCTATTACAGATATTAAGTGTCTTGGGTCAGGTTTACAATAATCAAAAGTATTATGCCCCGCTACATATTCAAAAAAATCGTAAATTCCAATTTTTTTTAATAAATCGATGGCTAAATGCTCTTGTTTATTTGTACAAACCGCCATTGAAATACCATTTTTTTTTGACCAAATTAAAAAGTCTTTAACACCGTTTATTAAAGTACTTTCATTGACAATATTTTTTCCGTAATAGTCTACGAAATCCTTAACCATTTCTTTTTTTATTTTATCATCCTGAACTTTTCCAAATTCTTTTTTTGCCTGGCCCCAAATTGATCTTCCAAGCATCGCACCAGCACCTTGTCCAACAAGATTTCTAATTTCCTCTGTTGATTTTGTTGGGTAACCAAATTTATTCATGACATGATTGTGTGCACGCATTAGATCCGGTGCTGTATCAACTAATGTTCCATCTAAGTCAAAGAGAATTGTTAATTTTTCTTTCATAGATAAAAGTATTTTTAAGAAATATTTTGTGAATTAAGAAACATATATACATAATATAAAGATTTTCATAGATGAAACAGTTAAATTTACAAAAGCAACAGAATAATCTGAGAAATAAATTTTTAAAATTTGGTGTAAAAATGATAGGCCCAGAAACAATTTACTTTTCAAAAGACACTAGGATTGGAAAAAATGTTACTATTGAACCATATGTTGTTTTTGGTGCAAAAGTTAGAATAGGCAATAATGTGACTATAAAATCTTTTTCACATTTAGAAGATTGTAAATTAGAAAATAGAGTTGAAGTAGGTCCATATGCTCGAATTAGACCTGGTTCAGTTTTAAAAGAAAATTCAAAAATTGGTAATTTTGTTGAAGTTAAAAAAAGTACAATAGGTAAAAAATCTAAGGTAAATCACCTGACTTATATCGGAGATAGTGAAATAGGTAAATTTGTGAACATTGGAGCAGGAACAATCACTTGTAATTATGATGGTATTAAAAAACACAAAACTAAAATAAAAGATAAAGTTTTTGTTGGGTCAAATTCATCACTCGTAGCTCCACTAACTATAGAGGAGAATAGTGTAATTGGTGCCGGATCTGTAATTACAAAAAATGTTAGAAAAAAAAGTTTAGCTTTAACAAGAAGTGTGCAAACCGAGGTTAAAAATTATAAAAAGAAATAATTATGTGTGGAATAATAGGTATCAATAGTAATAAATCAGTCTCAGCTACAATTATAAATTCTTTAAAAAAATTAGAATACAGAGGTTATGACTCAGCAGGTATTGCAACTCTTTCTAATGGTTTGATCAATGAAATTAAGTCTGAAGGTAGAGTAGATAATTTAGAAAAAAATTCTTTGGTACAGAATATGGAGGGAACAATTGGCATTGGTCATGTAAGATGGGCTACTCATGGGTTACCAAATAGTACTAATGCACATCCACATTCTTCTCAAAACGTATCAGTTGTCCACAATGGGATAATTGAAAACTCAACATTATTAAAAAAATTTTTATTAAGCAAAGGTCATAAGTTTAAATCTCAAACAGATACTGAGGTAATCGTTCATTTAATTACTGAAAACTTAAAGACAGAAAGTATCACTAACTCAATTAAAAAAACTTTAAAAGCTTTGCATGGAAGTTTCGCCTTAGGAATAATATTTAAAGACAAGCCAGATTTAATTATTGGTGCAAGAAGAGGCTCTCCATTAGCTGTTGGTTACGGGCCTAATGAAAATTATTTAGGTTCTGACTCGTATGCGCTCAAATCAATGACCAACAAAATAACTTATTTAAATGACGGAGAATTTTGTGTTATTAAAAAAGACCATGTAGAGTTTTTTAGCGAAGATGGAACTAAAATTAATAAAAAAGTTTTAGAGTTATCAAGTGAAGAGGAAAAATATGATAAAGGTGATTACAAACACTTTATGGCTAAAGAAATTGAAGAACAACCAACAACGTTAAAAAATGGCATTAAAGAATATATAGACACAGCAAACAATGATATAAATATTTATAATATTCCTTGGAAAAAAAATGAAATTTCTTCCATTACTTTAATTGGTTGTGGAACTGCTTATCATTCCTGCTTGATGGCAAAGTATTGGTTTGAAGAATTAACCTCATTAGATGTAAATATAGATATTGCATCGGAGTTTAGATATAGAAAAAATAGATTCAAAAAAGACTGTTTATATGTTTTTGTCTCACAATCAGGAGAAACTGCTGATACTTATGCGGCGTTAGATTTGTGTAATAAAAATGGCATGAAAACTTGTGCAATAGTCAATGTTATTGAAAGTTCAATAGCAAGAGACTCTAATTTCGTTTTACCAATTCATTGTGGTGCTGAAATTGGGGTAGCATCTACGAAAGCATTTTTAGGCCAAATTCTCATTTTGTATATTCTAGCATTAAAATTAGGTTTACAAAGATCCGATTTAGAGAAAAAAATATTTGCAAATAAATTAAAAGATTTAAGAAATTTACCAAAATTAGTCGAACAAACTTTATTGTTAGATAATAAAATACAAAATATTTCTAATACCTTTAATGAGGCTAAAGGGTCTATGTTTTTAGGAAGAGGTTTTTCATTTCCTATAGCATTGGAAGGTGCATTAAAATTAAAGGAATTATCCTACATACACGCTGAAGGTTATCCAGCTGGAGAGATGAAACATGGACCTCTAGCTTTGATTGAAGAGGGTATGCCGGTTGTAGTATTAGCACCTAGAGATAATTATTATAAAAAAACAATTTCAAATATGCAGGAAGTAATTGCAAGAGGTGCAAAAGTATTATTAATCACCAACAAAAGCTCTGATGAAATAATTTCTGAAAATATATGGGAAACAATAGAGGTTGAAAAGACTAATGATGATTTATTACCTTTTCTTTTAACCATCCCGCTTCAAAAACTTGCTTATTATTCAGCATTAAAAAAAGGTTATGATATAGATAAGCCTAGAAATCTTGCTAAATCAGTTACTGTAGAATAATTTAGAAATAATGATTGCTGATTTTACAAAATTAAAAAATTCTCTAAAAAAATTTTCAAAAAATAAACCATTTAATTACTGTGTAATTGATAATTTTTTTGACTCTAAGCTTGCAAAAAGATTAGAGAAAGATTTTCCAAAATATAATTCAAAAATTTGGCATGAATACAAAAATCCTTTAGAGATAAAAAAAACTTGTAATAATTGGAATATTTTTCCAAAAGATACTTATAAAACTTTCGATTATCTTAATTCGATTAGTTTTGTATCAATACTTCAAAAATATATTTCAAAAAATAAAATTTTCACTGATATTGGCTTGAATGGTGGCGGTTGGCACATTCATAAAAAAGGTGGAAAACTTAATATGCATTTGGATTACTCAATCCATCCTAAACTTAATTTCCAAAGAAAATTAAATTTGATAATATACTTAAATTCAAAATGGAAAGATAAATGGGGAGGATCATTAGGTTTTTGGGAAAATAAAAGTTCAAAAAATCCTGGTAAACTTGTTAAATCTATTTTGCCTAAATTTAATAGGGCAGTAATTTTTGATACAACTCAAAATAGTTGGCATGGACTGGCAGAACCCGTAAGATGTCCCAAAAACCAATTTAGAAAAAGTTTAGCAATTTATTATTTATGTAAAAAACAAAAGAATGCTCAAAAAAGAGGAAAAGCCCTGTTTAGTCCTTTAGAGACTCAAAAAAGGGATAAAAAAGTTTTAAAATTGATAAAATTAAGATCATCAGCGAAAACAGCTCAAAAAGTTTATAGATAGTAATGTCAATTTATCTATCTGTATTGATAATAAGCAAAATATCTGTATAACAATTTAGGGTTGTAAATGAAAAATTGGAAAATTAACAGTTGGAGAAAATTTCCGGTAAAACATATTCCGGAATATCTAAATAAAAAAGAATTAGAACAAGTCTTAGGTAAGATAAAAAACTTTCCACCGCTCGTCTTTGCTGGTGAAACAAGACATTTAAAACAACAACTTGCAGAAGTGGTAGACGGAAAAGCTTTTTTACTCCAAGGTGGTGATTGTGCTGAGAGTTTTGCTGAATTTAATCCAGATAATATTAGAGATACCTTTAAAATAATTTTGCAAATGTCTTTGGTGTTAACTTACTCTGCCTCACTGCCAGTTATTAAGTTGGGTAGAATAGCGGGTCAATTTGCAAAACCGAGGAGTGCCCCAACTGAGAAACAAGGTGATTTAGAACTTCCAAGTTATTTAGGCGATAATGTCAATGGAATAGAGTTTACTGAGAAAGCAAGAGAACATGATCCAAAAAGACTTTTCAGAGCTTACTCTCAATCTGCATCAACTTTAAATTTGTTAAGAGCTTTTTCAAAAGGAGGTTTTGCGGATTTAAATAAAGTTCATTTGTGGAATTTAGATTACATAAAAAAAAGTCCTCAAGCTAAGAAATTTAAAGATTTGGAAGACAAGATTGCTGATGCTTTAGCATTCATGTCAGCCTGTGGAATTACATCAGATTTTAATAATAGATTGTATACAGTCAATTTCTGGACATCACATGAGGCTTTACATTTACCTTTTGAGGAAAGTATGACTAGAATAGACTCCACAACCGGAGAGTACCACGATACATCTGCTCACTTTGTTTGGATAGGTGATAGAACAAGACAATTAGATGGAGGACATGTCGAATTTTGTAGAGGTATAGAAAATCCAATAGGAATTAAATGTGGCCCTACAAGTAAACCGGAGGAAATAGTAAAAATTTGCAATTTGATAAGCCCAAAAAATGAAAAGGGTAAGATTACATTAATATCTAGATTTGGACATGATTCAGTTGAAAAATTTTTACCTAAACTTGTAAGAACTATTAAGAAAGAAGGTTTAAATGTAATTTGGTCTTGTGATCCAATGCATGGAAATACAATCAAATCTACATCAGGTTTTAAAACTAGACCTTTTAATAGAATCTTAAAAGAAGTAAGAGATGTATTTGCAGTTCACCAAAGTGAGGGTTCATACGCAGGAGGCTTACATATCGAAATGACAGGTCAAAATGTGACAGAATGTACTGGTGGAGCTAGAAAAATTTCTGATGCCGATTTATCAAGTAGATACCACACTCATTGTGATCCAAGGCTTAACGCAGACCAAGCCTTAGAGTTAGCATTTTTAATATCAGATGAGATTAAAAAGAATAGCAGTTATTCGAAAAATTCTATTCAAGTGGCATCTTGATCTATTGCTTTAAATTTTAAGATTGTTAAATATTACCCTATGAATCCTAAAGAAAAAGTAAAATATATATCAAATTGGATCAAATCATACGTTGATCAAATGCCATCTAAAGCTCAAGCTTTGATAATTGGTATTTCAGGAGGAATCGACTCATCTGTATCAAGTACATTAAGCGCGATGACAGGTTTAAAAACTATTGTTTTGACTATGCCCATTAAGCAAATAGAAAACCAACATGATTTGAGTTTAAAACATCAACAATGGTTAGTAAAAAAATTTAAAAATGTAGAGGCACACACTATAAGTTTAGATAAATTATTTGAGACATTTTCATCAACATTAAATAAATTTGATAACGAACACGGGTTTGCAAATTCAAGAGCAAGATTGAGAATGACAACTCTTTATCAAGTAGCAGCAGCCAATAAAGGAATAGTTGTTGGAACGGGTAATAAAGTAGAGGACTTTGGAGTTGGATTTTACACAAAATATGGAGATGGGGGAGTTGATATTTCTCCAATAGCAGATTGTAATAAAACTGAAGTTTGGGAAATTGGGAAAGAACTTGGAATATTGCAAGAGATTATCGATGCTGCTCCAACAGATGGTCTCTGGGATGATGGGAGAACTGATGAGGGTCAGTTAGGTTTTGACTATCAAGCTCTAGAAGATGCAATGAAGAATCCTAATTCTCCACATAAAGCAGAATACGAAAAAATTAGAAAACAAAATATGCATAAAATGGAGCCTATTCCAGTATGCAAAATTCCTAGTTAATCAATTAGATTAACAAATCATTAAATAAGGTATATTTCTTAATCAAGTGAAATGGATATTTTTTTAACAAACAATTTAACAAATAAAAAAGAGCAATTCATCCCGATACAAAAAAAAAATATCGGCATGTATGTTTGTGGACCGACAGTTTATGATGATCCACATATTGGGAATGCAAGACCACTAATTATTTTTGACATTCTTTTTAAGATTTTAAAAAATAATTTTTCAAAAGTCACATATGTAAGAAACATCACAGATATTGATGATAAGATTATTTTATCTTCACAAAAACTTAAAATATCGACAAAAGAGTTGACTGAAAAAATAACTAAAAGTTTTTTCGAAGACTGTAAATTTTTAAATTGTGAGGATCCTACTCATCAACCCAAAGCGACTGAGCATATAGATCTAATGATTCAAATGATTAATGATTTAATTAAAAAAGGTTACGCATATGAAAACAATAAACATGTATATTTTGAGGTAAAAAAATTTTCTGAGTATGGAAAATTATCAAATAAAAAGTTAGAAGATTTAATTGCAGGTTCGAGAGTTGAAATAAGTGACAATAAAAGAAACTCTGAGGATTTTGTGTTATGGAAGCCGTCAATTAAAGATGAACCTTCTTGGGAATCTCCTTGGGGACCAGGTAGACCAGGATGGCATTTAGAATGTTCTGCTATGTCAAAAAAACTTTTAGGTGATAAATTTGATATACATGGTGGTGGTATTGATTTAATTTTTCCTCACCACGAAAATGAAATTGCTCAATCTAGATGTGCTAATGATACTGAAGTTTTTGCTAACTTTTGGATTCATAATGCCTTTATAACAATGTCGAATGAAAAAATGGCCAAGTCTCAAGGTAATATCTTAAAGATAAAAGACTTTAGAAAAAAAATGAGTGGTCAAATAATCAGGTTAGCACTGATGAGTGCACATTACAGACAACCTTTAGATTGGAACGATAAATTATTAATTGATTGTAAAAATACTTTAGATAAGTGGTATCGAATAAAATTAGATAACTTCAAACCCGTAAAAGTTCCTGATGAAATATTGAAACCCTTGTACGAAGATATAAATACCCCAGGTTATATTGCTAATCTCCATGGCTTGTATGAAAAAGCAATTAAAGATGATAACAAAGATTTATTTATATCAGCATGTAGATTTATTGGTTTATTAAATGAAACGAGTGAGCAGTGGCATAATTTTAAAAGAGATAGAGTTTCGTTAAGTGAGCCTGAAATCGAAAAAATGATAAACTTAAGAGATAAAGCTAGAGAAAATAAGGATTATAAAGAAGCTGATCGAATAAGAGATGAACTTTCAGACAAAGGTGTTTTAATAGAGGACAAAAATGGTAAAACACTGTGGAAATTTAAATGAGTAAGGAAAGATTATACATATTTGATACAACACTTCGAGATGGAGCTCAAACCCAAGGTGTACATTTTTCAATTGATGAAAAAACAAAGATTGCACATGCTTTAGATGATCTTGGTGTAGATTATATTGAAGGAGGTTGGCCAGGTGCCAATCCGGCTGATACAGAATTTTTTCAGAAAGGTTTAGATTTAAAAAACTCTACCTTTACTGCTTTTGGAATGACCAAAAAGGCAGGACGAAGTGCTGAAAATGATCCAGGTTTGTCAGCAATCTTAAATTCTAATACTAAATCTGTTTGTTTAGTTGGAAAGTCTTGGGATTTTCATGTTGATGTTGCTTTAGGTATATCTAAAGAGGAAAATTTAGATAACATTAAAGAAACGACAAAGCATTTTGTAAAAAATAATAAAGAGTTCATGTTTGATGCAGAACATTTCTTTGACGGCTATAAGGCAAACCCCGAATATGCTTTAGCTTGTATCAAGGCTGCTTATGATAACGGAGCTAAATGGATAGTTCTATGCGATACTAATGGTGGTACACTTCCTCATGAAGTGACTAAGATAGTAAAAGAAGTTTCAGAACATATACCTGGTGATAGTTTAGGTATTCATGCACATAATGATACTGGTAATGCTGTTGCAAATTCAATAGCAGCCGTTTTATCAGGAGTAAGACAAATTCAAGGTACTATTAATGGCTTAGGTGAAAGATGTGGTAATGCTAATTTAATGTCAATTATTCCAAGTTTCCATCTTAAGAAAGAGTTATCAGATAAATTTGAAATAAGCATAAAAGAGAAAAATATTAAACATATTACACAATGTTCAAGGTTGCTTGATGAGATACTAAATAGAAAACCAAATAAACATTTACCATACGTTGGTGCTGCTGCGTTTTCACACAAGGGCGGTTTACATGTATCTGCTGTTCAAAAGGATCCTAAAACTTATGAGCATATAAATCCTGAAGATGTTGGTAATAATAGAAATATTGTTGTTTCTGATCAGTCAGGTAAATCAAATATCCTGTCAAGACTTAAAACAATTGGAATTGATATTAAGGAAAATGATTCTAAAGTAAAAAAACTATTAGAAGAAGTTAAAGATAGAGAATTCATTGGTTATAGTTATGATGGAGCTGATGCATCTTTTGAATTATTAGCCAGAAGAGTGATGGGAGAAATTCCAAGATATATCTCAATTAAGGAATACGACGTTTCAGTCTCGAAAAACAATCAAGATAAAATAGTTTCTAGAGCAAAAGCAAAATTAGAAGTTGATGGTGAGCAAATAGTTTGCGAAGGTGAGGGTAATGGACCCGTTCATGCTTTAGATAACGCTATAAGAAAAAATGTTACTAAGTTAGAAAAATATTCTGAATATTTAAAAGATTTAAAACTAGTTGACTATAAGGTAAGAATTTTAAATACAGGAACTGAAGCGACCACTAGAGTATCGATAGAAAGCACAGACTCTCAAGGAAAAAATTGGTTTACAATCGGCGTATCACCAAACATAATTGATGCATCATTTAAAGCTCTTATTGACAGTTTAGATTTTAAATTATTCAAGGACAAAGCTCCTGCAAGTAAATAAATGAAAATTAAAAAGTTCTCTTTGAAACCTGCTGATATTGAAAGCAGGGTAGGAGCAGATCCCGTAGTTTGTTACTCAAATGATAATATAAATAATAATCTTGAAAAATTACATGAAGCGAGAAAACATATTAAAAAAATTGATGAAGTTATAGTCCCTCCAAGAGATGCTAAAACTTTCAATGTTAAATCAGGTAATTTTTTTAGAATTGAAAGTATTGAAGGTCCACAAGTAGGAGATTTAAATATATTTCAAGCTGATAATTTAAATGAAAAGTTTTATTCTGGAAAAACTAGAGCTCTCTACGGAACACATATTTCAGTTGGAGACAAAATGTTCAGCAGTTTCCCATATTTAAGATCATTGGCAACAATTACGTGGGATACGTTAGATTGGTATGGTTATGATAAGGATGGGGGCTCAGTTCATGATGTTATTGGTACTAGATGTGATCCTTATACTTACAAGCTAACATCAAACAACGATTACCATTATTGTTGTCATTCAAATTTAACTAGAGCTTTAGTTAAGGAAAAGAACATTAAAATAGATGAGGCAGAAAAAATTGTGCACGATGTATTAAATGTATTTATGCTTACTGGTTTTACCAATGATACTAAGCAATATTTTATGAAATCAAGCCCGGTAAGACCTGGTGATTATTTAGAATTTTTTGCTGAGACTGATCTATTAGGAGCTTTATCTGCATGTCCCGGTGGTGATTGTGGTTCTGAGCATTCATCTGATGTAGCAAAATGTTATCCACTAAAAGTTTCTATTTGGGATGTAGATAAAAAATTTTTGGAAGGTATAAAAAATTCTAAGATATCATCTTATAATAGAGACCATGGTTTGACTGATTAACATGTCAAAAAATAATATTTCATTTATTTTACATAAGCCACAGTTGTCAGAAAATATTGGTGCATGCGCAAGAGCAATAAAAAATTTTAGCTTTAAAAAGTTAATTTTAATAAATCCTAAGCCTATTTTTCCAAATGATAAAATTTTTGCTACATCAGTAGGTGCAAAAAATATTATTAATCAAAGTAAAGTGTATGAGAATAATGAAAAGGCATTTAAAGATATTGATATTGTAATTGCGACTTCAGCGCGATTTAGAAATAAAAATATAAAACATATAAATCTAGACGATTTGAAGAAAATAGATTTTAAAAAAAAAGTCGGTTTTTTATTTGGATCTGAAGCCTCAGGTCTTTCAAATGAAGAGGTGAGTTATGCTAATTACACTTTACAAATTCCAACTAATCCAGAATTTAAGTCATTAAATCTTTCTCATAGTTTAATTATTATAGCTCAAGTAGTCTCTAGTATAATTAAAATGAGAACTAAACCATTTCAAAAATCAAAAAAAGTTAAACCAGCATCAAAAAAAGAAATACAATCAATGATAAACTTGTGTTTGAGTAATTTAGAAGACATCAATTTTTTTAAACCAAAGGAAAAGAAACCAGTAATGTTACAGAATTTAAGAAACATTTTTTATAAAATGGAATTATCCGATAAAGAAACACGTATTTTATCAAGCGTATTCGCAAGTTTGGGTAAAAAACGTTGATTGACAAAATAATGTGTAAGTTTATAAGACCCAATATTAAATGACAAAAAGATTAAACTCTAAACACAAAGTTGATAGACGATTAAAAGTTAACCTTTGGGGAAGACCAAAAAGTCCTTTTAATACCAGAGCTTACGGACCAGGACAGCACGGTCAAACCAAAACATCTAAACCTTCAGACTATGGTATTCAGCTTCAAGCAAAACAAAAATTAAAAGCTTATTATGGTAATATCAACGAAAGACAATTTAGAAATATTTATAAAAAAGCTAGCATGTTAAAAGGGGATACAAGCGAAAACCTAATTGGTTTGTTAGAAAGAAGATTAGATGCGGTTATATACAGAGCGAAATTTGCAACAACGATCTTTTCTGCACGTCAACTTATTAATCACGGTCATGTAAGAGTAAATGGAAAAAAAGTCAACATTTCGAGTTATTCAGTTAAGGAAGAGGATACGATTGAGATTAGAGATAAGTCTAAGCAATTAGCAATAGTTGATATAGCTTTAGCAAATAAAGAGAGAGAAACTCCAGAATACATTCAAATGGATGAAAAGAATAAAAAATTTAAATTCATAAGAGTACCAAAGTTTGAGGAAGTTCCTTATCCAATAGTTATGGAACCAAATTTAGTAATCGAATATTATTCTAGATAGATTTACTTTTTATATTTTACGCCTTTATCATCAAAGACTTTTTTTAATTCACCATTTTCATACATTTCTTTAACGATATCACAACCACCAACGAATTCTTTTTTAACATATAATTGTGGTATTGTTGGCCAGTCACTGAAAGTCTTTATACCCTCTCTTAAAGATTGATCTTCTAAAACATTAACTCCTTTATAATTTACTTCTAAAATTTTAAGTAAATTTGCTACTGCCATCGAAAATCCACATTGTGGAGCATCAGGTGTTCCCTTCATGAATAAACAAACATCATTATTATCGATATGATTTTGAATTAAATTTTTAATTTGATCGTCCATTATTGCTCCTTTGTTTTTATCGCTAAGGCGTGAAGTTCATTTCCCATTTTACCTTTTAAAGAATTATATACCATCTTATGCTGCTCAATTTTACTTTTACCACTAAATTGAGATGAAGTAATAGTCGCAGAATAATGGTTTCCGTCACCAGCTAAATCTTGTATCTCAACTAATGCATCCGGTAAAGCTTCTTTTATATGCTTTTCAATCTCTTTTAAATCCATTGCCATAATCAATTCATGTAGTTAGATAACCAATTAGTATTATAAGCTTTTAATTCGTCAATTGTAACTTTTGTCTTCCCATTGATAATCATATTTTTATCAGTAATTTTACCAAATTTATCAAAGTGAACAGAATTTTTGTTTAAAATACTCTCAACTTTTTTTAAATTTTTAGGCTCGATTTCTATAACATATCTACCTTGATCTTCAGAAAATAAATATTCAATTTCACTCATAAAATATTTAGGTTTATCAAATTCAATACCTATATTTCCTTTTATACACATTTTACTTACAGCTGTAATTATTCCTCCGATAGATACATCATGAGCACTCCTAACAAGATTACTTTTGATAAGTTGGAGAACCGTTTCACCATTATTTTTTTCATTGAAGAGATTTATTTCAGGTGGGGGTCCATTCTTTTCATTTAATATATTTCTTGCAAAAAGACTTTGATCGATGTGACCTTCAGTTTTACCAATTATTAAAACAAGATTATTAATTTCTTTAAAGTCCATAGTAATCATTTGTTGGTAATCTTTTATCAGACCCACACCACCAATCGATGGTGTTGGTTTAATCCCAATTTCTTTTGTTTGGTTGTAAAATGATACATTTCCAGAAACGACTGGAAATTTTAAATATTCACAAGCTTCACCTATTCCCTGAACACATTCAACAAATTCCCCCATATTTTCTTCTTTCTCTGGACTTCCAAAGTTCAAACAATTTGTTATAGCGATCGGAGTTGCTCCAACAGAAATAAGATTTCTCCAGCTTTCACAAACAACTTGTTTTCCACCTGTAAGAGGATGCGCCCAACAATAAATAGCTGAAGAGTCAACAGTTGCAGCTACTGCCTTATCGGTTCCATGAACTCTCACCACACCAGAGTCCCCACCCGGTTTTTGTATTGTATCACCCATCACGGTGTGATCATATTGTTGCCAGATCCATTCTTTACTACAAACATTAGGATTTGATAAAATTTTATTTAAAACTTCTTTGATTTTAAATTTTTTAAATTCCTCTTTTTTGATTAAATTTTTTTTAGGTAGCTTTGTTTTTTTCCATTTTCGATCATACATTGGAGAGTTTTCAACTAAAGTATTAATAGGAATACAGGCTACTTGTTTTTCATCATAATATAATTCAATATTTCTTGTATTAGTTGTTTTACCAATGATAGCAAAATCTAAATCCCATTTATCAAATATTTTTTTTGCTATATTTTCTTTTCCATTTTCTAGCACAATCAACATTCTTTCTTGGCTTTCGGAGAGCATAATTTCGTAAGGTGTCATTTTGCTTTCTCTACATGGGACTTTATTTAGATTTAATTCAATTCCCAAATTACCTTTTGACGCCATTTCGATGCTTGAAGATGTAAGACCTGCTGCACCCATGTCTTGTATTGCAATAATTGAGTCTCCAGCCATCAATTCTAGACAAGCCTCAAGTAAAAGCTTTTCTGTAAAAGGATCTCCAACTTGAACAGTTGGTTTTTTTTCTTCAATTTTTTCATCAAAACTAGCAGACGCCATACTTGCTCCATGAATACCATCTCGTCCAGTTTTTGAACCAACGTAAATAACAGGTTTGTTAAGACCAGCAGCTTTTGAATAAAAAATTTTATTTTTCTTAACCAATCCAAGAGTCATCGCATTGACTAAAATGTTACCATTGTAAGAACTGTCAAAAGAAGTTTGTCCGGCAATTGTTGGTACACCCATGCAATTTCCATAACCCCCAATTCCATGAACAACTCCTCTTAAAAGATTTTTTGTTTTTTTGTGTTGTGAAGATCCAAAATGAATCGAGTTTAAATTTGCAATCGGTCTTGCACCCATTGTAAAAACATCCCTCATGATACCACCCACACCAGTAGCTGCTCCTTGATAAGGCTCAATAAAAGAAGGATGATTATGACTTTCAATTTTGAAAACGATTGCATCTCCATCCTCAATATCAATCACACCTGCATTTTCTCCTGGTCCTTGAATCACTTTTTTTCCGGAAGTTGGTAGTTTTTTTAAATGAAGTCTCGATGATTTATAGGAACAGTGTTCATTCCACATTGCAGAGAAAATTCCAAGTTCAGTTAGATTGGGAACTCTTTTTAACAGATCACAAATTTTTTTATATTCATCTTTTTTTAAACCGTGATCTATAGCTATCTGCTCGTTAACTTCCATTATTTTATGTTATTTATTAAATTTTTAAAAAACAAAGATCCATCTTCTCCAGACAAACTTTTATCAATCATTCTTTCTGGATGAGGCATCATTCCTAAAACATTTTTTTTCTTATTAAAAATTCCAGCAATATTCTTTAATGAACCATTTGGATTAAATTTTTCCTCTGTTTTTCCATTATCATTGCAATAGTAAATTGCTACCTGATTATTATCCTCTATTTCTTTAAGTTGATCATTAGTGCAAAAATAATTTCCCTCATTATGAGCAATATGAAACTCAAATACCTCTTTATCTAAATTTTTAAAATATGGATTATCTTTATTATCAATTTTTACAAAAACATTTTTACAAATAAATTCTAAATATTTATTTCTCAACAAAACTCCTGGAACTAATCCACTTTCAACCAGTATCTGAAAACCATTACAAATTCCCATCACTAAACCACCTGATTTTGCAAATTTGATTACTGATTGCATTATCTTAGATTTAGAAGCCATGCTCCCACATCTCAAATAATCGCCATATGAAAATCCCCCTGGAAGCACTACCAAATCAGATTTAGGTAGTTCATTATCGTTATGCCAGACCATTTGATTTTTAAAACCAAACTTATTTAGTGCGACGTGCATATCTCTGTCACAATTTGAACCTGGAAAAGTAATTACTGCTGATTTCATGAATTATTGTATCTCAATAATTTTATAATTTTCTATTACAAGATTTGCTAAGAGCTTGTCACACATATCTTCAACAATTTTTTGAGCTTTCTTTGGATCATTTTCCCTTACATCAATTTCAAAATATTTTCCTTGTCTAACTTCATTAACATCCTTAAATCCCATTCCATCTAAGGTCTGGTGAATAACTTTTCCTTGCGGATCCAGAACATCTTTTTTTAAAGTGATAATTGCAGAGACCTTCATTTACTCTTTTTTTTAACTGAAGATAATTTTGTAACATTGACCGCAGTAACATTGGAATGTTCATGTAAAATTCCTAGTCTTTTTGCAACTTCAGTATATGCTGGAATCAAATCTCCCAAATCTTTCCTAAATCTATCTTTATCTAGTTTCTTTTCAGTAATAGAGTCCCACAATCGACAAGTATCTGGACTAATTTCATCAGCTAGAATAACTTCAGTCTTACCATTTAATTTTACTCTGCCAAATTCAAGTTTAAAGTCTATCAACTTGATACCAACGCCTCTAAACATACCAATCATGAAATCGTTAATTCTCAAGATCATTTTTTTTACTTTTTCTATCTCTTTTTTTGAGGCCCACTCAAAAGCATAGATATGATCCTCAGCGATTAAGGGGTCTCCAAGTTCATCATCTTTCAAACAGTATTCAATTAGGGGTTCTTTAAGAACCGTTCCATCTTCAATTCCAAGTCTTTTCGTTAATGAGCCGGTAGCAACATTTCTCACAACAAACTCAATTGGAATAATTTCTACCAATTTTATTAATTGCTCTCTCATATTTAATCTTTTTACTAAATGATTTTTAATTCCTATTTGAGACAGATTAGAAAGTATGTGCTCTGAAATACGATTATTCAATACACCTTTTCCCTCTATGGTACTTTTTTTTTGATTATTAAAAGCAGTAGCATCGTCTTTAAAATATTGGATAACTAAATTTTTATCAGAAGAAGCATAAATGATTTTTGCTTTACCTTCGTATAATTTTTTTCCTTTTTTCATTACCTGAAAACTCTTTTAAATATTAAGTTCACATTCTTAAAATGTTTAGCGTAACTAAAAATAGATTGTAATTTTTTGGGTGAAATTTTGCTCATTATATATTTGTCAGTCTGAATGACGCTATATAAGTCTAAATTTTCTGCAAAACATTTTTTTGCATAATTTTGTATCATTCTATAAGATTTTTCTCTGCTTAATCCAGTTTTAGTTAATTCTAACATCAATTCTTGAGAAAAAATTAATCCTTTGGTTAGATTTAAATTTTGTAACATTTTTTTTGGATAAACAATCATATTATCTAATATATTAGCTAGTCTTACTAAAGCGAAATCAAGAGTGATGTTTGCGTCTGGCCCTATATTTCTCTCTACACTTGAATGTGAAATATCTCTTTCGTGCCATAAAGCAATATTTTCTAAGGCTGGTACAACCGAACTTCTTACCATTCTTGATAAGCCTGTGAGATTCTCACTTAAGATAGGATTTTTTTTATGTGGCATTGCTGAAGATCCTTTTTGATTTTTGGAAAAATATTCTTGCAATTCATAAACTTCAGTTCTTTGAAGATGTCTTATTTCTGTTGCAACTCTTTCAATTGATCCAGCAATAATACCTAAGACTGAAAAATAAAAAGCATGACGATCACGAGGAATTATTTGAGTTGAAATTGGTTCAATTTTTAACCCGAGTTTTTTAGCAACATGTTGTTCGATCTTTGGAGAAATATTTGCAAAAGTTCCAACAGCTCCTGATATTGCACATGTAGAAACCTCATCAATTGCATCAATCAATCTTTTCTTATTTCTTTTAAACTCCTCGTAAAAAGATGCCAATTTAAGACCAAATGTAATTGGTTCAGCATGTATACCGTGACTTCTTCCCATACAAGGAGTAAATTTATATTTACGTGCTTGTTTTTTTAGTACTTTTAAAATTTGATCTAAATCTTTGATAAGAATTTTTCCTGATTGGACTAATTGAATATTAAAACTTGTATCTAAAACATCAGACGATGTCATCCCTTGATGGAGATACCTTGCTTTAAGACCTGCTTTTTCAGTTACAGACGTTAAAAAAGCAATCACATCATGTTTAACTTGACTTTCTATTTGATGAATTCTTTTGACATTAATTCTTGCTTTTTTTCTAACCGTTGAGGAAACTCCTTTTGGAATTTGGTTTAGCTTTTCCATTGCTTTAGCTGCTGCAATTTCTACATCAAGCCAAATCTTATACTTATTTTCTTCAGACCATATGTCTGTTAATTCTTTACGAGAGTATCTTTTTATCATTAATTGTATGGTGGTTTAGAATATCCTTTAGCAGATTCTGTAAAGATTTCATAACCATTTTCAGTTATTCCTATTGTATGCTCGAATTGTGCTGATAAAGATTTATCTTTTGTAACAGCAGTCCAACCATCGTTCAAAACTTTAGTATCAAATTTTCCAGCATTTATCATTGGCTCTATTGTAAAAGTCATACCTGGTCTTAATTCCATGCCAGTATTTTTATTACCATAGTGTAAAATATTAGGTGCTTCATGAAACACTGTACCAATTCCATGACCACAAAAATCTCTTACGACTGAAAAACCTTTTTCCTCGACGTAGGATTGAATTTCGTACCCAATATCGCCAAGCTTAATACCTGGTTTAAGAATTTTAATTGCTTTCATCATTCCTTCATAAGTAGCATCAATTAAATTATTTAATTTTACCGACGTTTTGCCAACACAAAACATTCTACTAGTATCCCCATAATGATTATCAATGATTGCAGTAACATCTACATTTAAAGCATCGCCATCTTGTAAAATTCTATCTTCTGAAGGTATGCCGTGACAGACGACATGATTTAAAGATGTACATAATGATTTTTCAAAACCTCTGTAAAAAAGTGGAGCAGAGTGACCTCCGTTATCTCTTATAAATTCATAGCCAAGTTTATCTATGTAGCTTGTAGTAATACCTTCTTTAATATTTTCAGTGAGCATATCTAAGGTTTTTGCAGCAAGGTTTCCTGCAATTCTCATTTTTTCAAACTTTTCGGAGTAGTTATTCATTTATAATTTTTAATTTTTTTTCGATCAAAATTTTTTTTGAACTAATTTTACATTTATAAGCTAAAAAATTTACTCCTGCTTTTTTAGCAACCTTATAATTATTATAATATTCTGGGTCGATGTCTTTTGCTATTTTAAAGTTTTCCATATTTTGTATCTGCACTAGAAAAATTAAGTAAGCTTTATAACCTTTTTTTATGGCATCAATAAGGGTGAGTAAATGTTTTGATCCCCTTGAGGTAATTGCATCAGGAAATTCAGCAGTTTTCTTATCACGAAAAAGCGTTACGTTTTTTACCTCTATAAAGATCTTTTTATTATTTTTTTCAGCTAAAAAGTCGAATCTTGTCTCTTTATTGAAAAAAACTTCTGGTTTGATTATTTCATTATTTTTTAACTCACTTATAAGATTTTCTATAAGACCATTATAAACAATTTTGTTAGCTAAGTGGGTATTTACACCAACAAGATTTCCCTTAGCTTTTAAAATTTGAAGTGTGTACTTCAACTTCCTTTTTGGATCATCGTTTTTTAAAAGATAGGCCTCATTCCCCTCATCTAACAAACCTTTCATCGATCCTGTATTAGGACAATGTGCCGTAACTACTTGATTATCTAATTTAACATCAACAAAAAAACGTTTATATCTTTTGATTAATTTGCCTTTTATTAAAGACTTGGTAAATTCCATTTTCAAATTATACATATAATAATGAGTAAAAACAAAAAAGTTAATGCTGCAATTTTGATAATTGGTAATGAAATTTTATCAGGAAGAACTCAGGACACAAATACTAGCACATTAGCTCTTTGGCTTAATTCAATCGGTATAAAAGTAAACGAGGTAAGAGTTATTCCTGATGTAGAGAAAACAATCGTCGATACTCTTAATGTTTTAAGAAAATCTAATGATTATGTTTTTACAACTGGCGGAATCGGTCCTACGCATGATGATATTACTGCACAATCCGTTTCAAAAGCTTTCAATCGAAAGTATGAAATACATAAAGAAGCTTTCAAGATTTTAGATACTTATTATAAAAAAGGCGAATTCAATGAGGGCAGACAAAGAATGGTATGGATGCCTGAAAATGCAGAATTAATTTTAAATCCAACAAGTGGTGCTCCAGGTTTTAGTGTTGAAAATGTATTTTGTTTACCAGGTGTACCATCAATAATGAAGTCTATGTTAGGAGGATTGAAGAATAAATTAGCTGGTGGAGAACCAATTTTAAGTCATACAATTAATTTAAGAACAGTTGAAAGTGAAATTGCTAACTCTTTGATGAAAGTTCAAAATCAAAACCAAGATGTTGAAATTGGAAGTTATCCTTTTTTTCATGCTGGTAAGTTAGGAGTATCAATCGTTTTGAGATCTGAAAATCAATCTAAAATTGACTACTGCAACACTCAAATTCTAAAATTTATAAAAGAAAAAGATATTGAAATTGTAGAGAGATAAATGCTTTACTTTGCTTACGGTAGTAATCTTCATCATATTCAAATGAAAAGAAGATGTAAGGATAGCATTTTTATTAAAAAGATAGATTTAAAAGATTTTAGATTAACTTTTCGAAGTAAATATAGAGCAGCTGATATTGAACCTAAAAAAAATTCAATTGTTCCAGGTGGTTTATTTGAAATATCAAAAAGTGATGAAAAAAAACTAGATATTTATGAAGACTTTCCAATTTTATATAAAAAATATTATTTTTTATATGAGGGAAAAAAAATAATGACTTATACCATGACTAAAAAAACAACTTTTAGATTTCCAACAGAAAGATATTTAAACGTAGTTAAGCGTGGGTACAAAGATTGTAAACTTGATCTAAAATTTTTAGAGAAAGCTCTTATAAAATAAAAAGATTTAACCAACAATTAAAGTGTCTTTAGATCCACCACCTTGTGAACTATTTACAATAGTACTTCCTTTTCTCAAAGCTACTCTAGTTAGCCCACCTGAGGTTACATAATTTGATTTTCCTGTTAAAATAAATGGTCTTAAATCAACATGTCTTGGTTCGATATTATTATTAGTTATGGTTGGACCAGTTGATAACACCTCTAGTGGTTGAGCAATATATTCTCTAGGATTTTTTAAAATTTTTTGTCTTACCTCTTCAATTTCTTTTTTGGGTGCTTTGGGTCCTATCATCAATCCATATCCTCCTGAAGCATTTGCTGGTTTTACAACTAACTTAGATAGATTTTCTAAGACATATTTTTTTTGTTGCTTATCGTGACATAAATATGTTTCAACTTGATTTAATATAGGTTGTTCCCCAAGATAATAGATAATCATTTTATTCACAAACGAATAGACAACCTTGTCATCAGCAACACCTGTTCCTATTGCATTTAAGATACCAACATTTTTTTTTAACCAACACTTAAATAAGCCTGGAACTCCAATCAAAGAGTCTTTATTAAACACTTTAGGATCCAAAAAACTATCATCGAGTCTTCTATAAATACAGTCAACTTTCAAAGGTCCTTTGACAGTTTTCATGTAAACATTATCATCTTCAACGAAGAGATCTTTACCCTCTACTAGAGCGATCCCCATTTGCTCTGCTAAAAATGAATGTTCAAAGTAAGCTGAGTTATAAATTCCTGGAGTTAAAACAACCATGTGGGGGTTAGCTGTTTTTTTTGGAATACATTCAACCATACAATTGTATAATTTATTTGTGTACTGGTGAATTGATGAAACTT
Organism: uncultured Pelagibacteraceae bacterium; assembly: GCA_902623215.1. Classification (GTDB taxonomy): domain Bacteria; phylum Pseudomonadota; class Alphaproteobacteria; order Pelagibacterales; family Pelagibacteraceae; genus Pelagibacter. The sequence continues at coordinate 54,091 of CACNSS010000007.1, forward strand.
TGTATCTAGTAAATAGCTCTGGAAAAACATCTCTCATAACCATTCTGTTTTCCAACATATAAGAAACACCAGATGGTACTCTTAAATTATCTTCAAGAACTAAATATTCTCCGTTTTTATTTCTTATCAAATCTATCCCAGATATATTAGACCAAGCTTTAAACTTTGGTGAAAAACCTTCACATTGTTTTACATAATAAGGAGATTTTAAAATTATGTCTTCGGGAACTACTTTATCTCTAAAAATTTTTTTTTGATTGTAAATATCGTCAATAAAAAGATTAAGAGCCCTCGCTCTTTGTATCAAACCTTTTGAAATTTTATTCCAAGCAACTTTAGGAATTATTCTGGGTATAATATCTAAAGGCCATTTTTTTTCTTCAGCTCTATTATTTGCAGCGTAAACTCTAAAATTTATTCCCCTAGCACTAATCGTACTTTGACAATTTTTTTCTATTTCTTGTAATTTTTTTTTGCCATATTTTTCTAGGATACTGGAAATTATAAGTGCATGTTTTCTTAATTTGTTATCCGCTGTAAAATAACCATCATATGCATATTTTGCGTTATAATCTTTCCATAATTTAGAGGTCATTCAACATCTTCAAATTTTAAATTAATTAATTCAATTGTATATTTGTTATACCTGTTATGTGAGAAATAGATTATACATTAAACAATTTTAAAAATATTGCTTAAAATTAATGACTTATTGTATAGGAATAAAAGCAAATGATGGTCTAGTTTTTGCATCAGACTCAAGAACTAATGCAGGATTAGATAATGTAAATATTTATACTAAAATGTTTACATATGATGTTGGTGATAGAACAATAATTATCGTTACCTCTGGAAATTTAGGCACTTCTCAAGCTGTATATAAGTCTATTGAAAAAGATTTGAAAGATACAACTGGAATAATGAATTTAAATACCTGTAAAGATTTTGATCAAATAGCATCTTATATTGGATCTCTTAATGTTGAACACTCAATGCCAAAAGGGATAAACACTGATACAGTTTTATTAGGATCAACTTTTATAGTCGGTGGACAAATTAAAAATCAACCGATGGAACTTTATTTAGTTTACCCACAAGGTAATTATATCAAACCAGCTGATAGCAAACCTTATCTAGTAATTGGTGAGGTTAAATATGGTAAACCAATTTTAGATAGAGTTATAAAACCTGATGTATCTATAGGAGATGCCTCTAGATGTGCTTTGATTTCAATCGACTCTACTTTAAAAAGTGACTTAACTGTTGGGCCACCAATTGATTTTGTGGTTTATAAAAAGGATGGATATAAAATTCTTTCACAAAAATGTTTGAATATTGCTGATGATGAATATTCTAAAGTATGCAATCAATGGTCGGATGGTATATTTAAAATTTTCAACTCTTTTCCAAGATTTGATTGGGAAAAATAATTTATCTATTAGATAACCAGAGTGTTTGACAGGGATCTAGTTTAATTCTTTTATTAAGTGTAAAAAATATTTTACTCCCTAATAAGTCTTTATATTTTAAAAACTTTTTATTTAACTTGAAATATTGCCTTTCTGAGGAGAGATTTGTTATGCAAATTATAGTTTGTTTTTTATCAATACTTTCTCTTTTAAAAGAAAATATTTTTGGTCCAAGATTAATATTCTCTCTATTTGCGTTTGGATGAAACGCTTTCTGCTTTTTTTTGATGCTCAATAGATTGGAAATCTTTTTATAAAAATAACTTTCTTTAGAATCTTTATTATTAAGTTTGTTTGAAATATTTTTTAAATTCCATTTATATCTGTTAACATCTCGATTATTTCCGGTAATTACAAATTTTGCTTCATCATTAGATGTACCAAACATGGAGTTGAAATAAATCGCTGGTACTCCTTCGAATGCAATCATTATCGAATGAGCAGAAATATATCTTTCAAATGCAAACTTACCATTATCATAATTTGTTTTTTTTAGAGCATCAAATACTGTTATGTTTGCCTCATAAACCTTTTTTGATTTATTTTGAATTCTTCTATAAGAAAACTTTGATCCATTTTTTTTTAACCTGTTGAGAAAATCTTTTAAAGCTTTATTACTTAATAACCCTTCAGTGGGTCTCATTCCAATTCCATCATGAGATGCAATGAAATTTAAATAACAGTTTCCATTT
>CACNSS010000008.1 GCA_902623215.1 uncultured Pelagibacteraceae bacterium
ATGCTGCACCAATAATAACTCCTATACTAGCAATTACAGCAACTAAGAAGTTATCTTTAAATGCTCCCATCAATATCAAGAATTCACCTACAAAACCACTGGTTCCTGGAAGACCCAAAGCTGCCAAAGTAAATAACATAAATAAAACAGAGTATTTAGGGATAATACTTACAATTCCTCCATAAGTATTAATAAGTCTTGAATGCATCCGGTCATAAACAACACCAACACATAAAAATAATGCAGCCGAAACTAATCCATGACTTATCATTTGAATTATACTTCCCTCAATACCTTGTTGTTCAATAGTAAAAATTCCTAAAGTAACGTATCCCATATGAGCAACAGAAGAATACGCAATTAACTTTTTCATATCTTCTTGCATTAAAGCGATAAAAGATGTGAAAATAATTGCGATAACGCTCAATGTGTAAATTAGTGGAGTAAAAACTTCTGATGCAACAGGAAATAGTCCTAATGAAAATCTTATAAATCCATAACCTGCCATTTTTAATAAAATTGCAGCTAATAAAACCGATCCTGCAGTAGGAGCTTCAACATGAGCATCTGGTAACCAAGTGTGGACAGGCCACATTGGAGTTTTGACCGCAAAAGAGCTAAAAAAAGCAAGCCATAATAAATTTTGATATTTGCTCTCAATGCCTAGACTGTAAAGTTCAATTACATCTGTTGTACCGGTTAACCAATATATAGTAATTATAGCAACCAACATAAGTACAGACCCAAGTAAAGTGTAAAGAAAAAATTTAAATGCAGAATAGACTCTTCTAGCCCCTCCCCATATCCCAATAATTAAAAACATCGGTATCAGACCAGCCTCAAAAAATAAGTAAAAAATTATAAGGTCTAAAGAACAAAATACACCTATCATGAAAGACTCCATAATTAATACTGCTATTAAAAATTCACTTAATCTTTCTTTGATAGAATTATTTACTGACAAGATACAAAGTGGAGTAATAAATGTTGTCAGTAAAATAAATAAAATTGAAATTCCGTCAACACCTACTTTATAATTTATAAAATCCTCAATCCAAATTCTTTGCTCAACAAATTGAAACTCTGAGGTCGTATGATCGAAAAGTATCCACAAATAGATTGATAAAAGAAAATTTACAAAAGAAGTAAACAATGCGACGTATTTCACAGTAAAATTATTTTGCTTATTACTCTTTGTGAAAAATAAGAAAAAAGCACCTACTGTCGGTAATAAAATCAATGAAGAAAGAATAGGAAAATTCATTATTTAACAATTAGAAAAGTTAATAAAGCAGAAAATCCGAGGAGCATAACAAACGCATATTGATAAATAAATCCACTTTGAAATTTATTTGCTTTAACTGAAAATTTTTTGATAATAGCAGAGATACCGTCAGGTCCAAAACCATCGATTATCTTTAAATCAAAAAACTTCCACAAAAATAATCCAAATTTTTTTGATGGTTTTACAAATAGTGCATCATATAATTCATCAAAATACCACTTATTTAATAAAAATAGGTACAAGGGTTTATTATTTTTTACAATTTGTTCTGGTAAATTTTTATTTTTAACAAATAGATAATATGCTGTTGGTATAGATAAAATTACTAGTATTGGGGTCAATAATAAAAACCATAATGGTGGGTGTTCAGTGCTTAATGGTTTTAGAAAAAATATTGAGTCTTTCCAAAAATTATTCAAACCATAATTACCAATAAACAAATCCTTAAAAATAAATCCTGCAAATATTGCACCTAAAGAAAGAAGGACTAAAGGTATTAACATAACTATTGGAGACTCATGGGTATCCTCAATTTTTATCTCTTTATTATTATAATCACCGTGAAAAGTTTTAAATATTAGCCTCCAAGAATAAATAGAAGTTAAAAGTGCCGTAAAAATTCCAATTCCAGCAGCATAATAACCTGTTGTATTACCTCTTAAATATGCGAATTCTATTATTGCATCTTTAGAATAAAAACCTGATAGCAAAGGAAAACCAGTTAATGCCAACGTTCCAATAATCATTAATGAATAAGTGTAAGGTAACTTTTTCCATACTCCACCCATATTATTTATATCTTGCTCATCTTTAAATGCATGGATGACTGAACCAGATCCCAAAAATAATAAAGCTTTAAAGAAAGCATGAGTAAATAAATGAAACATCGCTACGTTATAAGCACCCACTCCAGTAGCAAAAAACATATAACCTAATTGACTACATGTTGAATAAGCTATTATCTTTTTTATATCATTTTGAACCAAAGCAACAGTTGCAGCAAAAAAAGCTGTGCTCATACCAATTACAGTAATTATATTTAATACAAATTCAGAATATTCGTAAATTGGTGAACATCTAACAACAAGAAAAACACCTGCTGTAACCATAGTTGCTGCATGAATTAAGGCTGACACAGGTGTTGGACCCTCCATAGCATCTGGCAACCAAGTATGAAGTAGAATTTGAGCTGATTTACCCATGGCGCCAATAAATAGAAGTAAACAAATCAAATCTATTGCATTAATTTCAATACCTAAAAAAATTAGATTTTTTTCTGTAATGTTTGGAATTTGCTGAAAAACCTCAGAATAATTAACTGTTCCGAATAAATAAAATATTAAAAAAATACCTAGAGCAAATCCGAAATCTCCAACTCTATTAACCACAAATGCCTTGATTGCTGCTTTATTTGCAGAATCTTTTTTAAACCAAAAACCTATTAAAAAATAAGAACATAGACCAACTCCCTCCCAACCAAAAAATAATTGAATGAAATTGTCTGAAGTTACTAACATTAACATCGCAAAAGTAAATAATGATAAATAAGCCATGAACCTTGGCTTATGAGGATCATGTGACATATAACCAATTGAATAGATATGAACAAGTGCAGAAACAGATGTTACTACAACCAACATTACAGCTGATAACGCATCAATCTTCATTGACCAATTAACATTCAATGATCCTGAGCTTATCCATGTAGCTATTGTGATGTTATCTTGATATTGATTGACTATTACCTCGTATAAAACAAAAGCTGACAAAATTGCCGATATCGATACCAATAAACTTGTAATTATTTCAGAATTTCGATCACCGATAAATTTTCCAAAGAATCCTGATATTATTGAGGCTATCAAAGGTAAAGCTATTATTGAAATTTCCATTTTACCCTTTTAGTTTATCAATTTCCTCAACACGAATTGTTCCAGAATTTCTGTAATAAACGACTATGATTGCAAGACCGATTGCTGCTTCTGCGGCAGCAACAGTTAATATAAATAGAGTAAATACTTGTCCAGTCAAATCACCTAAATACATTGAGAACGAAACTAGGTTAATATTAACAGCTAACAATATAAGCTCTATACTCATAAGTATTACAATAATATTTTTTCTATTTAAAAAAATTCCAATTATTCCAATACTAAAAATGACTGCACCTAATGTTAAGTAATGTCCTAAGCCTATTTCAATCATCTATTTTAACTCCTCTATTAGAAGCGACTTCTACAACTTCTACACCCTCGGCTCTTTCTCTGGAAATTTGTTTCAAATAACTTTGTTTTTTTACACCCTCTCTTTGCCTAAAAGTAAGAACAATTGCTCCTATCATTGCTATTAGAAGTATCATTCCACTAATTTGAAAGATGTGAATATAGTCAGTATATAAAACCATTCCTAATGAATGTGTATTACTAACATCGTTTACTATCAATAGATTACCTTGGTCAAATAAGTCAGGTTTATATTTCCATCCACCTATAACAATTATTAGTTCAAAAAAAATTATAACACTTATCAATAATCCAATTGGTATATGATTGGAGTTTTCTTTTGATATAAACCATTGATTTTTTTGCTGAGTAACATTTAACATCATTACTACAAACAAAAACAATACTGCCACAGCTCCTACATAAACAATTAACATTATCATTCCTAAAAATTCAGCACCAATCATGATAAAAAGACAAGATATACTTATAAAATCTAAAATTAAAAAAAATACAGAGTGGACAGTATTTTTTGATACTGTGACCATGATCGCTGACACCACTGCAATTATCGAAAATACGTAAAAAAATATTGCATGCGCAATCATAAATTATCTGTAAGGATTGTCTGACTTAATATTTGCAGCCAAAATATTTTCCCATCTATCTCCATTATCAAGAAGCTTTTCTTTAGTATAATAAAGCTCTTCACGAGTTTCTGTAGAAAATTCAAAATTGGGTCCTTGAACTATTGCATCTACAGGACAAGACTCCTCACATAAACCACAGTAGATACACTTCATCATATCAATGTCATAACGAGTCGTTTTTCTGCTTCCATCTTCTCTTTGTGATGACTCAATAGTAATAGCTTGAGCAGGGCAAACAGCTTCACATAATTTACATGCAATACATCTTTCTTCTCCATTGGGATATCTTCTTAAAGCATGTTCGCCTCTATATCTTGGACTTATCTTACCTTTTTCAAATGGATAATTTATTGTTTTTTTGGATTTAAATAATTCTTTTATTGCAATAAATAGCCCTCCAATAAAATCTGTCATAAATATCGTTTTTATAAATCTAGAAATTTTCATTTAGATAGTAGGTAAAAGGTTAAAATAAAAAAGGTAACTAGCGGTTAAAACAACGTAAGTTAAAGATAATGGTAAAAATATTTTCCAACCTAGTCTCATAAGCTGATCATATCTATATCTTGGTACAATAGCTTTTACCAACGCAAAAAGTATAAATAAAAATAATATCTTAAAAATTAGCCAAAGAGCTCCTGGTATTAAGTTAAATGGATAGAGCTCAATCGGAGATAGCCACCCTCCTAAAAATAAGATTGATCCTAAAGCACACATTAGTAGAATATTTGCGTACTCACCTAACCAAAACATTGCATACATCATTCCAGAATACTCTGTTTGATATCCTGCAACTAATTCTGCCTCTGCTTCAGGTAAATCAAAAGGTGGTCTATTTGTTTCAGCTAATGCTGATATGAAAAAAATTACAAACATTGGAAACAATGGAATAACAAACCACATGTCTTTTTGAGCAAGTACTATGTCACTTAAATTTAATGAGCCTACACACAATAAAACATTTATAATTATTATACCTATTGATACTTCGTAAGAAACCATTTGTGCCGCTGATCTTATTGAACCTAGAAATGGGTATTTAGAATTTGATGCCCATCCACCCATTATTATTCCATAAACACCTAATGACGAAACAGCAAATATATATAAAATTCCTACATTAATATCAGCTAGAACTTGATTAACACCAAAAGGAATTACAGCCCAAGCTATTAAAGCAAGAGTCATTGTAATAATTGGGGCTAAAATGAAGATTATTTTATTTGAGCTAGCAGGTATAATTATTTCTTTAAAAATATATTTAAGCGCATCAGCCAAAGATTGCAGTAAGCCAAATGGACCAACTACATTTGGACCTTGTCTTTTTTGAACAAAAGCCCAAACCCTTCTATCTAACCAAACAATCATCGCGACAGATACTAAAACTGGCACCAGTAAAAATAAAATCTTATATGTTTCCTGAAAAATTAAATCTAAATATTCCATTTATTATCCCTCTGTCCCTGTTTTTTTTAAAACTAACTTTGAATTATTACATTCAAACATTGTTTTTGATGCACGGGCAACTACATTAGAGAAATAGTAATCTTTAAATTCAACTTTTATTTTTTCATTTTTAAAAGTTTTTTGTTCAATCTTTTCAATAAAATCAGAATATTTTTGCTCTTGTTTTAATTTTAAATAATTAAACATACTACTTTCAAGTTCTTCTTTATCATTAAAAAGTTTTCTATTATTCATTACCTCTGCAAGATCATTAATTATTTGCCAATCCTCTTTTGCATCACCAGGTGGGTATGATGCTTTGTAAGCTTTTTGAATTTTTCCCTCCAAATTTGTATAATGACCAGATTGTTCAGTGTAGGCAGCACCAGGAAGAATAATGTCAGCAATTTCTGCACCCTTATCGCCATGACTACCTTGATAAATAACAAACTCATCTTTCTTTTTAAAATCTATATTATCTTGTCCAAGTAAATAAATAAATTCAAATTTATTTTCCTTAACATCATCAAGCAATTTATTATCTCTATCAATTATATCTAAATCCAAATTACCAACAGTTGCAGCATCTACTGATAATACATTAATTGGATTCCATTCATTTAAAATTTTTTCATTTTTTTTTAAAAAATTTTTAAGTAGACCAAATAAGTATTCAGCAAAATCTACTTTTAAAAATGACTCACCAATAATTATTAATGGTCTCTTGGAATTAATTATCTTTTTCGACAAATCGTTTTTGTTTTCAAAAATATCTTTTAAAGTTTGAGTATTGCCATCTAAACTTTCATATGGATAAGTTAGATCTCCAACGTTGTTTAATGAGATAATTTTTGTATTATTATTCAAAAATGCTTTTCTAATTCTTGCATTTATCATTGTTGCTTCGTATCTTGGGTTGGTGCCTATCATCAAGATCAAATCTGCATCTTCAATTCCATTAATTTGTGAGTTAAATATATAATTTTCTCTATTTGAGCTATCAATAAAAGTTTTTTTAGATCGAGATTCGTAATTTTTTGTATTGATTGATCTTTCTAAAAACTCTTTAAAAATAAAACTTGTTTCCATGTTTGAAAGATCTCCAACAAAACCACATATTTTTTTATTATCAGTATTCTCAATTTTTGATTTAATAATTTTATAAACTTCACCCCAAGATGCCTTTTCAAATTTATTGTTGTATTTTATATATGGTGTATCTATTCTTTGATTTAATAACCCATCACAAGCATACCTTGTTTTATCTGAGATCCATTCTTCGTTTATATCCTCATTTATTACCGGTAATACTCTTTTTACCTCCCAATCATATGTGTCAACTCTAATATTGGAACCAACCGCATCCATCACATCTATGGTTTCAGTTTTTTTTAGTTCCCATGGTCGTGCCTCAAAAACATAAGGTTTGGATGTGAGCGCTCCAACTGGACAAAGATCTATTACATTTCCTGATAATTCTGATTGAACAGATTGCTCAAGATAAGTTGTTATTTGCATATCTTCTCCTCTCCCAATAGCGCCTAATTCAGGCACACCTGCAATCTCAGTTGCAAATCTGACACATCTAGTGCAATGAATACATCTTGTCATTTGAGTTTTAATTAATGGACCCATATTTTTATCAGGTACAGCTCTTTTATTTTCTTTAAATCGTGATTTATCAATTCCATAAAACATTGATTGATCTTGAAGATCACATTCTCCTCCCTGATCACAAACTGGACAATCTAGTGGATGATTTGCCAATAAAAATTCCATTACCCCTTTTCTGGATTTTTCTATTTTTGGAGTATTTGTCTTAATTACCATCCCATCAGCCGCGGGCATTGCGCATGAAGCTATTGGTTTTGGAGATTTTTCCATTTCAACTAAACACATTCTGCAGTTACCAGCTATTGATAGTTTTTCATGGTAACAAAATCTTGGAATTTCAGCCCCTGCTTTTTCACAAGCTTGTAGGACAGTTAAACCCTCTTCAACTTCAACTTCAATATCATTTACTTTTAATTTAAGCATTTTTATCTAACAAATGTTGATCAACCAAATAAGGAATATTTTTGTTCTCTTTAATAACAGGGTCAAATTTATTTCTCTTCTTAATTTCATCCTTAAAGTGTCTTAATAATCCTTGGACTGGCCATGAGGATCCTTCACCGAAAGCACATATAGTATGACCTTCTATTTGTTTCGTCACATCTCCTAACATTTCTATTTCATCTTTAGATGCTTCACCTTTTGCCATTCTTTCTAACATTCTCCACATCCAGCCTGATCCTTCCCGACATGGTGTACACTGGCCACAACTTTCATGTTTATAAAATCTTGCTATTCTGGCCATACATTTAATAATATCTTGATCTTTATTTATCACTACCACTCCTGCAGTCCCTAATCCACTTTTCTCAGCTACTAATGAGTCAAAATCCATCGTTAAAGTTTCACATTTTTCTTTTGGTATAAGTGGCATTGATGATCCACCGGGTATTACTGCTAGTAAATTATCCCACCCACCAACAACACCTCCAGCATGCACTTCAATTAATTCTTTTAGAGGAATATTCATTTCTTCTTCAACATTACATGGAGAATTTACATTTCCAGAAATACAGAAAATTTTTGTTCCTGTGTTTTTTTCTCTTCCTAACGATGCAAACCATTTTCCACCTCTTCTCAGTATTGTTGGGACTACAGCAATAGTTTCAACATTATTTATTATTGTTGGACAACCATAAAGTCCTATCAATGCAGGGAAAGGTGGCTTCAATCTTGGCTGACCCTTATTTCCCTCAATACTTTCTAGTAATGCTGTTTCTTCACCACAAATATATGCTCCAGCACCATAATGAATATAGATATCAAGATCCCATCCAGTTCCAGATGCATTTTTTCCAATCAATTTTTTTTCATAAGCATCATCAACAGCAACTTGGAGTTTTTGTCCATCAACATAATATTCACCTCTAATATAAATATAACAAACATGTGCTTGAACTGCATAGGATGCAATCAAACAACCTTCAATTAATTTATGAGGTTCAAATCTTAAAATATCTCTATCCTTACAAGTTCCTGGTTCTGACTCATCAGCATTAATCACTAAATAATGTGGCCGTGATCCAACTTCTTTAGGTGCAAAGGACCATTTTAAACCTGTTGGAAATCCTGCACCACCTCTTCCTCTAAGTTGAGACTCTTTAACTTCATTAATGATCCAATCTCTTCCTTTACTTATTATTTCTTTAGTATTAACCCAATCACCTCTTTTTTGAGCTGAAATTATATCAGAACCTAAATCGTTATATAAATTTTGGAAAATTCTATCTTTATCGTTAAGCATTTTTTAATTCCATTAATGTTTTTCTGTTATTTTCTGGTTCATTGTTTACTCTTCCTCTATATGACCCAGGTTTTGGGGTATCACCTTTTAAAATCTTGTCTAAAATCTCTAGTGTTTTTTCTTTATTTAAATCTTCATAATACTCATCGTTAATTTGCATCATTGGTGCATTAACACAAGCTCCCAAGCATTCAACTTCCATCCAAGAACAGCTTTTATCTGGTGAAAGCTCAGACTCATTTTCAGATATCTTTTCTTTACATGCCTCTACTAATTTATTTGCTCCCCTTATCATACAAGGAGTTGTTGTGCATACTTGAACAAAAAATTTACCAACCGGAGATAAATTATACATACTGTAAAATGTTGCAACCTCATAAACTTTTATGTAAGGCATATCTAAAATTTTTGCTATATATTTCATTGCAACAAGAGGTATCCAATTGTTATTTTGTCTTTGTGCGATGTAAAGTAAAGCCATTACAGCACTTTGTTGTTTGCCCTTTGGATATTTTGCAATAATTTTATTTGCCATATCTAAAGATGAAGAATTAAACTCAAAGTTTTCAGGTTGTTCTTTTGCAGGTCTTTTTAAACTCATCTATCCACCTCACCAAAAACTATATCTAAAGATCCAAGAACAGCTGGTACATCTGCCAACATATGACCTTTTATTAAATAATCCATAGATTGAAGATGCGAAAATCCTGGAGCCCTAATTTTACATTTGTAAGGTTTGCTAGATCCATCAGAAATTAGATATACCCCAAACTCACCTTTAGGAGCTTCTACTGCTGTATAAATTTCATCTTCAGGAACTCTATATCCCTCTGTAAATAATTTAAAATGATGTATTAAAGCCTCCATTGATTGTTTTATCTCTTTTTTTGATGGTGGTGAAATTTTACCATCAAAAGTTTTAATTGGACCTTTTTCCATCTTTGCTAAACATTGTTTAATTATAAAAACACTTTCTTTCATTTCTTCTATTCTACACAAATATCGATCGTAGCAATCTCCGTTCTTACCAATAGGTATCTTAAACTCTAATTGGTCATAGCAATCATATGGTTGTGATTTTCTTAAATCCCATGGAACACCTGAACCCCTTATCATTACTCCACTAAACGAGTAATCAAGAGCATCCTCTTTTGTAACAATTCCAATATCTACATTTCTTTGTTTGAATATTCTATTATCAGTCAAAAGGTTTTCTAAATCATTTATAACCTTTGGAAACGTTTCACAAAATTTTCCAATATCTTTCTCTAGTCCAACTGGCAAATCTTGATGAACACCACCAGCTCTAAAATAATTTGCATGTAATCTAGATCCTGATGCTCGCTCATAAAATGTCATCAGAGTTTCTCTTTCTTCAAATCCCCATAAAGAGGGAGTTAGAGCACCAACATCTAATGCTTGAGTTGTAACATTTAAAATATGACTTAAAATTCTGCCAATCTCACAAAACATAACTCTGATATATTGAGCTCTTATAGGCACATCAATTCCTAAGATTTTTTCGATAGCCAAAGCAAAAGCATGCTCTTGGTTCATTGGAGCTACATAATCAAGACGATCAAAATATGGTACGGCTTGCATATAGGTTTTATTTTCTATAAGTTTTTCCGTTCCTCTATGTAATAATCCAATATGCGGGTCTGCTTTTTCCACTACCTCGCCGTCTAATTCAAGTATAAGCCTTAATACTCCATGAGCTGCAGGATGTTGAGGTCCAAAATTTAGATTTAAATTTTTAATTTTTTTTGTCATCTATTTTTGTTTGCTCTTTAATATATTTTGTTCCTTCCCATGGACTTTCATAATCAAAATTTCTGTAATTTTGTTCCAGTTTAACTGGCTCATTAATTACTTTTTTTTGCTCCTCGCTATACCTTGACTCTATATGACCAGTTAAAGGAAAATCTTTCCTCAATGGATGACCTTCAAAACCATAATCTGTAAGTATTCTTCTTAAATCAGGATGATCTTTAAAATTCACACCATACATATCAAAAACTTCTCTTTCCATCCAATTAGCTGAGGGAAAAATAGAGGTTATGGAAGATATAACTTCTTTCTCACTTATGAAATAACTTAAAATCAATCTTTGATTAAACTCATGGCTTAGAAGTAAATATACAATTTTAAATCTTTGTGCTTCTTCTGGATAATCTACTACTGTTATATCAATTAATTGTCTAAATTTTGCGTCTTTATTAGTTTTGACAAATAGTAAAACATCAATTAAATCCTCTTTATCGATTTCAACATAAATTTGATTATGTTTAATCTTCGTCTTATTTATTTTTGTTGTAAGCTCTGAATTAATTTTCTTTTCTAAATCAATTAAATTTTTCATCTTATCTATTGAAAGAGCCTTTATTTCTAATTTTTTTTTGTAATTGCATAATCCCATACAACAATGCCTCCGCAGAAGGTGGACAACCTGGCACATAGACATCAACCGGCACAATACGATCGCAACCTCTAACAACAGAGTAAGAGTAATGGTAATAACCACCACCATTTGCACAACTTCCCATTGATATCACATACCGTGGTTCTGGCATTTGATCATATACTTTTCTCAATGCAGGAGCCATTTTATTTGTTAATGTTCCCGCTACAATCATAACATCGGACTGTCTAGGTGACCCTCTTGGAGCTGCTCCAAATCTTTCAAGATCATATCTTGGCATCGCAGTCTGCATCATTTCAACAGCGCAGCAAGCCAAACCAAATGTCATCCAATGCAATGATCCAGATCTTGACCAGTTTACTAAATTTTCAAGTGAAGTTGTTATAAATCCATTATCACTAAAGTCTTTAGCAAGCTGTTTAAATTCCTCAGGTACTTGATCTAACTTATTATTCATTTGATAAAAATATTATTCCCAGTCTAATGCACCTTTTTTCCATTCATAAATAAAACCAATCGTTAATATGAATAAAAATATCATCATTGATGTAAAACCTAATAAACCAATATTACCTAGAGAAATTGCCCATGGAAAAAGAAAAGCAATTTCTAAATCAAAAATTATAAAGAGTATAGCAACTAAATAAAACCTTACGTCAAATTCCATTCTTGAATCTTGAAAAGGTTCAAACCCACACTCATAAGCTGATAATTTTTCTGGATCTGGGTTTTTTGGTGATAATATAAAATTTATCACTATAAATGCACAACTCAAACCAAATGCAATTATTAAAAACAAAATTATAGGTAAATAATCTTTTAAAAATTCCGCAGTCATGATGGAATATATATCATTTTTTGTGGGCAGATGAAGTGGTGTTAGGTCACATTATTTAAAATATGTGGCTTAAATGATAACGATTATCAATATTAATTTGTTAAAGTGGCGGGAGTGAAGGGACTCGAACCCTCGACCTATCGCGTGACAGGCGATCGCTCTAACCAACTGAGCTACACCCCCACTTGTGATTCATTTTGGTGGGCAGTAAAGGACTCGAACCTTTGACCCCCTCGGTGTAAACGAGATGCTCTACCAACTGAGCTAACCGCCCTATACCAAAGTAGTGATTTATATCTTTTAGACTAATAAGGTCAAGATTTATTAGTTGTTATAAAATGTAGAAAATATTTAAAATCCACCTCTCCAATTATTCTTGGAGTTAAAATGTCTTTCCTCTTCTTTTGAAGTTGGTCTAAATAAATAGTACAAAACTATTATGAATATTAAGGGAAATAGAATTAATTCCATAAGTTCAGTTTTTTATTCTATTGAATACTCGCTTGAGATTTGTCATCTTTTTTAGACATGTCAACCTCAACCCATTCTGTTTTTTTAAGTTCTTTTGTTAAGGCAATCTTTAAAACTTCATCAGCATTCTCAACTGGAGTAATTTTTATATCATCAATTATTTTTTTTGGCATATCTACTAAATCTTTTTCATTTTCTTTCGGGATTAAAACTTGTTTTATCCCAGCTCTATGTGCTGCTAGTAATTTTTCTTTTAGACCTCCAATTTGCAAAACTTGACCTGTCAGAGTTACCTCACCTGTCATAGCAACATCTTTTCTTACTGGAATTGATGTTATAGATGAAACGATTGATGTTACCATCGCTATACCAGCTGATGGACCATCTTTAGGTGTTGCACCCTCTGGTACGTGAATGTGAAAGTCCTTTTTTTCAAATAAAGGAGGAATAATTCCATATTCTAAACATTTTGATCTCACAAATGATTTAGCTGCCTTAACAGACTCTTGCATAACATCTCCAAGCTTACCAGTAATTTGCATCCTACCTTTACCTGGCATTGTAACAGTTTCAATTTTTAAAATTTCACCACCATATTCTGTCCATGCTAAACCTGTTACGATTCCAATTTTATCTTTATTTTCTAACTCACCAAATTTATGTTTTGGAACCCCTAGAAAGTCTGTCAAATTCTTGTTATTAACTTTTACCTCTTTTTCTTCTCCGGCAACAACTTTTTTTACAACTTTTCTCGCAACTTTTGAAATTTCTCTCTCGAGGTTTCTTACACCTGATTCTCTTGTGTATCTTCTAATAATTTCTTTTATAATTTCATCGTCTAATTTCATCTCATTTTCTTTAACGCCATTGTCTTTAATTTGTTTTGGTAGAAGAAATTTATTAGCAATGTTTATTTTTTCGTCTTCTGTATAACCAGCCAATCTAATTACTTCCATCCTATCTAATAAAGGAGGTAAAATGTTAAGAGTATTTGCCGTTGTAACAAACATGACATCTGACAAATCGTAATCAACTTCAAGGTAATGGTCATTAAATGTTGTATTTTGTTCTGGGTCTAAAGCTTCTAATAAAGCCGATGATGGATCCCCTCTGTAATCATTTCCAATTTTATCAATTTCATCTAATAGAATTAATGGATTTTTTGTACCAGCTTTTTTCATCATCTGAATAATTTTACCAGGCAATGAACCAATGTATGTTCTTCTATGACCTCTAATTTCAGCTTCATCTCTCATTCCACCAACAGACATTCTTACAAATTCTCTATTAGTAGCTTTTGCAATTGACTTTCCTAAAGATGTTTTACCAACACCTGGAGGACCAACTAAACACAATATCGGACCTTTAATCTTATCCATCCTTTTTTGAACAGCTAAAAATTCTATTATTCTCTCTTTAATTTTTTCTAATCCAAAATGATCTTTATCAAGAATATTAAGTGCTTTTTTTAAATCAATATCAACTTCACTTTTTTTATGCCACGGCAGATCTATCATCCAATCCAAGTAATTTCTTACAACAGTAGCCTCAGCAGACATCGGACTCATATTTTTAAGTTTTTTTAACTCCTGCAAACATTTTTTTTCCACTTCTTTTGGCATTTTAGATTTAAGAATAGCTTTATTTAAGTTTGTGCTCTCATCTTTACCATCCTCGATTTCACCTAATTCTTTTTGTATTGCCTTTAGTTGTTCATTTAAGTAATACTCTCTCTGAGTTTTTTCCATTTGAGTTTTTACTCTTCCTCTAATTCTCTTTTCAACACCTATAATACTAGTCTCATTTTCCATTAATTTGATAATCGCATTCAGTCTTTTTTTCACGTCAATTGTCTCAAAGATCTGTTGTTTTTCAGAAATTGTAGCAGTTATATGAGATGCGATATTATCTGCTATCTGCGAAGGATCTTTTAGTTGTTTAATATTGCTTAAAGTCTCACTTGAAATTTTTTTATTTATTGAGGTTAACTTTTCTAATCTTCTTACAGCTGTTACCGCAAGAGGATATAGATCTTGCTCATCAGTTAAAATATCACTATGCGGAGTGTAATCACACATAATATATTTTTCATTATCTTTAAAATCTAAAATTTTTACTCTTTTAGTACCTTCAACTAAAACTTTAACTGTCCCATCAGGCAATTTTAAAAGTTGAAGAATATTACCTTCACAACCGTACATAAATATATCAGTCTTTTTTGGATCGTCGATTTCTGAGTTTTTTTGCGTTACGAGTATAATTTTTTTATCTTTTTTCATTACTTCATTTAAAGCTGATATAGATTTATCTCTTCCGACAAATAGAGGTATCACCATAGATGGAAAAACTACGATGTCTCTTAATGGCAAAAGCGGTAATGAAATTTTTACATCCATAATATAAATATGGATATTATAATTTATTTTGCAATACCTTTTTCTTATTTATTAAGGCTATTACGCCGCTGTTGTCTTATTTGTTTTAGATTTATTGTCTGTTTTTGAATGTACTATAATTGGTTGGGAATGACCCTTTACCGTACTAGAATCGATTATAACTTCCTCAATATTTTCTTGACTTGGTAAATCATACATTGTCTTAAGCAAGACATTTTCCAAAATAGATCTTAAACCTCTTGCTCCAGTCTTTTTTCTTATAGCTTTGAGAGCTACTTCTTTTATAGCATTATCTTTAAATGTTAATTTAGCACCATCTAATTTAAAAAGTTCTTGGTATTGTTTTACTAGAGAATTTTTTGGCTCTTGTAAAATTTTAATTAATGATTTTTCATCAAGATCTTCTAATGTTGCTATCATTGGTAACCTTCCTATAAACTCGGGGATTAAACCATATTTAAGAAGATCCTCAGGTTCCAAACCTTTCATCCATTCACCTGTTTTTTTATCTTGAGTATTTTTGACATCTGCTCCAAAACCAATTGATGTACCTTTATCTCTTTGGGATATGATTTTATCTAGACCAGCGAACGCTCCACCACAAATAAATAAAATATTTGTTGTATCAACTTGTAAAAATTCTTGTTGAGGATGTTTTCTACCTCCTTGTGGAGGCACACTGGCGACTGTCCCTTCCATAATCTTTAATAAAGCTTGCTGAACACCCTCACCAGATACATCTCTTGTTATTGAAGGGTTCTCTGATTTTCTGCTTATTTTATCTACCTCATCAATATAAACAATTCCTCTTTGAGCTTTTTCTACATTGTAATCTGCGGCTTGTAACAACTTTAAAATTATATTTTCTACATCTTCACCAACATAACCTGCCTCTGTCAGTGTAGTTGCATCTGCCATCGTGAACGGGACATCAAGAATTCTTGCTAGTGTTTGCGCTAATAAAGTTTTACCACAACCAGTGGGACCTACTAAAAGAATATTAGATTTAGCTAATTCAACGTTCTTACTTGTTTTATTTTCATAGTTTAATCTTTTATAATGATTATGAACAGCAACTGACAAAACTTTCTTTGCATGTGCTTGACCGATCACATAATCATCAAGAACTGAACAAATTTCTTTTGGAGAAGGTAATCCATCTTGATGTTTTACGAAAGTATCTTTACTTTCTTCTTTAATGATATCCATACACAACTCAACACACTCATCACATATGAATACTGTTGGACCGGCAATTAATTTTCTTACTTCATGTTGGCTTTTTCCACAAAAGGAGCAATATAAAATATTTTTATTATTGGTGTTCATAAATTTATAATCGAATCAATAATGACATCTTATTATAAATGACTCATAGTAATCAAGTTTGGAATTTTGCTATTTCAATATCTAGTGTTTTAAGATCTTTTTTCAACTACTTCGTCTATTAATCCAAAGGTCTTTGCGGAGTCAGCGGTCATAAAATTGTCTCTCTCCAAAGCAGTTTTAATCTCATCTACGCTTTTACCCGTATGTTTAGAATAGATCTCATTTAGTCTTTTTTTTAATGCTAAAACTTCGTTTGCATGAATTTCTATATCTGTAGCTTGACCTTGAAAACCAGCTGAAGGCTGATGAACCATTATTCTTGAGTTTGGTAAAGAAAATCTCTTCCCTTTTTTTCCAGCAGATAATAAAAAAGATCCCATAGAAGCTGCTTGTCCTATACATAATGTAGAAATATCAGGTTTAACATATTGCATGGTATCGTAGATACCCAAACCAGCTGTAACCAAACCACCTGGACTATTTATGTATAAATATATTTCTTTTTTTGGATCCTCAGCTTCTAAAAATAATAATTGTGCAGTTACTAATGATGCAACAGTATCGTTTATTTGACCTGTCAGAAAAATTATTCTTTCTTTTAAAAGTCTTGAATAGATATCGTAAGCTCGCTCACCTCTATTAGACTGCTCGACAACCATAGGCACTAGGTTGCTCATATGTTCAAATATTTTATTTGTCATAAGTTGATTCGTTTTACTTATACAACTTGAGATTACTTTTTGCTAACTTTTTTTGTTTTTTTAGCCACTGATTTAGTCTTTTTGACTTTTGGCTTTGTTTTATTGTCTGCTGTTTTTTTTACATCAGCTTTTTTTTCAGGTTTTCTTTGATCTTTAAGTTCTTGATCGAGTTGTTGTTTCTGGGACTCCTTTAAAATTTTTTCAGCTTCATCTTTAGAAATTTCTTTTTTATTAGGCTTAGCTTTTTCTTTAATTATATTTAAAATTTTTTCCTCATACACAGTTCCTCTTAAACTCGCTAACGCATTAGGATTTTTTTTATAAAATTCCATGACCATTTTTTCCTGACCTGGCATCATTCTAATTTGTTTTTGAACTTCATTTTGTAATTCTTGTTCGGTAACTTTTATTTGATTTTGTTCACCAAATTCATTTAAAATTAGTCCAACTTTAATTCTTTTTTTTGCAACCTCTTCAAAATTTTTTCTACTTTTCTTTGCATCATCCTCAGACATACCTTGAGAAAGTATTTTTATTTCATCCTCAAGTAAGTTTTCTGGAATTTCGCTTACTTTAAATTTCTCAATTTCTTTTAATATTTGATTTTTTGTTAAACGATCTAAAGAGTTTTTGTATTCATCATTTATTTGTTTTGTTATTAACGACTTAAGATCATTAAGATCTTTTGCACCTAAATTTTTGGCAAACTGATCATCGATTTTTACGTCTTCAGGAATTTTAACTGCTGAAATTTTACACATAAATTTTGCTTTTTTGTTAATAAATTCTTTTTCTGGAAAATTTTCAGGAAGCGTTGCATCTACTATTTTTTCATCTCCCTTTTTGACTCCGATTAGTTGCTCATCAAATCCTTTTAAGAAAAGATCTTTTCCTAAAGTTAATTGAGTATTTTTACCTTCTCCGCCTTTAAACGTTTTTTCATCTACTGTTGCATTGTAATCAAAAACAACTAAGTCACCTTTTTTTGCTTTTGTTGTTTCTGAGGCTTCTTTAAAGTTTGGTTGATTTTTAGCAATATCATTTATTCTTTTGTCAGTTTCCTTTTGATCAATTTTAACCGTATACTCATCGAACTTAATATTCTCTATTGATTTCAGTTCAACTTTTGGAAGCTCTGTAACAGATAAAATATATTCTAAATCCTTATCTTCACCATAAGTTTTAAGATCAAGTTTGGGTTGACCTGCTGGTTTAATCTTATTTTCTTGCAAGGCTTTTGTTGATGTTTCCTTCAAGACTTTGTCTAAGACCTCACTAAAAACAGCTTTGCCAAACTGTCTTTTTAAAATCTCTCTTGGTACCTTACCAGGTCTAAATCCCTTTAGATTAACAGTTCCTTTAATCTCCTCATATTTTTCATCCAGGTATACATTCATTGTCTTTTTATCGACAAAAACCTTTACATCTTTATTCAAACCTTTTTTATTTTCAACAGTAACTTTCATAATTTAAATGTGGTAGGGCGAAAAGGACTCGAACCTTCACAGATTGCTCTATCGGTTCCTAAGACCGACGCGTCTACCAATTCCGCCATCGCCCCACAATTTCAAAGTTTTATATATTATTGGATCTATTTGTCCAACGACAATTACAATGAATTATAAAGTTTTGAAAGATACCTATACATATAAAAATGAAAATGGTATTTTTTTAAAAAAAAACTTAAAAAAATGAGCAAAACATCAATAGTTCTAATTATATATATTTTGGGTTTAATTTTTGGAGCGTTAGTTCTAGGAATTTGGAGTGCAGAGACAAGTGTTTATAAAGGTCTTCTTGGTTTAGGATGGACAGCTTTAGCACTGATAGGTTTATTTTTTGCTGAAAAAAATGAAAATAATTAAGACTTTTATTATCTTCTTTTTTGTAATTTTGCAAATTAACATTTTAAAATCAGAAATTATTGTCATGAGTAAATGTGATGATAGACAAGATGAGTTTCTAAAAAATGAATATATTCTTAATTTAAATGAACGAATAATGACTAGAAATTATGTTTATAAAGAAAAAACATTCCAAAAATACAGATTGACGGATTTGAGTGTAAAAAAATCTAATTCCTATGTCCAAAATATCTACGAAGAGGATGGAAAAATTTTAACTCACAAGCATGGATATCCACAATTTTATACCCAAATTTTATTTGAAAAAGATAAAAAAGAAATTTTCATGAGAACGGTCCTTAACGATGAGGAAGGACTTTCAAAAATATCAACATGTAAAAAAATAGAAAAATTTGAAAAAGAAAGTTAGTTCTTTTTATTTTTTTTAATAAAATTTCTCTTTCTTGATCCAAACCTACTATTTGTTATGTTGCTCCTGTGTTTCGCATAAGCCTGTTTTTGTGCTTGTTTCATTGCTCTTTTTGATGACATAATTTAATAAGATATTTCTTGAGTATCTATAATATTAAAATTTTTATCAGATACAACTATTTCACCCGATGATGATCCGTAATTTAAAATTTCCGATATTAAAACGTAATGAGTAACTAAAACTAAATTCTCATTATTATTGTTTTTGTAATTTTTAATATATTCTCTCAATGCTATAACCTGTTTATCCTTATTTTTTGCAAATTTGGAGCTATAAAAAGAATTTAAAAAACTTTTTGTTGTATAATCTTTAAAGGCAATTTTTGCTGTTTCTTTGCATCTACACCATTCACTTGATAAAACTTTATCAATTTCAATTTTATTTTTGATAAAAAATTTACCGATAGATTTAGCTTGTTTTTTTCCTTCCTCACTAAGATTTCTTTGTGTCGAACAATCGTTTAAATTGAAATTATTTGGATCTCCACTTCCAGGAGCATATGCGTGTCTTATAAATATTAATTTTCCACCCTCCTCTAATTGATTTATTAAATTTTCATTTAAATCTGCTTTAATAGATGATGTTAAAGATATAAATATTATTATTAAGAAGTTAAAAAATTTCATTTATGGATATTAGATTAAACGATTTGAATAAAACAATAGTTAATTGTAAAAAGTGTCCAAGATTAGTTAAGTTTATACGCAAAGTAAGCTCAATAAAAAGAAAACAAAATAGAGATGAAGTGTACTGGGGAAAACCGGTACCTGGATTTGGAGACTTAAGCTCTAAAATAGCTATCATCGGACTGGCACCTGCTGCTCATGGTGGTACTAGAACCGGCAGAGCATTTACTGGAGATAAATCAGGAGATTTCTTATTTAAATGTTTGCACAAAGTAGGAATTTCAAATTCTCCGATATCAAAAAATCTAGAAGATAATTTAAAACTAAAATCTACTTATATTACTAATATTCTCAAGTGTGTACCTCCTGAAGATAAACCACTAAGCATTGAAATTTCCAACTGCTCTAATTTTTTTGATAAGGAAATATTATTTTTAAAGAATTTGAAAGTTATAGTCACATTAGGAAAAGTTGCTTTTGATAATTGTATGAAATTATACAAACCAAAATTTAACATAGAACAAAAATTTATTTTTAAACACAATAAAATACATAAGTTACCTAATGGTTTAATAATTTTATCAAGCTATCATCCAAGTCCAAGAAACGTTAATACAAAATTAATTTCTGAAAAAATGATGATTAAATTATTTAAAAAGGCAAAGAGATTAGCTACTTCTTAATACTATCACAAAAATACGGTTTAAATTTTGAGTAGATTTGCTCTGGTATTTTTTTTGGTTTACCATCTTTATTAACAAAAACTAAATGAATTTGCGCCTCAACAATCACTTCATTATTTCTAGTAATTATTTGGTTCATAAAAAAAGAAGTTTTAGTGATTGATTTAACAAAAGATCTTATTGTCAATTCATCCTCTAAATAAGCAGATTTTTTATATTCGATATTACATGATTTAACTATTATCAAAGAATTAAAATCTTGTTGAATTTTATTGTTGCTGTATCCAATTGAAAAAAGCGCTTCTGTCCTAGCTCTTTCTAAAAATTTTAAATAATTCGCATAATAAACTACACCACCAGAATCTGTATCCTCGTAATATACTTTTAATTCATGAAAGAAGTTTTCGTGCATTAAATAACTATATCAAATAATTAATTAATTTTATAGAATCTAAAGTATAAAATAAAATGAACATCTTTGTTATTTGGTTAGTATTGGTTATTGCATGGAACTTTGGTTATCCTGGTGCTAGTCCTCATGCAGATGTTTTGGTAGCTGTGATTTTAGCTTTTTTTAATATTTTTTTAAAAAAATATTTAAAATTATAATTAATTTTCTGAGAAATATATGTTTTGATAATAAGCTATAGCTTTCATTTTTGAGTTATCTGTATCAGACATAATCGCTAATCCATCTAACTCATCAACATTTAGATTGTGAAATCTTTTAAAATCTTCTTTCACATTTGCTTTCACTGTAACCCATTGGTTTAAATTATTTTTCGTACTTGCCAAAACATTATCAATAGATTTTTTGGTATAAGGACTTGGCGAATTAAAGCCAATTTCATTATTGCTTGAAAAAACATAGTTTATGGCCCTATTAGATAAAGGTGTTGCACCAGTTTTCTTAACTGCAAAAACTCTAGCAGCAAAATCATGTCCTTTTTTGGTATTTTCTTTTATTCCAGATAGATCTTTTTCTATTTTCCAAGTGATATTTATGAATGGAGTTTTGTTTAGGTCAATTTTGACCTCTTTTCCTAATCCAGAGGCTGCATTATCAGCTACGGCTTTCAAAAAATTTCCATTTTCATTTAATCCAATTGTATAAATTGTCTTATTTTCGGCTCCTCTCACTTTTCGAACCTCCAAATTTGATATTTCATCTTTGGTAAAATTAAAAACTTTAATCTCATCCGAATAACCTGTTCCAATAGTTATAAAAATTAAAATTGAGATTTTAGTAAAAATATTCATTTAAAAATTTTTTTAAAAAAATGGTTAATACATTATTTTGACAAAATTTAAACATTCAAAAATCACCTTTAACCAATATGTATAAATTATGAAGACAATTTCAATTTTTATACTGTTAATTTACTGGTCAATTATGATCTTTGCACCAGTGATGTCAAAAGATGTGAAAATAAGCCGAGCTAAAGCAGCTAATACTAAAATAGTTGAAGAAAAACCAAAAAGTTAATAGGTCGAACGACCACCACTTATGTCAAAAACTGCCGCTGTTGAGAACGTATTTTCCTCTGATGAAAGCCAGCAAACCAAGGATGTAAACTCTTCGACCTCAAGAAATCGTCCTCTAGGCACCTTAGAAAGCATTCTTTGAACATGTTCCTTAGTCATTTGATCTAAAATACGTGTTTTGGCCCCTGCAGGAGTGACAGCATTTACTGCTATATCTTTATCAGCAAGCTCTTTACCCAAAGATTTAGTTAGTCCTATAGCGCCAGCTTTGCCTGCACTATACGCACTTGCATTCGCATTGCCATCTTTTCCTGCAACAGATGTTACGTTAACAATTCTTCCATAGTTATTCTTAATCATATTAGGCACTATTGCTCTGCAACAATTAAAGGTTCCCATCAAATTAATATCTACTACTTTTTTCCACTTCTCTAGATCATATTCCCATAATGGGGTAGTAGGACCAGTTATACCTGCGTTATTGATTAATATGTCAATCTTGGAGTTTTTTACGATTTCATTGGTACAATTTTCAACTTCTTCAAATTTTGATACATCAATAACATTTGAAGTTAAATTTGTATTGTTAAGTTCCTTAACAGATTTTTTTAGTGTGTCTGGATCATTGTCCCAAATTATTACTTTAGCACCTGAGCTCAAAAATCTCCTAGCTATATCAAATCCAAATCCTTGAGCTCCACCTGTTATAACCGCAGTCCTATTCTCGAAATTAAATGTTATCTTATCCATCAAGTTATTTTTTTGCCAAAAAATAATAGGTTATAGAGGAAATTAATGCACCAATGATCCATGCATAAGATTGTAAAAACATTAAATTGGGGTTCCAGATTGTTGAGGCCGAGAATACAAATCCTAAAAATAAAGAATAAGTGCCTTTTATATGCCAACCGCCTGAAAAATAATACGACCCATTTTTTTCTAAAGAATAAATATCTTTATTAATTAAATTACCCTTTTTAATTAAATAATAATCACAAATCATAATTCCAAAAATTGGTCCAAAGAAAGCTCCGATTGTGTCTATTATTGATAAAATTCCTATTTGACTTAAAAAAGTAAGCCAAAATACTCCTATTAGAAGTCCGATTAAACCTATCACTAATCCTGAGCTCTTGAATGATAATGATGTGGGAAATAAATTAATAAGTGAATATTGTGATGGAATAAAATTAGCAATTAAATTTGTAGATGCTGACGCAATAATTATAAAAATCAAAACTAAATTAGTTAATAATAAATTATTCAGCTTACCAATTATGTCCGTAGGATTTGTAAGTATTTTTTCAATATTTTCAGGACTTTGTTTTAAAAAAGCATCTGCACCTATGACAATAAAAAGTGCAAAAAAAGAAAAAATTATTAAATTCAATATTAAAGTTAAATTCCCTTTTTTGAGTTGGTTTTCATTTTCAACATACCTTGAAAAGTCACCAAAACTTAAAATAACAATCGAAAAGTAAGCAAAAAGCGTTCCTGATACAGTTATCAATGGTATAATATTATTTTTATCTACAAAATTTTCTAAACTTAAAGCTCCTAAAAATGCATTAATTGTAAATTTAACATCACTCAATAAAACTATAAAAAAGAATAACGCCATTCCAGAATAGACAAAGATTGCAGAAATATTAATAATTTTTTTATTATAATTCATCCCTATACTAAATAAAATAACCTGTAGAGCCATTGAGACTATAATTGAAATCCAATCTATGATGTTTAATCCAATGAAAAAAATAAGAAAAATTTCTTGTTGTAAAAGAGTTTTATCAATAGAAAAAATTAAAATTCTTAATAAATATCCTAGTGCCTTTGATAAAAAATATGTTTGAATTCCAAACATAAATATACCAACTATACTTCTTAAAAATCCGATATACTGAGCTCCTCTTACTCCCATTGAGGATCTCAATAAAACTACAAACGGTAATCCGAATTTTTGAGACGGCTTACCAATTAAATTTGAAAAAAAATAAATCAATAAAGAGGCAAAAATTGTTCCAAAAAATACTACAAAAGTATTTAAGTCATACACAACATAAAGAGATGCAATCAAAGAAAATCCAATTACGCTTTGAATGCCTACTCCCCAAAAACAAAATAAATCTTTCCAATTCCAATTTTTATTACTTGGATTTACTGTCACCAAATCCCAATTAATTAGTGTTTTATTTGATTTTTGCTGATTCACTCAGACAATATAGAACTTTAACAATCTACTGTCCATATAAGAGAGTTGGTAACCATAATGCAATTTTTGGAAATATAATAATTAAAATTAAACCAAATACTTGCAGTACCATAAACTGCATCATGCCATAATAAATATCTTTCAAGTCCCACTCAGGCACAACACCTTTTAAAAAATAAGCCGAAAGTGCAACAGGTGGTGATAACCAGGCGGTTTGTAAATTAACAGCTACTAATATTGCAAACCAAGTTAAATTAAACCCTAATGCTTCAATCAATGGCAATATAATTGGAACAATAATCATTACTATAGGCACCCATTCTAAAGGCCATCCCAATAGAAATATCATTACCATTACCATCGCTAAAATAAGATACTTATTCATTTCAAGACCTAACAAAAACTCAGTTAATAAAGTTGGAGTTCCTAATCTTGCAAAAACAGCACCAAAAAAATTTGAAGCTGCAACTAAAACCATAATCAATGCAGTTATCTCTAATGTTTTGACTAATGCTTCTTGTAATTTTGGAAGAGTCAATTTTTTATAAGCTAATGAAAGAAGTAAAGCTCCCATTGCCCCACATCCTGCAGCTTCAGTCGGAGTGGCAAAACCAAATAAAATACTTCCTAATGCTGCAAATACCAAAGCTGCGGGTGGCACTAAACCTAAAAAAAATTCAATCCAAACATCCTTCATACTCGCAGCTCTCATATCATCAGGTATGACTGGTCCTAATTTAGGATTAATCATGCATCTAATTGTTGTGTAACCCGCGTATAAACTTGCAAGAAGAATTCCTGGTAAAATTGCAGCAGCGAATAAATCTATTACTGGAATTTCCATTATAGGACCCATAACGACTAACATGATACTTGGTGGAATTAATATTCCCAATGTCCCCCCGGCCGTAATAGTCCCGGCTGCAAGCCTCACATCATAACCAGATCTGTTCATAGATTTTGCAGCCATAATTCCAAGAATTGTCACTGATGCTCCAACAATCCCCGTTGCAGCTGCAAAAATTACAGAGACAAATAAAACTGCATAATATAAAGATCCCTTAACTTTTGCTAACATCATTTGGAATGCTGAAAATAATCTTTCCATTAATCCAGCTTGTTCCATCATAATTCCCATAAAGACAAAGAGTGGGACGGCTGCAAGTGTTTGCTCTGTCATGACCATAGAGAATTGGAGTGTCATTAAATAAAAAACTAATTTTCCAAATCCTAAATAACCAAAAACAAAACCTAAAAAAATTAGTGTAAATGAAATAGGGAAACCAACAAATATTGCAAATAACATTACGCCAACAAGAATAAAACCTAAGATTGCTGGATCTATAAACTCAGCAATCATTTAGTTTCTCCTGGCCACTCACCTTTTTTAGCTGCCCAATAACTTTTGAGTAACTCAGAAACTCCTTGAATAAGTAAAAATATTATACCAATGAGTAAACAAGTTTTAATTGGCCACATATAAGGCATCCATGTAGTATCCATGCCTCTTTCTCCTCTTTGAATTGACTCTCCAACAAACCCAATGGTCATATAAAGAAAAACAATTAAACCTGGAAAATAAAATAATAAATATAACCAAAAATCTATTAGACCTTGATTTTTAGTTTTAAAATTTCTATACAAAAAATCTGCTCTTATATGAACTCCTCTTGAAAGAGCATAACCAGCACCCAACATAAAAAGTGCTCCATATAAAAAACGACTTATGTCATAAGCCCAAATAGTTGGTGCTAAAAATAATTTTCTCGCAAGAACTTCATAAGTCATTGCAAAAATTAGTGGCATTAATATCCAGCAAACAATATTGCCTATCCACTTACTAAATTTATCAATTCCTGTAATGGATTTTGCCATCCATAATGGCATGTCATCAGGCATTTTTCCCGAACCACCTCGCCTTTCGGCAATCATTTCATCTGATATATCTAGTTTACCTGGTTCGTCTGCCATAAGTTTGAATTAAAAAACTAGAGCGGACTTAAAAGTCCGCTCTAATTAAATTAAGATTAATTACTGATTACTTTAATGTTGCTGCGTGAGCCATTCCTAGCTTCGCATTTGACATTTGAGCACCACTCCAGAAAGGAACAGCTACATCAGCAAAATTCTTCATTGAAGTATAAACCTCATTAAAGAATTTGTTGTCTTTAGCATTCTTATTTAAAGATGCTTTTGCAGCAGCCATATATTCTGTGAAATAATCAGAAGGAGTGTCCTCTAAAATTACTCCATGTTTAGTAGTTAACTCTCTAAGAGCTTTACCATTCTCATAGATTCTGTAACTTAAAGATTTTGCTAATGAAGCATTAGCAGCAACTTCAAGAGACTTCTTCTCATGAGCGCTCATAGCGTTATAAGTTTTTCCAGTAATATAAAAGTCAGCATTTACCACTACTTGGTGTAAACCTTGTAAATAATAATGCTTTAATACTTTTTGGAAACCAAATGTTAAGTCTGGTTTTGGACAACACCATTCAGCAGCATCGATTGTTCCTGCTTCAAGAGCTGGTAAAATATCTCCACCACCCATTGCAACAGAAGCTATACCGATATCTTTATATGTTTGTCCTGGAATTCCTGGAGGAGTTCTGAACTTATATTTTCTAAAGTCAGCCATATCTTTAATTGGTTTTGGAAACCAACCTAAAGCTTCTGGACCAACTGGTTGAATCATAAATCCTTTTATGTCTCTTCCCATTTCTTTCCAAAGTTGATCGTATAATTCTTTACCACCACCGTATTGGAACCATGATAAGAATGCGATATTGTCGATACCAACTCCACCACCAGCTACTGGCGAACCAAATAACATTGCAGCAGGATGATCTCCTGACCAATAGTGAGTCCATGCGAAACCACAATCAATCAGTCCTTTATCAACAGCATCAAGAGTTTCCTTAACTCCAACAACAGCGCCCGCAGGTAAAATTTCAAATTTTAACGAACCAGCTGTTAATTCAGTTACTGTATCAGTAAAGTCCTTTAACATTTTCACTTCATCAGCTTTAGTGTTTAGAACTGTCTGACATTTTAGTGTTTTTGCAGCATTAGCATTGGATACAAATCCAAGGACTAAAACAGATGCAAATAACATTGAAATGATCTTTTTCATTATATTTCCTCTTGTTAGTTAAATTTAACGTAATCAATTCAATCAGAAAAACAAACCTGATACAAGTGACAATCGATTGATATGAGTGTAAAGATGATTAATTAAGTTTAGTAAAAAATTAATTCAACTAGAGATGGAAAATTTTGATTTTATAATTATTGGTGCAGGGTCTGCTGGATGTGTCCTTGCAAATAGACTTTCTGAAAATTCACAAAATAAAGTCTTATTAATTGAAGCAGGAGGTAAAGATAATTACCCTTGGATACACATTCCTGTTGGATATTTTAAAACTATGCACAATCCTTCTGTTGATTGGTGTTACAAAACGGAACCAGATGAAACAATGAATAATCGCTCCATTCGATATCCTCGAGGAAAGACATTAGGTGGAAGTTCAGCAATTAATGGCTTGTTATATATTAGAGGTCAAAGTAGAGACTACGATATTTGGCGTCAATTAGGTAACACTGGTTGGGGTTGGGATGATGTTCTTCCATATTTTATCAAGGCAGAAAATCAAGAGCGTGGAAAAGATGATTTTCATGGAGTTGGTGGTCCTTTATCTGTGTCTGACCAAAGAATACAATTACCATTACTAAATGAATTTCAAAATGCTGCAGAAGAATTTGGTATACCTAAAACTAAAGATTTTAATACTGGTAATAATCATGGTTGCGGATATTTCCAAGTTACTGAAAAAGATGGTTTTAGATGTAGTACTGCAGTTGGATATTTAAATCCAATAAAGCATAGAACAAATTTAAAAATCGTTACCAAAGCTCATGTGAAAAAAATTAACTTTGAAAATAAAACAACAAAAAGTGTTGAATATTGGCAAGAAAACGAGCTTAAAAAAGTTATAGTAAATAAAGAGGTTATCTTATCTTCTGGATCTATTGGTTCTCCGCAAATTTTACAAACCTCCGGAATAGGTAATTCTGATAAGCTAAAAAATTTAGGTATAGAGATGGTTCATGATCTAAAAGGAGTAGGAGAAAATCTCCAAGATCACTTAATGTTTAGACCAATTTACAAAATTCACGGGCTCAAGTCGTTGAATAAAAAAATTAATAGTTTATTCGGTAAATTAATGATTGGACTAGAATATGTTTTCAATAGAAGTGGACCAATGACAATGGGTGCAAGTCAAATGTGCATGTTTGCTAAAAGTGATCCCTCTTTAGAATTACCAGATCTTCAATGGCATGTTCAACCAATGAGTATGGATACTTTAGGTGCAACAAAGAATCATGATTTTCATGCGTTTACTCCAACTGTATCAAACATTAGACCGACTAGTAGAGGTCACGTAAATATAACCAATAAAGATTCTAGAATTTATGCAAAAGTAAAACTTAATTATCTATCAACAGAACATGATCGAATGATTGCTGCAAAAGGATTAAAACTTACAAGGAAAATTGTAATGGAGTCTGAAACTTTTAAAAAATATAACCCTGAAGAATATAGACCAGGAATAAATATTAATGATGATGAAGAGCTGGTAAAAGCTGGTGCAGATTATGCTCAAACTATTTTTCATCCTGTTGGTACATGCAAAATGGGACAAGATGATATGGCTGTGGTTGATGAAACACTTAAAGTTAAAGGTTTAAATAATTTAAGAGTTATTGATGCATCTATAATGCCTAATATAACTTCTGGTAATACTAATGCACCGACAATAATGATTGCAGAAAAAGGTGCTGATATGATACTTAGGAGTTAATGTTCGCTGATTTTGTTACACCAGAACAAATTACTATCTTAACGCAAATAATCTTAATAGATCTTGTGCTTGCAGGAGATAATGCAATTATTATTGGAATGGTTGCCTCAAAATTTCCTTTAGAGCAAAGAAAGAAAATTATTTTTTGGGGTATTGGTGGCGCAGTTGTTCTAAGAATAATTTTAACATTATTGACAGCTTATTTGTTGCAGATAACTGGCTTAAGATTAATTGGAGGGTTACTTTTACTTTATATTGTTTACAAGCTTTACGTTGATGTTGTGAAAGGTTCAAATCATGATAGTGACATTAAAGTAGATAATTCAAGTTTCTTAAAAGCAATTTGGACAATTTTGTTAGCTGATTTTACCATGAGTTTAGATAATGTTTTGGGGGTTGCTGGAGCAGCTGGAGATCATTACTACCTATTAGTTTTTGGACTAGTTTTATCAATTGTTTTAATGGCAACAGCTGCAACATTAATATCTAATTGGATAAAAAAGTATAAATGGATAGCTTGGGCTGGCTTAATTGCGATACTTATTGTTGCTATTGAGTTGATTTACACTGATATTAAAATATTATTTTTATAATGTTCCTAAAAAATTATAATTTTAAAAACAAAACTGCAGTTGTAACTGGTGCAGGTAAAGGAATTGGGAGAGCTTGTGCAATTGCTTTGGCTGAAGCTGGAGCAAATTTAATCATTATAAGTAGAACTAATAAAGATTTAAATGAAGTTTCTAAGAAAATAAAAAAATTTAAATCAAAATGTAAATCTTTTGTTTGTGATATTACAAATTACGATGAAGTTAAAAGAATTATCAATAAACAGCCAAGAATAGATATCTTAATTAATAATGCAGGAAACAATAGACCAGCCCATTTTACCAAAGTTAAAAAGGAAGATATGGAATATATGGTTAAGATTAATACAATAGCGAGTTTTAACTTGGCCCATCTTTGTGCGCTAAAAATGATAAAGTCAAAAAATAGAAAAAAATTAGGAGGATCTATTGTAAACATGTCATCGCAAATGGGGCATGTAGGTGGACCTATAAGGAGTGTATATAACATGAATAAATTTGGTTTAGAGGGTTTAACCAAAGGAATGTCCATAGATTTAGCAAAATATAACATTAGAGTTAATACTGTTTGCCCAACCTTTGTTGTAACTCCCATGACTAAAAAGTTTTTGAAAGATAAAAAATTTAAAAGAGATATGCTGAATAATATTCCCTTAGGAAGATTTGCAGAACTATCTGAAGTAGCTTCAGCTGTAGTATTTTTAGCTTCTGATGCAGCTTCAATGATTACAGGAACTTCATTATTGGTTGATGGTGGATGGACAGCAAAATAATATTTAGATTATTTTTTTTCATAATCTTTCTCATTCCTACTCACTCATACGCTATTGAATTCAAAGGAAAATTTTTACAGGGTCATTTTATTGTTGGTATTACTAACCCTTCAGCAAAAATTATGGTTGATAAAAAAGAAGTTAAAGTATCAAAAGATGGTTTTTTTGCTTTTGGAATTGATAGAGATAGAAAATTTGACCTAACCATAACTAAAATTCAAGATGGCAAAAAAGAGAAAATAGTAAAGAAAGTTTTAAAAAGAAAATATAATATCCAAAGAATAGATGGACTAGAGGAAAGTAAAGTCACTCCACCAGAGTCAGTTTATAAAAGAATTAAAGAGGAAAATAATAAAATAGGGAAAGCAAGAGCAATTAATTCTGACCTACCTTTTTTTAAAAATCAATTCATTATGCCGGTTAAAGGAATTATTAGTGGAGTTTATGGAAGTCAAAGAATTTTAAATGGTAAACCTAAATGGCCACATTATGGAATTGATATTGCAGCTAAAAAAGGAACTATGATTAAATCATCAGGCTCTGGGACAGTAACAATGGCAGAGGATGATTTGTATTATACTGGTGGGACTATAATTATGGATCATGGACATGGTATTTCAACAATATATTCTCATCTTGAAAGTGTAATGGTTTCAGTAGGTGATAAAATAAATCAGGGAGATATTATTGGAACAGTTGGATCAACTGGAAGATCCACAGGTCCACATTTAGATTTTAGAGTTAATTGGTTTCAGACTAGACTCGATCCCATGTCTGTAATAAATTAAACTATGCAAACATTAATTCTATTATCTCTAGTAATTGTTATTGGTTGGGTATTGTTTAGACCTTTTAGTAAAAAAGAGCTTGATAGATTCAATGATAAAAACTGGCCAGACATGCATTAATAGGTGCACCTGGCAACAGAACGCCCCTTCTCATTTGTTAATTAAGTTTGCATTGTCAGCGTTATTTGAAAAATACAACTAAGGGATTCGGACTGTATTCGGAATTTTATTAAAATTCTTCACACATGATGACTACTTTATCAAGCATGCTATGAATCATTTTTGATTGAGTTATCATTAAATTAGTTCTTTGGAAACTTCCTAGAGTTTCATGTTGCGGTCTTAAAGACATAAGTTCATTATTTTTAGTATAAAAAGCAACGTGAGTGATTTTATAACTAGCTGCGCTTTTATTTGTTGCATCAATAAAATAGACATTAGCTGCTCTATACCCCCCTGATGAACTCATTTTACCACAATTTTTTAATTCAACTTTAAATTGCTGGTTTGCATAAGCATTGCTACTCATCAACAAACACAGAACCACGATCCCTAAAAGTTTTTTCATTTAATCTAAAGTCTTAAGTTTTGATGAGAAAACATTATGGAATTTCTCAAGTTTTTCAATCGACCAATCAATATACTCACTCCACTTTGATTCATCATATAAGTCACAGTTTTCTTTGTATAGTTTTATTCTTGATGCTGACCTATTTGGTAAAGGCTGCCAACTTAACTTAACATCAAGTTTACTCTCAATTTCTGCTTTATCCTTTTCTAATTCTTCAAATATGGATTTGTCATTTATTATATAAATTTCTATACCTAATAACTCTGTTTTTGTATTAAAGGTTAAATTTAAATTTACTCCACTTTTACCAACCGAAAATGTATGCCAGTGTTTTGCAGTAGGTTTTTGTGGCTTAACAGGACTATCTTCTTTCTCATCTATTTTTTGATTTAGAGTAGTCCAAAACTTCATCTGAAGTAATTTAGTCTCTCCAAGATCCTCATTTTGAATTTTTGATTTTGCAGTGGATACACTCTTTGACCAATTATTTGGTTTACTTACTATTTTAAAATTAGGTGCAATATTAGAGTCTCCTATTTTATATAATTCTACTATTATTCCAAAAAAGTTATAGTTCTCATCAGTAATATCATTTAACCAATCTAGAGTTGCTCTATGTTCATCGTTAAACTCTGAAGCAATCCAAATAATTGTAACTGCTTTTAAACCAGTTGCGTAAGTTAAAAGTTGACCCAAATGTTTATGATCTGTTTTCTCTAGTTGGTTCTCTATCAACACCATATTATTAGATGCATAATCTTTGCATAGAATATCTGCTCTAAAGGGCCCAACATCTTTCTCTTGAGCTTCGACTATTAAGTCCAAACCGATAGTTGAGCTTAATAAGTCCATGTTTTCCTCTTTAGCTAGCCATGGTGTAAAATGCATGTCCTCTTTCTCCCAAATATCTCTGAGCTCAACTTTTTCCAACCTACCTAGTTTTTCTACTGACATGAACAAAAGTTATCAAATACAGTATTACATTACGAGTCGATTTTGGCTCGGGATTGACTCGGGATTATTCTAAAATTTAGCAAATTTTAGGATTGCTAATTGCCGAAATATAAGGATTATTGAAACAAAGTTCGGGGCACCTGGCAACAGAACGCCCCTACTAATCAATCTAATTCAAATTCCTTAGTGTAATCTTTTTTGAGATTAGGATCTTGTTTTGATTTTTCTAAAATACAATTTCCTATAACCAAATAATCTAATTCTGTTCCCATAAAACAATTAAAAGCATCTGTTGGAGAATTAACTATAGGCTCTCCTCTCACATTAAATGATGTATTTACTATTACTGGGCAACCAGTTTTCTCTTTAAATTTTGAGATTAAATCATAATAAGGTTTATTAGTTTCTTTAGTAACCGTTTGTATTCTAGCAGAGTAATCAACATGAGTTACTGCAGGTATTTCGGATCTTTTGATATTTAATTTATCTATACCAAAAAGTTTTTTTTGTTCCTCGTTCATTTCAATTTTTTTATTGGAATTTACGTCAGCTACTAATAACATATAAGGACTATCTACATTTATATTAAACCAATCAGATAAATCTTCTCTTAAAATTGATGGAGCAAAAGGTCTGAAGCTTTCTCGATATTTAACTTTTAAATTAAGGTTTTTTTGCATTTTATCTGATCTTGGATCACCTAAAATAGATCTAGCACCTAGAGCTCTTGGTCCAAACTCCATTCTTCCTTGAAACCAACCTATCGCTTTTTCATTTGATAAAAATTCTGCTGTCTTACTTATCAAATCCTCGTATTGTAATTTTTCAAAATTGGCCCCTACTAACTTTAGCTCTTTTTCAATTTCTTCTTGATTGAATTCAGTTCCTAAATATGAACCTTTCATGTCATCATTTGAATTAATAATTCTCTCTTTTTTTTGTTCAATATGCCAAAGAGCTAAAGCTGCACCTAAAGATCCTCCAGCATCCCCTGCTGCAGGTTGGATCCAAATATTGTCAAAAATCTTTTCCTGAAGAATTTTTCCGTTAGCAACACAATTTAAAGCTACACCACCTGCTAAACATAAATTTTTGATATTATATTCTTGACGAATAGCTTTTGCTAATTTGATCATTATTTCTTCGGTTACTTTCTGAATTGAAGCTGCAATATCCATATGAAATTGAGTAATCTTTTCATTTTTTGGATCACGGGGTTTTTGTCCAAATAAATTATGAAACTTTTCATTAGTCATGGTAAGACCAGTTGCATAATCAAAATATTTTTGATCTAGTCTGAATGTTCCGTCATCCTTTATATCAACCAATTCTTTCACCTTATCTTTATAAATTGGACTTCCATATGGAGCTAAACCCATAAGTTTATACTCTCCACTATTTACCTTAAAACCCGTATAATAAGTAAAAGCAGAATACAAAAGTCCAAGTGAATGCGGAAAATGAATTTCTTTTTTTATCTCTAAATCATTTTTTTTTCCAACAGCTACAGTAGTTGTTGCCCATTCACCAACACCGTCAGCAGTTAATACGACTGCTTCTTCAAAAGGTGATGGGAAAAAAGCACTAGCTGCATGACTTAAATGATGGTCTGAAAAAAAAATATTTTCATCAGATTTAAAATTTTCATCATGTTCTTTAAGCTTATTAAATAAAAGATTTTTCTGAAAAAGTTTCTCTTTAATCCATAATGGCATCGCTTTTGCAAATGAAACAAATCCTCTCGGTGCAAAGGCAACATAAGTTTCTAATAATCTCTCAAATTTTAAAAAGGGTTTTTCAAAAAAAACTATTTGATCTATCTCACTCAATTTCATTCTTGAATAATTTAGAACAAATTCAACAGCATGATGAGGATATCTTGGATCGTGTTTTTTTCTTGAGAATCTTTCCTCTTGTGCGGCTGCAATTATCTTGCCATCTTTTAATAAACAGGCCGCACTATCGTGATAAAATGCAGAAATACCTAAAATTGAAGTCACTTTAAAAAATTGTATAAATAAATGGAGCTACTGCAGATCCTTGAGTTAGAACAATTAATCCACCAAATAAAACAAGAACTATTATAATTGGTAAAAGCCAATATTTTTTTCTTACTTTTAGAAACTCCCAAAATTCTCTTATAAAACTCATTCTAAAACTGATTTTTCATTTTACTTTTTGGACCTGATTTGTTGATCCAGTAAGTTTCTTTTTTATTATATTTTAAATTCAATAAATCTTTCTTAAATAACCGCATGATAATTCCTGTAGGTGTTACAACTATGAAAAATATAATTCCCATTACTAAAGGTGAAATAAATCTTCCAAGTAATAGTCCAAATTTAAACCATAGTCTATTTAAAGGCGTAAGAATTTTTGAATTTACCAAACCTAGAGCAAGAAAAATAAATGAAATAACTAATGACCAAATTCTTAAATCATTACCTCTTAAAAGTGGATAAAGTGCTATTAATAAAAAAACTATAAAAAATACTGTACCAAAGCTTCTATTTGAACTTATCTTAATTTCATCCATTTAGAGATTTTTGTGGCCTCATATCTTTTTTATTTATACCAGCCACTCTCACAGGTTTTTTCATTGCATCTCGTCTAAAAGGCTCACCAAGTTCTTGGTTTAATATAACCTCAATGAACGTCGTAATACCTTTTTTTTGATCCTCACATGATTTTTTGATGGCCTCTGTTGTTTCTTCCATTGTTCTAACAGTTACTCCCTTTAAACCACAAGCATCTGCAACTTTTGCAAAACTTAATTCTGGATCAAGTTCTGTTCCAACAAAGTTATTATCAAACCATAAAGTAGTATTTCTTTTTTCTGCACCCCATTGATAATTTCTAAAGATAACCATTGTAATTGCCGGCCACTCTTCTCTTGCACAAGAACTCATTTCATTCATACTTATTCCAAATGCTCCATCTCCTGCAAAACCAATTACGGGTGTATCCGGGCATCCAATCTTTGCTCCCAAGATTGATGGGAAACCATAGCCGCAAGGACCGAATAAACCTGGAGCTAAATATTTTCTTGGTTTTTCAAAAGTTGGATAAGCATTTCCAATTGCACAGTTATTGCCTATATCACTAGATATAATTACATCCTCTGGCATCCCAGATTGTATTGCTCGCCAAGCTTGTCTTGGTGACATTCTGTCTTTATCTCTTTCTCTCGCTTCTTTGTTCCAAACTGTTCCCTCATCATCATCCTCATGATCTAAACTTGCTAATTTTTGTAACCACGCAGATTTTGTCTGATGAATTAAATCTTTTCTTTTTTGTCTATCAGTATCTCCTGCAGTTGAAGATAATTTATCAATTATTTGCTGAGCAACTAATTTTGCATCACCACTTATCCCAACTGTTACTTTTTTAGTTAAACCAATTCTGTCAGGATTAATATCTACTTGAATAATACTTGCATTTTTTGGCCAGTAATCAATTCCATATCCAGGTAATGTTGAGAAAGGATTTAATCTTGTGCCTAGTGCCAAAACTACATCAGCTTTAGAAATTAATTCCATAGCTGCTTTTGATCCATTATATCCTAAAGGACCTACTGCTAAAGGATGACTTCCTGGAAAACTGTCATTGTGCTGATAACCTGAACAAACAGGTGAGTCTAATTTTTCTGCAAGTTTTTTAGTCTCATTAATTGCATCACCGATAACAACTCCTGCACCAGATAAAATCACGGGAAATTTTGCATTTGATAAAAGTTTTGCAGCTTTATCAATTGCTTCTGTCCCACCACCTTGTCTTTCTAATCTGACGATTGGCGGTAACTCAATATCAATCACTTGAGTCCAATAATCTCTTGGAACATTAATTTGCGCAGGTGCTGAACCTCTGATTGCCTTTTCTATTACTCTATTTAAAACTTCTGCCATTCTAGATGGATCTCTAACTTCCTCTTGGTAACAAACCATATCTTTGAACAAATTCATTTGCTCTACTTCTTGAAAACCCCCTTGACCCATTGTTTTGTTTGCAGCCTGAGGTGTTACCAATAGTAATGGTGTGTGATTCCAATAAGCTGTTTTAATCGGGGTTACTAATCCAGTAATACCTGGCCCGTTTTGTGCGATAACCATAGACATTTTTCCAGTAGATCTTGTGTAACCATCTGCTATCAAACCACCGTTTGTTTCATGAGCAACATCCCAAAAAGTAATTCCGGCATCAGGAAAAATATCTGAGATTGGCATGAATGCTGAACCAATTATACCAAAAGCATGTTCAATACCGTGCATTTGTAAAACTTTTACAAAAGCTTCTTCTGTTGTCATTTTTGTCATTAATAGAGCCTTTCTAAACCAGTATATGTAATACTTTTTTTATAAAACTATTTCTTAATAGACGCGATTAATATATAAGATTTTTGGAAATTCAAATAAACATTTCGACACTATATATGGCTACAGATATCATAATTCACGACAAAAAAGATAATGTAGGTGTAGTAGTGATAGAGAAAATCACCCCAAAACAAGACTGTAAGTGCTGGATTATGGAAAATGATAGCTCGGCGTCTATTCAATCAATAGATGAAATACCTCTAGGTCATAAAATTGCGATGGTCGATTTAAAAGAGGGTGATACCATTTTAAAGTATGGTCATGATATTGGAAAAGTTGTTAAGGCAATTAAAAAAGGTGAACATGTTCACGTTCATAATGTAAAAACTAAAAAGTGGTAAATGATGGAAATTCCAAAAAGTTTTTTAGGTTATAAAAGAGAAAACGGCAGAGCGGGAACTAGAAATCATGTAATTATATTACCTGTTGATGATATTTCCAATGCATGTGCAGAAGCAGTCGCTAATAATATAAAAGGGACGATTGCATTACCACATTCTTACGGAAGACTACAATTTGGAGCAGACTTAGATTTACACTTTAGAACAATGATTGGAACAGGCAGTAACCCAAATGTAGCTGCTGTTATTGTGATTGGTATTGAGCCTAAATGGACTAAAAAAATTGTTGATGGGATCGCTAAAACAGGAAAACCGGTTGAGGGTTTCCACATAGAGCGTACTGGGGATATTGGAACTGTCATGAAAGCTTCTAAAAAAGCGCAAGAATTTTCACAATGGGCATCTGAGAAACAAAGAGAAGAATGTCCTATGAGTGATTTATGGATTTCAGTAAAATGTGGAGAGTCAGATACAACATCAGGATTAGCATCAAATCCAACTGTTGGAAATTTAATGGAAAAATTAGAGCCATTAGGTGTTCATTTATGTTTTGGTGAAACATCTGAACTTACAGGGGCAGAAAATGTCTGTGCCGCAAGAGGAGCAACTAAAGAAGCTTCTGAAAAATTTATGAAAACTTGGAATGATTATAATGATTTCATATTGAAAGAAGCAACTAATGATCTTTCAGAAAGTCAACCAACCGCTGGAAATATTGCAGGTGGTTTAACTACAATTGAAGAAAAAGCATTTGGAAATTTT
Source organism: uncultured Pelagibacteraceae bacterium (assembly GCA_902623215.1). GTDB lineage: Bacteria > Pseudomonadota > Alphaproteobacteria > Pelagibacterales > Pelagibacteraceae > Pelagibacter. Next base: position 38,473 of record CACNSS010000008.1, read on the forward strand.
CAAAAAATAGGAAACTTAAAATTTATAGATGTACTTGAGCCAGCTGAGGAGCCAGAAAAAGGTCCAGGACTTTACTTCATGGATACATCTTCAGCAGCAGCAGAATGTATTACACTTCAAGCTGCAGGAGGATTTAACATTCATTTATTTCCAACAGGCCAAGGGAATATAGTTGGAAACCCTATAGAGCCTGTTGTTAAATTAACTGCTAACCCATTAACAGCTAAAAGTATGAGTGAGCATGTTGATTGCGATGTATCAAAGATTCTTTCGAGAGAAATGAACTTATCTGAAGCGGGAGATAAGCTTATTGAGACAACACTAAGAGTCGCAAATGGAAGATTAACCTGTGCAGAAGCTTTAGGTCATAAAGAATTTGTTATGACTAAACTTTATAGAAGCGCATAATCACTAAAATAAAGAATGTATTTTAGAAATTACTTGGTGTTCATACCAGGCATAATACTTGCATTTGTTCTTTATTCTCTTTCCCAAGGTTTTAATAACATTATTGGTATTGAGCTTTTAGGATATAGCAAAAGTCCGATCTCCACAGCTATGATAGCAATTCTACTCGGTATTTTCTTTGGTAATTTTTTTAAAATTAGAGAAAGTTTTCAAAAAGGATTAGATTTTACTAGAGATTATATCTTAAAACTTGGCATAATATGCTTAGGTATACAATTAAAGCCTTTTGAATTTTTAGAGTTTGGAAAAATTGCAATTCCATTGATATTAATTTGTATAGTAAGTGTCTTAATCGTAATAAAGCTTTTAATTAGAAAACTTCAAATACCAACTCGGATGGCTTACTTAATATCAATTGGAAGCAGCGTTTGTGGTACCACTGCTATCATGGCAACCGCGCCTGTAATAAAAGCAAATAAAAGTGAAATTTCTTATGCAATCGCAAATATTACTTTATTCGGAATATTGTCCATGTTGTTTTATCCTTACTTCTCAAATTTCTATTTTGATGGAAATTCATTATTTGCAGGTCTTTTTTTAGGAACAGCTATACACGAAACATCACAAGTTGCTGCAGCAGGATTAATATATGATCAACAGTATAATAGTCCTGAAACATTAAATATTGCAACTGTTACAAAGCTTTTAAGAAATACTTTTTTGATAGTGATGATTCCTCTTTTTGCCTTTCTTTATAATAGGGGTAAGGTTAAAGAAAAAGGTTACTCGATTTTAAGTATATTTCCTTATTTTATTTTAGGTTTTGTTGGGATGATAATTTTAAGAAATGTTGGTGATGAAGTTTTGTCAACTGATAATAATTGGATTGAAATTATAGATTTTGTTAAAGTAAGTTCTAAAGTTTTCTTAACTATGGCTATGGCTGCTATAGGCTTATCAACAAACTTAAAAGATATTAGAAATATGGGTTATAAACCTTTTGTTGTTGGATTTACGGCAATGTTAACTGTAGGAGTTGTGAGTATTATAACTATAGAAACTTATATAAAATTTTTTATTTAGATTGTTTAACTGGTTTTTTAAAATATTTTTCTCTGAACTTTGAAATTGATCTTCTAATAAATGCAGCTGCAATTCCTAAAATAACAGCAAATAAAATCGAAAATAATCCATAGAAGAATGGCATATCCTCTGAAAACTCTTTAATAAACTTTGAGAAGAAATTTAAGTCTTTTGCGCTTATAGGTGTTGTGCCATTCAGTATTTCTTCTGCAAAAAAAGTATCATAAGCAATTACTATTCCCACAATTAATAGTAAAATTGCTAATAACGCTTTTAATCCGGAACTGTCAATTTGCTCACCAAGTTTTTGGCCTACCTGTACTCCGACTATTGAGCCTATAACTAACATTAACACTAACATTAAATCTATTGAACCATAATTAATTGAATGAAGAAATGTAACTATGACACTAACAAAAATTGTTACGAATAAGGAAGTTCCAGGAACTAATTTTGTCGGCATCTTAATAATATAAATCATTGCTGGCACTAAGATAAATGCACCGCCGATCCCCATTATAGCTGCTATAAACCCAACAACTAGTCCAATTATGATGGGTGTGAATATACTTTCATATAGTTTTGATTTTGGAAACCTCATTCTAAAAGGAAGTCCATGTATCCAATAATGAACATGTAATTTTTTTTTCTCTACAATGTTCTTTTTGGCTTTATCAATTTCACCCAAACTTTCCACTAACATCAGAGTCCCAATTATTGCAAGAATGTACATATAGGCTAAAGAAATTACCGTATCTATTTTACCGATATCTTTAAAATATGTGAAAGTAAAAATACCAACCATAGTTCCTATAGTTCCACCAATTACAATCATTAATCCCATTTTATAATCTAAAGTATTTTTTAACCAATGAGTGGTGGATCCAGATACAGAAGTTGCTAAGATATTGTTGGCCTCGTTAGCAACTGCATAAGCTGGGGGAACACCCATAAAGATTAAAAAAGGTGTCATTAAGAAACCACCTCCTACACCAAATAAACCAGAGAGAACTCCAACTATTGCGCTTATTAAAAGTATTTCGACAGGGTTAATAAATACTTGGGCTATTGGTAAAAAAACATCCATCTAAAAAACTTTAAATATAACTTAATTAAAAGTTATAAAAGTTCCAAATAAGATCACACCCCAACAAGCTACAATCGCTGAAAAAATTCCAGTTTTAATTAACGTTGTTTTTTTTTCAGAAAGTATTTGAGGTATTTTTATATTTGGAAAGTGCATCTATATTTCTCATACACCCGGTAGATAAATTGTCAAACTATTATTGAAAAATTAATTCTTTTTTTAGTAGATAGTTGCACCAAAAACTTTAACCTCACCATCCTCTACTCCAAGCACAAGTCTGCCTAAGAATTCACCTTGAATTTCTTTGTTTGTCTGCTTTATTAATACTGTTATATGATCACCTCTTCTTAGAGTGCCAAATGGCTCATATGTTTCATTTAAGTTTACAATTAGTTTGTTATTAGCCCATTGTTTACCTAATTCGACCTCATTAGCTCCGAAAAGCATTTGAGTGGAAAAATCTCTGGTAAAACCGCCATAATCTTTCAAATTGGAGGATCTAACTAAGTTTTCCCAGAAGGGTTTACCAATTTCGAATATCTCCTCATCTGATTTAGATAATAGATCCATTGATTACTCTTTATAATATTAGATTAAGAAGCTTTTTTCTTCTCTTTTTCATCAACAATATGATACACGGGGACCTTCTCAAGACTAAATTTACCAGTTTTAGGATCCCTTCTAGATACCGTCAAACAATGCCAGTTTTCATCATCTAACTTCATATGATCACCCCTATAATAATATCCTGGCCAACGAGTTTCTTCTCTAAATAATGTATGTTCAGTCACACACTGAGAAGTCAGCGCCCTATGCTTTAATTCCCAAGCTCTCATTAATTGATGATAATCTTCAGCTCCTACTTTTTCTAAATCCTCTTGAAGCCAGTCTAACAATTGTAGAGCTTTTTTTAGTAAGTTTCCATTTGTCATATAGTTAGAGGTAATTCCTCCAACATATTCGTCCATAATTTTTTGAAGTCTTTGTAGACCTTGAATAGGTGAAATATAGCTCGGTGAAACTGTTCCCCCAGTTATTTCATTTTGAGCGACAGTATAAGTGTCTAGAGGTTTATAAACAGCTTTTTTGAAGTCATCGCATTGTTTGTCAGAAACTTTAATTCCATCAGCTTTTTTGTCCTGTATGTATTTCACTGCTGCTTTGGCTGCTAGTCTTCCTTCAGTAAATGAGCCTGATGAAAATTTATGAGCGCTTCCACCAACAGTGTCACCAGCTCCAAATAGGCCGTCAATAGTTAACATTCGATTATAACCCCAAAAATATTCAGGTGGTGATAAATCTTCTGGTCCACTCACCCAAGCTCCAGAACACGTTGCATGTGATCCCATTACATAAGGCTCAGATGTTGTTAGCTCAGGATTAGTATATTTTGGATCAATATTTTGCGAAGCCCAAACAACAGCTTGCCCAACTGTCATACCTAAAAAATTTTCCCAACCAACGGTTTCTAAATGAGGATCTTGAAAAGCCTCTTTAGTCACCATGTGGATTGGTCCACCTCCCGCAGCTACTTCTTGAATAAACGCATGATTTCTCAAACATGTTGGCGTTGGATGATGATCAATATATTCACCTACTAACTGTTTTGTTTGGTCATACCATTTCTTTTCATAGTTTTCACCATTGGCGTTTTGTGTATATGTTTTCAAATGTAAAAAGTATGCACCAACAGGTCCATAACCATCTTTAAATCTACATAAAACAATTCTGTTTTCCATTTGTGTCATCTTTGCACCAGCTGCTATAGGTAAAGCATATGCTGATCCATTACTCCATGGTGCGTACCAAGTTCTACCCATACCCTCACCAACAGCTCTTGGTTTAAATATATGTGATGCTCCACCTGCGGAGACGATAACAGCTTTTGCTCTAAACACATGGAAGTCTCCAGTTCTCATATTAAAGCCAACTGCTCCACCAATTCTGTTCTCTTGAGCTTCATCCATTAATAAATGTGTAACCATTATTCTATTGTAAATTTTATCGGCAGATTTTTTTGCTGCTTCAGCTACAATTGGTTTATAACTCTCACCATGAATCATGATCTGCCACTTTCCTTCTCTTAAATATCTTCCTGTTTTTTCATTTTTCATCATTGGAAGACCCCACTCATCAAACATGTGAACAGTTGAGTCTACATGTCGAGCCATGTCATATCCTAAGTCTTCTCTGACCATTCCCATTAAATCATTTCGTGCATATCTTACATGGTCTTCAGGCTGATTTTCATCCCACTGCATACCCATGTAACAGTTTATGGCATATAATCCTTGAGCTACAGCTCCACTTCTATCGATGTTAGCTTTCTCAACACAAACAATCTTTAAATCTCTACCCCAATGACGAGCTTCGAAAGTTGCTCCAGTTCCAGCCATTCCACCACCAACAACCAATACATCACACTCTTCATAATGGGTCTTATGTTTGGCCATTAATAATAAACTCCTTTTTTAAAAGACTCTTTTGGGACCGATGGTAATTCTTGATTAGTATTTAAACCCTCTGGCTCACTATATAACCTCTGTGAATTAATTTCTCCTTGATTGGGTGTGTCGCCTTCTGCAAGCTTAGGAATAAATTTTCCCCAAGGTTTAGTTGTTATAGGTGAGACGAAATTTTTCTCTGTTCCGTTTCTAAATTTTATTTTCCAAGAGATAGTTCCTTTTTCTTCTTCTCTTCTAACTCTAACACTGTGACCCATTGGGGCAAAATCAGCATACCCTCTTACATCAATAGCATGATTAGGACATGCTTTAACACACGAATAACATTCCCAACAAAAGTTTGGTTCAATATTTTTTGCACGTCTAATATTTTCATCAATGTGCATGATATCTGAAGGGCAAATATCTACGCAATGACCACAGCCATCACATCTCGTCATGTATACAAAAGTTGACATAATTTTAATTATCCTTTCTATGTAACATATTAATAGTGTTTTGGCTCTTCTCTTTTTATACCCAAGCCAAATTGTTCAGGCGCATCAGCTGGTGGAGGTAAATTATCTCTTGATCCATCAGCTTCAGCTAAATTTTTTTGAATAGCAGCTCCAGGTTTATAAAACATGTGTGCAAATTTTGACCAATATACACCACCAAATAGAATTAAATTAGCTCCAATAAATAGAAATAAAAATAAGTAAGACAGACCTATTTGTCCATTGAATTGAGTGAAAGACCAAGCCAACCCAAAAGTTGAACACGCAAGTAAAGCTAAGACAAACAAATCAGCTTTAATAATTCTATACCAAGGATGAGCTTCAGCAGAAACGTCAACTCTTAAAAAAAACCAAAACCAATATCCTCCTAAGCATGTGAGTATTGCTCCGACATGCCAAAGCATCGACCAAGTTTGAGAACTAGGTTTATCAGCACCTGTGTAACAAAAAACTAAAATAGCCGAAGATACCCAAAATAAAATTGTACCATACATTCCTAGAACATGAGCAAGTCTCCTCTTTCCAAAACCAAGTTCTGAAGTTGTACCAATATCCACTACTGTTGTTTTAGCAATAACAGAGACTCTTTCTCCTACACCTAATTTTTTAGTTGCTGAAAGTTTTGCTTTTTTTGCATTATTAAAAAAATAGGTCAGATTTTTATGATGTATCATTTGAATGACTGTACCGATTACAATCAACAAAATCATAGCCACAATAAAAAATTGCATTGCCAACGGTGAAATTGACTCTGATAAAATTGAAAAAGGATTATTACTTAACATTTCCGCCTTTGTTAAATTTTTGAATTATTTTAAATTTTATATATTGTGAATCAATAGTTCAACCTCAAACTAAGGTCAATTTGTCTTTTTATACAAGATTAATTATTTCTTTTATAATGTTGTTTATTTGGAATAACGGATCTTACTCCACCCTGAGGATTATCAACATCTCCTTCTCTACGAGGAATTAAGTGAAAATGACAATGGAAAATTGATTGTCCGGATACTTTTCCAATATTTGTCCCTAAATTAAATCCTTTAACTGACTTATCTTTTTTAATTATTTCATTTTTAATTATTTTAATAAGATCATTACAGGCTAGCAATTCTTCGTTAGATAGATCAAAAAAGTCTATCGTATGTCTTTTAGGAATAATAAGACAATGGTGTTCTGTAACTGGATAAGAGTCATAGCTAGTATATGCAAGATTATTATCATGAGTGTATCCTGTTTTTTTAACATTACAAAATAAACAAGGTTCGTTTGGATCTTTCATTTTCTTAAAATCTATATGAATTACATTTATTTATAGCTGTATTATAATGTTTTGAAAGAAACCTAAATTTATCTAAATTTTTTCTTTTCCATTTAATCTCATTTATTGTTTTAACCGATGTAACACCTTTGCCAGAACCCAACAATAAGATTTCATCATAACTATTTATCTCTTTGAGGAAAATATCTTTTTTAATTATCTTTTTTATTTTTGTTTTAAAAAATTTATAAGTATTACCCTCATAATATCCTTTTCTAGGGGTAAAAAATTTTTGATTTTTCACAAATAATAAATTTGAGGTTCCAGTTTCTAATAATTTTTTATTAGATACCAATCCAATGTCTGATTGGGAATTATCCATTTTAGATAAATATGATAATATCTTTTTATATTTAAGATTTTTATATTCAGGTTTTTCTCGTTTTAATTTTACTAATTTCAAATTAAAATTTAATTTTGGTTTAATTCTTTTTCTTAAAGATATTGAAATTATTTTTTTATTTAGGGCAATTCTTAATAGATGATTATATTTTTTCTTTTTGGATAAATTTTTTTTAATAATAGCTAAAATATCAGCTCGTAAAGATTTCTTAGTGATCTTATATTCTTCTAAGGATTTAATTAAATTATTTAAATGATTTTTAAAAAATAAAATTTTTCCTGGTCTACCAAAAATCCACATCGTCGTGAAAATTCCATGATCTCCCCAAAGGTCATGAAATTCTATTTCTTTTAAATTTTTAAGCTGATAAGATTTTTTTAATAAGTATTTTGCCATTGATAGTTAAAAAAGATTCTGGATGAAATTGAAATCCATATATTTTCTCCTTTTGATTTTCAAATGCCATCGCGACTTTTGAATTTAAACATCTCATAGTTATCTCAAAATTATTAGATTTAAAAGGTTCTTGTAACTTTAAAGAATGATACCTTCCAACTTTAAATATTTTTCCTTTTTGAAATAAAGATTTATCATTGACTACTTTGATATTTGATTGAAAACCATGATATATCTTTTTCTGTTCAATAATCCTTCCACCTTCACAAAAAAGAATATGTTGAAACCCTAGACAAATGCCAATCATCTTTTTCTTTCCCTTAAATCTTTTATAGATTTTAGAAGTTATTGGATAATCTTTTGGGCTACCTGGCCCCGGTGAAAAAACTATTGTTGAAGCTTGATGGATTTTTTTTTCACTAATCTCATAATATTTATCACATTCAACTCTATCAAATAAAGCAAATTGGTGAACTACATTGTGAGTAAATGAGTCGTTATGATCTATCACATATATCATCTAAACAAATCTATTAATGCTTTGGCCTTTAAAAAATTTTCATTAAATTCATGATTGGCATTACTATCTACTACGACACCTGAAGCGACAGATATCTCTGACATATTTTTAAAATTTAAAATTGATCTAATAATAATATTAAATCTCATATCACCATTAAATTTTATATAACCAAAGCTACCTGTATAAATATTTCTATTTTCTTTCTCTTGATTATTTAAAAGATTAAGCGTGTTTATCTTAGGACAGCCAATAACTGAACCACCCGGCATCATTGCTTTGATAATATCCAAGTTGTTGACATTTTTTCTTAATTTTCCTTTAATCAGGCTTACGTAATGAAATAGATCTTTATATTCCTCAACAATCTTTTGTTTTGATAATTTTACAGTGCCGATCTTACAAATTCTTGATAGATCATTTCGTTCCATATCTACAATCATATTATGTTCTTTGGTTTCTTTGATGTTTTTTCTAAAATAATTTAATGCTTTTGACTTATTAAGATTTTTTGTTTTTTTTACTGTTCCAGCAATTGGTTTTGTAGATATTTCTGAGCCTTTTTTTGTTATTAAATTCTCGGGTGAACAACTAACTATAGAATAGTTCTTGTCTTTAATCATAAAAGCTTCTGGAGCTAAATTTGTCTTAGATAACCTTGAAAAAAAATCTAATGGATCTATTTTAGATTTAGTTTTGTATTTGGTGCAAATTTTAATTTGATACGTTTCTCCACTTCTAATTTTTTTTTTAAATTTTTTAAATATTTTTGTATAGTTTTTTTTATTTATATTTATTTTAAAACTTCCAGACTCAAAATCTCTTTTAAAATGACTAAGGTTGTTACTTAATTTGATTTTTTTTTCTGGTTTATAAAAAATACCTTTCGGAAAATTTAAATCTTTTTGTCTAGGTAATTTTATATCAATTAAATTATTCAAAAGTTCGTAGCCAAAAAAACCAATATAAAGATCAGTATTTTTTATTTTTTTTTTATTCTCTTTTTTTAAAAAATTTTTGATATTTTTATTATTTAAAACAATTTTTTTTGAAAAATTTGTGTAAAGATCAAATCCTGTTTGGGATTTGTATATAATATAAGGTTTCCCCGATTGATCTAATTTTGCTAATTGATTTGATTTGCTCAATTTATTCTGTATTTAATCTTAAAACTGGTTCTTCCCTAATTGGAAGATGAATTATTGCAGCGAATATGGATAAAGCAATTGCTAAATACCACGCGTAATCATATGACCCATATGTATCATGAAATAATCCACCCAAATAAGCGCCAAAAAAAGATCCAATTTGATGACTTAAAAAAACAATACCGTATAGAAGACCCAAATATTTAGTACCAAATAAATGAGCTACTATTCCACTTGTAGCTGGAACTGTTGAAAGCCATAAGAAACCAAAACTTGCTCCAAATAAGAATGCATTAATATTACTTGCAGGAAGGAATATAAACAGTGCAATCGAAATACCCCTTAAAAAATAGATCGCACTCAGTATAATTTTTTTGCTCATCTTCGCTGAAAGATAACCACTTAATAATGAACCAAAAATATTAAAAACTCCGATTAGAGATAATATTGCTGCAGCTGTCCAGTCCTCTAATCCTCTATCAACTACATACTTTGGAACATGAGTTCCGACTAAAGTTATATGAAAACCACAAACAAAAAATCCTGATACGAGTAAAATATAACTCTTGGTTTTAAATGCCTCTGAAAGAGCTTCTTTAAATGATTGGTCAGAGGTTTCTTCAACTTTTTCTGAATCTGATGGAGATCTTACAAAATATGCCGCAACTAATCCTGATAATAAAAATAAACTGAATATATATAATGTATAATTCCATCCAAACTCATTTAATGAATAATTTGTAAAAATTGGTGAAAGAAAATAACCAAATGATCCAATTGCAGTTACAAAACTCATAGCAATTGTTCTTGTTGATAATGGAAAATGTTTTCCAACAATTGACATTGGAATACTGATCGCTGTACCACCAAGTCCAATTCCAATTAATAAACCCACATGAATTTGAAAAAATATTCCAGTGTTAGGCCCCGTGTATAAAAAATAAATACCTAATGTATAAAAAATAAACGCTGTAATTATAGCAATATGTCCGCCATATTTATCTGCGATTGCTCCAAAAATAGGGCCTGTTATACCCCACATAAGCATTTGCATTCCTATAGCAAAACCAAACGCGGTATTACTGATCTTTAAACTTTCATTAAAATCCATAAAAAATAGTCCAAAAGTTTGTCTCACTCCTAAAGAAATTAGAACAACGAAGCATGCAGCTATCAAGGTTATGATTGCAGTTTTAGATTGAAAAAATTTTTCAGAAATCATTTTAAATATCTTAACGCTTGTTTGATATCCCGAATTAAGTCTTTAGGGTCTTCTAGTCCTATATGCAATCGGACTAAATGTTCATCTTTTAACAAATTCATATACTTTCTTTTTCCTGTTTCTCTAAATTCTTGATGTAATACCAAACTTTCAAATCCACCCCAGCTATATCCATAGCCAAATAATTTAAGCGAATTTACGAATTTTTTGACTGAGTTAGCACTACTTGATTTAATTTTTAAGCCCATTAAACCAGATGCACCTGAATAATATTTTTTCCACATTCTATAATTTTCTGTCTTTTTCTTAAATGGATAGAGTAATTGAATTTTTTTATTTTTTGATAAAAAAGCTGCTATTTTTTTTGCATTTTCACTATGTCTATCTAATCTCACATCAAGAGTTCTCAAACCTCTTGTGATTAAATAAGCATCATCTGGACCAAGTCTTAAACCTGTGATTTTTTCTGCTGCTTTTACTTTATTAAAAACTTTTTTGTTTACTGCCAAACTACCCCCCATCACATCAGAGTGACCAGAATAATATTTGGTGGCAGAGACAATTGACATATCAAAACCTAATTTCATTGGTTTCAAGTAGTATGGAGTTCCCCAAGTGTTATCGATCGCGGTAAATATTTTATGTTTTTTTGCAATTGAAATGATTTTACTTAAATCTTGAAAATCAAAAGTATTACTTCCTGGATTTTCTACAAAAATTAATTTTGTTTTTTTCGTTATATTGTTCTCTAATGTTTTTAAATCATAAGGATTATAAAAAATAGTCCTTACATTAAATTCTTTTAAATAGTTTTCTGTAAGAATTCTTGTTGGACTATAAACAGGGTCAGCAACTAACATTTCATCTCCAGGTCTAACGACACTAAATATAGCCAAAAAAACTGATCCAAAACCTGTGGGAGTTGTGAAAACATGATAACTATCCTCAAGCTTAGTCAATATTCTCTGTAATATATAAGTTGTTGATGTTCCTTGTCTTCCATAATCAAAGTGACTGCCTGTAGGTTTTTTTTGGGCTTTAACTTGTGTCTTTCTTATGTGTTGCATTGACTTAAAAATAATTGTTGAAGCTCTAACCACTGGAGGGTTTACTGATTGATTATGAAAATCTTTTGCTGTGTGCTTTAAGAATGTTTTAAAAGATTTAACCATAAAAAATTTGATATGATAAGTTGACAATGCTATATCCATATGAAAAATTCAATAAATTAATGAAAAGGATTTGATGAGTTACCCAAAGAAACATAGAGGCAGAAGAAAAATGGGTTCTAAAAAGAGAAGAGCTCGAAAAAAGAATAAGAAAAAATAGCTTATTCTTTTATCCAACCACCTCCTAAAACTTTATAACCCTGAGAGTCTTTTTTATAAAAAACACACGCTTGACCTGGAGATATACCATCCTCAGGTATATCTAGCTCTACATTTGCGCTAGAATTCTTAGCTAATTTAACTTTGGCACCTAATAATTTTCCAGTAGATCTGACTTTTACATAAATGTTTTTTTCAAATTCCTGTTGTTCAGATAATAAATTAACATCTTTTAATAAAATTTTTTTTTTTCCTAAAAACTCTCTTGGACCTACAATGATCTCATTTTTATCGGAATTTATCTTAACAACATAGAGTGGTTCATCATTCGAAATCTTTATACCCTTTCTTTGACCTATAGTAAAATTTATTATTCCATCATGAACACCAATAACTTTTCCTTGTAAATTTTTAATGTTACCTTTTTTGAAAGAGCCTGGTCTAAATTTTTGTATAACAGATGTATAATCGCCATTAGGAACAAAACAAATATCTTGGCTATCGGGTTTATCTGCAACATTTAAATCTAACTCTTGTGCTATTTCTCTAGTCTCACTCTTGTGCAAGACTCCTAAGGGAAATCTTAAATAGTCTAGTTGATCTCTTGTGGTATTGAATAAAAAATAACTTTGATCTCGATTTTCATCAATTGCTCTATACATGTTTGTAGTGTTATTTGCGGTAACACTTTTTACATAATGACCTGTTACTAAAGCATCAGCGTTTAATTCCTTTGAAAATTCAAATAGATCTTTGAATTTCACTGTTTGATTACATTGCACACATGGTATTGGTGTTTCACCTTTTAAATAGCTATCTACAAAATTATCAACAACACCTTGTTTAAATTTATTTTGGTAATATAAAACTTTATGTTCTATATTTAGTTTATTAGCTACTCTCTTAGCGTCCATAATATCTTGACCTGAACAACATTGTTTGGATTTTGCTATCTCTTTACTGTCATCATAAAGTTTTAAGGTAATACCGATAACATTATAACCATCTTTTTTCATCATGCCTGCAACTGTTGAAGAATCTACACCACCTGACATAGCAACAACTATTGTGGTATCAGATGGTTTTTTGTTTAAGCCAATAGAGTTTAATTCTTTATTCATTTGCTGGTATTTATACTCATTTTTACTATAAATAAAATAGAATGATTTTAGATTTTGAGCCTGGAGATAAAGTAAAAAATCCAGCAAATAAAGAATGGGGTGTTGGTCAGGTTCAATCAATTATCGATGACAAAGT
>CACNSS010000009.1 GCA_902623215.1 uncultured Pelagibacteraceae bacterium
GTTTCATTTGCTGTTAAGCCTACCTCATCGATTTTAAAGAGCAGAAAAACAATAAATAGATTTGGAAAAAATACCACTATTTCTGTTAAAGGTAGACATGATCCGTGTGTTGGAATTAGAGCAGTACCAGTAGGTGAAGCAATGCTATCATGCGTCTTGCTTGATCATTATTTATTGAATCAAGCTCAATGTGGATAAAAATTTTATTTTTGTTTTTGTAAAATAATATTAGAATTCAATACATCTAAAATTTGATCTTCAATTGAAATACAATCTAAATTTGCTTGTTTATACATGTTATCGGGTTTATCTTGATCTATAAAAATATCTGGGAGTTTCATTGACCTAAATTTTAAATTTGAGTCCATCAATCCCTTTTTTGTCAAAAAATCAACCACATGAGAACCAAATCCACCGATAGATCCCTCTTCAATTGTTATAATCGCTTCATGAGTTGTTGCTAATTGCCATATTAAATTTTCATCTAAGGGTTTTGCAAACCTAGCATCCACTATTGTAATATTTACTCCCTTTTTTTTTAAATTTTCTGATGCTTTTAAGCTTTCATTTAATCTAGCTCCAAAATTTATTAAGGCCAATTTTTTTCCCTCTTGAATAATTCTTGACTTACCAATCTCTATTTTTTCATTAATTGAGGGTAATACTGATCCAATACCTGCTCCTCTGGGGTATCTAAATGCACATGGTCTATCATTAATCTCTGTAGTAGTATTTATCATTCTAACTAACTCCGCCTCATCACTAGCAGCCATCACAATAAAATTAGGTAATGTTGCTAAATAGGTCGTATCGAAACTTCCTGCATGTGTAGGTCCATCAGCTCCAACTAGTCCTGCTCTATCTATCGCAAATCTTACGGGTAAACTCTGTATTGCAACATCATGAACAACTTGATCATATGCTCTCTGAAGAAATGTTGAGTAAATTGCTGCATAAGGTTTATAATTCTCAGTTGCCAAACCAGCAGCAAAAGTAACCGCATGTTGTTCAGCAATACCGACATCATAAGTTCTGTCTGGAAATTCTTTTCGAAAATTGCTTAATCCAGTTCCATCTGGCATAGCCGCAGTTATTGCAACTATTTTACTATCTTTTTTTGCGTGTTGTATAAGAGTATCAGCAAAAACTTTAGTATATGATGGTATTTTACTGGAACTTTTTTCCTGTTCTCCAGTCTTTACATTGAATTTAGATACTCCATGATAATTATCTTTTGCTTCTTCAGCAAAAGAATAACCTTTTCCTTTTTTTGTTTTAATGTGGATTAATATTGGGCCTTGGTGTTTCGAGTCCCTCGCATTTCTCAAAATTGGAATTAATGAAGAAAGGTCATGGCCATCTATAGGACCAATATAATAGAAACCTAATGAACTAAACAAAGTACCTCCAGTTACAGCTGATCTTAATAAATCTTCAGCTTTACCTGCTTTTGCACTAAATCTTTTTGAAAATGCTGATGTAATCAATTTTATGGTTTCTCTCAAACTAAAATAAATTTTACCAGAAAAAATTTTAGCTAAATATGTTCCCATTGCTCCGACAGGTCTTGCTATTGACATATCGTTATCATTCAATATCACAATCATTTTAGTCTTTGAGGCACCAGCATTATTCATAGCTTCATAAGCCATACCTGCACTTATTGCACCATCACCAATCACTGCTATAACATTTTCTGACTTTTTGGATAATCTATTAGCTTCTGCAATTCCTAAAGCTGATGAAATTGAGGTAGAGCTATGAGCAGCTCCAAAAGGATCATATTCACTTTCTAAACGCTTTGTAAATCCTGAGAGACCTCCTCCTTGCCGAAGTGTTCTTATTTTATCTTTTCTTCCTGTTAAAATCTTATGAGGGTAACATTGATGTCCAACATCCCAAATTAACTTATCACTTGGTGTATTGAAAATATAATGCAGTGCAACACTTAATTCTACAACACCTAAGCTGGCACCCAAATGTCCTCCGGTAACTGATACTGCATCAATCATTTCCTCTCTTAATTCGTCAGCAACCTTTTGCAGTTTTATTTCAGGAATTTTTTTTAAGTCCGATGGAAAATTAATTTGATCTAAAAATTCGTATTTTTTTTTCATTTATTTCTATTCAAAATATAATTTAAGGTTTCAGATAAATTCTTGGATTTTGGTTCATAATTTTTTAATTTAGTATTAATTTTTAAAATAATTTTATTTGCATATTTAATAGTATTTTTATACCCCAGTAAACTAATAAGAGTTGCTTTACCCTTTTTTTTATCTTTTCCTGTTTTTTTTCCTGCAGCTAAGAGGTTTCCATCGTAATCAATTAAATCATCAGCAACTTGAAATAATAAACCTATATCAGCTCCAATATTTTCAAAGTTCTGAATATTTTTTTTACTTTTGTTCTTTAATATTAATGGCGCTGCGCAACAAAAACTAAAAAGCTTTCCAGTTTTTTTTATTTCCATTTCAATTATTTTTTTTTTTGAAATTTTCTTATGTTCGTAGCTTAAATCTAAATATTGACCACCAGCGATACCAAGGTGTCCGGAACTTTCAGAAATTTTATTGATTAATCTAACTTTCGTTTTTTCACTGGCATTTAAATCTTTATGACTTAAAATTTCGAAAGCCATAGTTAAAAGTGAATTTCCAGCGAGAACAGCTGTAGACTCTCCAAATTTGATATGAGTAGAGGGCTTACCTCGTCTTATTAAATCATTATCCATACATGGTAAATCATCATGAATGAGTGAATAAGCATGAATACATTCAACAGCAGCACCGATAATTATTAATGTTTTATAATTCAAATTAAATATTGAACCAACATCAACCAGTATTTTTGATCTTATTTTTTTGCCGCCTGAAAATAATCCATATTGCATTGGAATAATTAATTCAGATTTATTTTGTTTTTTTATAAACCTTTTTAAAAAAATATTTGTATCCTTAGCAATTTTATTTAGTTTTTTTTGCATTACTCTTTAATATTATTTTAGATATATTTTCTTTAGTTGTTGTGTTGATATCGATAACCCTTTTTTTAAATTTTTTCTCGATAATATTATTAAGTTTTAATAAATTTTGATATTTTTCAATCGAATTTTGTAAATCTTTTTGACTTTCTAAGTCCTCAATTAATTTATTAGCTTCAAGAGTTAATTCTTCAAGAGATGAAGACTCATAATCATTTGGTAAATCCTTATCTTTCATATAATACTCTCAGATAATACATGAAAATGAATCTTGCAAATATTAAAAAAGCTAAAAAACTACTCTGTAAAAGAGAATGTATTGCGATACCTACAGAAACAGTTTATGGTTTAGCGGGTAATGCTTACTCAGACCGCGCTTGTCAAAAAATATATAAGCTTAAAAAAAGACCAAAAAATAACCCTCTTATAGTTCATTATTTGGATATTCCTAGATTGAAAAAAGATTGTTATCTAAACAAAGACTTTATTAAGCTATATAAAAAATTTTGTCCTGGCCCCCTAACATTTATTCTAAATCTTAAAAAAACCTCAAAAATTTCAAAAGTAATTACTAATAAAAAAAATACATTAGCAGTAAGATTTCCACGTCACTTCGTCACGAGAAGATTACTAAAAATTTTAAAATTTCCTTTAGCGGCTCCAAGTGCTAATCCCTCATCTAGGGTTAGTGCTGTTACATCCACTGATGTAAAAGAGGATTTTGGGAAAAAAATAAAGTACGTACTTGAAGGTGGAAAATCATCTATTGGAGTAGAATCAACAATTATTGATCTCAGAAAGAATCCTCAAATCTTAAGATTAGGTGGTTTAAATGTTTCAACTATACAAAAAATACTAAGAAAAAAAATATCAATAAATAACAAACCTTCAAAAATCATTTCACCAGGTCAATTTAAGGTTCATTATTCACCAGGTTTGCCCATCAGACTGAATGCAAAAAATATTCATAAAGATGAAGCATACTTGTTGATCAGAAAGAGAAAAGTAAGTAAATCAAATTATTATTTTTTGTCACAAAAAGGAAATCTAAAAGAAGCTGCAAAAAATTTATATTCTACTTTGAGAAAAATTAAAAAAAAGAAATATAACTCGATTGCAGTATGCAAAATTCCCAATAGAGGATATGGTAAAACTATTAATGATAGATTATTAAGAGCATCAAGATTCAATGAAAAAACCACTTGAAGTAATAGGATTATCAAAAACTTATAGTACAAAAGAAGCAGTAAAAGACGTTTCTTTTAAAGTCAATCAAAATGAAATTATTGGGATACTTGGTCCTAATGGTTGTGGAAAAACTACTACAATCGGTATGATTTTAGGTTTGTTAAAACCATCAAAAGGAAAGGTTTTAATAAATGGAGTCGAAATTGAAAGCCAACGTGTAGATTTATTAAATCAATTAAATTTTATATCTCCTTATATAGAGTTGCCAAAAAAATTGACAGTTAGACAAAATTTAGAAGTTTATGGGAGGCTTTATGATGTGAAAAAACATAAGGCAAAAATTGATTATCTGTGTGAAAAATTAAGACTCCACGAATTTATAGATAAATTAACCGGGGAGTTGTCATCTGGTCAAAAAAATAGGGTTAGTCTTGCAAAATCAATAATTAATAATCCAAAAGTTTTACTTCTTGATGAACCTACAGCATCACTTGATCCAGAAACAGGTGACTATGTTAGAAGTTTTTTAGAGGAATACCAACAGGAAAATAAAACATCAATTTTATTAGCATCACACAATATGGCAGAGGTAGAGAGACTGTGTTCCTCAGTTTTAATGATGAATAAAGGGTCGATTATTGATGAGGGTAGACCCGAGGAATTAATTAAAAAACATGGAAGAAAAAATATGGAAGAAGTTTTTTTAAAACTTACAAGGGAAAAAGTATGAATTTTAATAAAATTTATGGTCTTTTCCTTAGACATTTTTATTTAATTAAAAGTTCTTTGCCAAGAATTTTGGATTTAATTTATTGGCCAACAATTCAAATAATTTTGTGGGGTTTTATCTCAAAATTCTTCTCAATACATAGTGACTACTATAGTAATACTTTGGGAGTAATTTTAACATGTGCAATACTTTACGATATTCTTTTTAGATCAAGCATTAGTTTTAATATGCTTTTTTTAGAAGAAATCTGGAGTAGAAATTTCACAAATTTATTTATTGCTCCCCTAAAGCTTAAAGAAATTATTGTTTCATTAATTTTTACTGCTTTGATAAGGACTTTAATAGGATTGGTTCCTGCAATCATGTTAACCTCCCCTCTATTTGGTGTATCGATTTTAAAATTGGGTTTGCCACTTTTATTCTTATTCATAAGTTTATATCTATTTGGGATAACACTTGGATTATTTGTAAGTTCAGGTCTAATTAGATTTGGTCCATCTTTTGAAAATATTGCATGGTCATCCTTATTTTTGTTAGCTCCTTTGGGATGCATTTATTATCCAATAGAAATTCTACCAGACTTCTTTCAATTCATAGCAAAATGTTTGCCACTTGTTTATATTTTTGATGAAACTAGAAATATACTTTTAAATGGATCAATTGATTATGTAAATTTAAAACAAGCATATTTATTGAACCTGCTCTATTTGCTAATTGGAATAGTGCTATTTTATTTATCTTTTTTAAGAGCTCGAATTAAGGGAACTTTAATAAATATGGGAGAATAATTGGTGCGCCTGCTAGGAGTTGAACCCAGAACCTCCTGATCCGAAGTCAGGCGCTCTATCCAATTGAGCTACAGACGCATATATTATTAATATTATATTTTATGAAAAAAAACATTAGTTTTATAGTTAAAGAACAGGAAAAGAATTTAAGAGTTGATGTTTTAATTAATAAAAGAGCTGAATTTATCAGCAGAACAAGGATTAAAAATTTAATACTTAAAGAAAAATTAAAATTAAATAATAAGATTATTAAAAATCCCTCAAAAAAAGTCTCAGTTGGTGACTTTATAGATCTTCAAATCCCAGAACCAAAGACAGCATCTCTTAAACCTTATAGATTTAGATTAAAAATAATTTATGAAGATAAAGATTTATTAGTAATTGATAAACCTGCTGGCATAATAATGCATCCAGGAGCTGGAAACTATGATAAAACAATCGTTAATGCCTTAATGACTTATAACAAAAACTCTTTATCAAACATAGGTGATGAGTTAAGACCTGGTATTGTTCATAGAATTGATAAGAACACCTCTGGTTTGGTTGTAATTGCAAAAAACAATGAAACTCATGAAAATTTATCAAAACAATTTAACGATCACACAATTAAAAGAGTCTACCAGCTTTTAATATGGGGTAAACTTAAACCGTCTTATGGAAGAATTGAAACTTTTATTACTCGTAGTTCAAAAAATAGACAACTAATGGAAGTTAGTAGTTCTAAAGGTAAGAAAGCTATAACAAATTATAAAACACTTGAAATTTTTGAAAATCAGAGAACACCAACTTTAAGTTTAGTTGAATGTAAATTAGAGACAGGAAGAACACATCAGATAAGAGTTCATATGAATTATAAAGGTAATAGTATAGTTGGAGATGATAAATATAAAAAAAAATATAAAAAATTAAAAAATATTAATTTAGATCTCCAAAAATCAATTACTAAATTAAATAGACAATTCCTACATGCAAAAACTTTAGGATTTATACATCCACACACTAAGAAAGAGATGATTTTTTCCTCACTTTTGCCACAAGATCTAAATAATATTCTAAAAATGCTTAGAAACACTGAAGAATAAATTATTGAAAATTAGGTATAATTAATTAAATAAACACTGCTATGGGCACAACAATGAGCAACAATATGCCAACCCTTTCTAATGAAGGTGGGCTATCTGCGTATTTAGAGCAGATTAAAAAATTTCCGATGTTAGCTGCAGAAGAGGAATATATGCTAGCAAAAAATTGGAAGACGACTGGTAATATTAAAGCTGCTGAAAAATTAGTCACTAGTCACTTAAGATTAGTTGCAAAGATTGCTATGGGTTACAAAGGATATGGTTTGCCTATTAATGAAATGATTTCAGAAGGAAATGTAGGTCTTATGCAAGCTGTTAAAAAATTTGAACCAGAAAAAGGTTTTAGATTGGCAACATATGCAATGTGGTGGATCAAGGCTTCTATTCAAGAATATATTTTAAGATCTTGGAGTCTTGTCAAAATTGGGACTACTACTGCTCAAAAAAAATTATTTTTTAATTTAAAAAAAATCAAAAATCAAATTTCTCCAGAAACTGAAGGAGACTTAAGAGATGAACACGTTGATCATATAGCTAATAAGCTCGATGTAAGTAAAGAAGAAGTCGTTTCCATGAATAGAAGACTTTCTGGAAAAGAGTTCTCACTAAATGCTCAAGTTGGAGAAGATGGCGATGAATGGCAAGACTGGTTGGTTGATAAAGAACTTGATCATGACTTAAAATTTGCTCACCATGAGGAAATGGAGCAAAGAAAAGATTTATTAAAAGATTCTATTAAAGTTCTTAATGAAAGAGAAAGAGAGATTTTATACTCAAGAAGACTAAATGATGACCCAGCTACACTTGAGGATTTAAGTAAAAAATATAAAATTAGTAGAGAAAGAGTTAGACAAATAGAAAATAAAGCATTCGAAAAACTCCAAAAGCATATGCTTCTATTAGCTAAATCAAAAAATCTTTTACCCGCAAACTAAACTTCAAAAGGGTTTTCAACTAAGATAGTATCATCTCTTTCTGGACTAGTTGAGATACTTGATACTTTTGCACCAATAAACTCTTCAACAGCAAAAATATATTTTTTTGCGTTTTCAGGTAATGAGTCCATATTTTTGACTCCACTTGTAGAAATTTTCCAACCAGGGAAAGTTTCATAAATAGGTTTTATTTTTATCTGATCTTCTACAGATGCAGGTAAATAATCTAATTTTCTACCATTGAGCTCATAAGCAACACACATTTTGATTTCATCAAGTTCATCTAACACATCTAATTTTGTTAAAGCAATTGAGTCTATACCAGAAATTTTGATTGTTTGCCTGACTAAAACACCGTCGAACCATCCGCATCTTCTTTTTCTGCTTGTGACAGTTCCAAATTCTTTTCCACGATTACCTAACAATTCACCAACTTTATCTGTTAGTTCTGTCGGAAAAGGACCCTCGCCAACTCTTGTTGTATAAGCTTTTGTAATTCCAAGAACATAATCTATCGAATTAAGTCCACAACCAGTTCCTGTAGCTGCACTAGATGCAACAGTATTTGAAGAAGTCACAAATGGATAAGTTCCATGATCAACATCAAGTAAAATACCCTGGGCACCCTCAAATAAAATTTTCTTTTTTTGATTTTTATATTCATCAATTTTGAGCCACACCGGTTGTGAGAATTCTAATATTTGAGGAGCTATTTTTAGTAAATCAGATTTTAGTTTATCCTTTTCAAAAGTTTTTTTTCCTAAGCCTTTTCTAATTGCATTATGATGAACTAAAACTGACTCAAGTCTCTGATCTAAATTTTTTTCAGATCTTAAATCCATAACTCTTATTGATCTTCTCCCAACTTTGTCCTCATATGCTGGTCCAATTCCTCTTCTGGTTGTTCCTATCTTACTCTTGCCAGCCGCATCCTCTCTTATTTCATCCATTTCTCGATGAAAAGGCAAAATCAAATTTGCAGACTCTGAAACAATAAAATTATTTTTATTAACCTCTATACCCTTAGATTTTATCTCTTTAATTTCCTCCAATAAGGCCCATGGATCTACGACAACGCCATTTCCAATTATTGATATTTTACCTTTTCTAACTATACCAGATGGTAATAATCTCAATTTATAGGTTACACCATCTATTACAAGAGTATGTCCAGCATTATGACCTCCTTGGAATCTTATCACTACATCAGCTTGTTCAGACAACCAATCAACAATTTTTCCCTTACCTTCATCACCCCATTGAGATCCGACGACGACTATGTTCTTCATTATTTAAATTTTTTATTTACTTTTAGAGAAACGAGATGGTTAATTGGGCCATGACCTTTTCCATATTTTGGGTTAAGTTTAATTGCTGAATTTACATACTTAATACCAAGCTCACAAGATTTCTTTACAGTTTTTCCACACGATGTAAAGGTTGTAACCGCACTGGATAGTGTACAACCTGTACCATGAGTATTTTTAGTCTTGTAACGCTTGCTCTCAAAAATTTTAATATCTTTTTTGTTTATAAAAATATCTATAACATTTCTGTTTTTAGAGTGCCCACCTTTAATAAGTACACTTTTAGCTCCTAATCTAATAAGTTTATTTGCAGCAAAAATCATATCGTCTTTACTCAAAATTTTTGTTTTAGTTAAAATTTCTGCCTCTGGAATATTAGGGGTTATTAGTGACACTTTCTTAATTAACTTGAATTTTAATAATTGAATTGCTTTACTGTCTATTAATTTAGCCCCACCTTTTGCAACCATCACTGGATCTAAAATAATTTTTTTTACATTAATTAAATCTAAAGCTTTTAAAACAGATCTTATAACTATTGAAGAATGTAGCATGCCAATTTTGATCGCATCAGGTCTTATATCTTTACAAGTAAAAATAATTTGATTAAAAATTTCTTTTGGATCTATCCCCACAATAGATTTTACACCTGTAGTATTTTGTGTTGTAACTGCAGTAATAGCTGTCATGGCATAAGATCCAAGAGCAGTAACTGTTTTTATGTCGGCTTGGATACCTGCTCCTCCAGATGAGTCCGATCCTGCTATTATTAAGATTTTTGAATTTGGCTTCAATTTATTTTATTTTTTTTGATATGATATTAACACATTTAGATAAAAGTGTTTCATTTTCACTTTCTGCCATCACTCTTATTTTTGACTCAGTCCCTGATTTTCTGACTAAAATTCTTCCTTTACCCTTTATTAATTTTTCTGCAATTTTTATGGTTTTTTTTATTTCTGGTCTATTAATGATTCTTTTATCTTTGACGTTGATATTTTTTAAAAGCTGTGGTGTTTTTTTAAATTTATCAAAAAATTCACTTGCTTTTTTTCCCTTCCTTAAAGCAAAAAGAGCTTCTAAAGCAACAAGTAAACCATCTCCTGTAGTTGCAAATTTCCCCAATATTATATGACCTGATTGCTCGCCACCAAGATTGAATTTAAATTTTTGCATTTTTTCTTTAACATATCTGTCGCCAACATTAGCCCTAATAAATTTAATTTTCTGTGATTGAAAATATTTTTCTAGACCATAGTTAGACATTAAGGTGCCAACTACCCCCCCTTTTAACATTTTTTTATTTTTCCATCTTGTTGCTAAAGCAGCTATAATTTGATCTCCATCTATTATATTACTTTTCTCATCGCACATTATAATTCTATCAGCATCTCCATCCAAAGATATACCAATGTGGGCTTTATATTTTTTAACTACTGATCTAATTTTTCTCGGAAAAGTTGAGCCACATCTCTGGTTTATATTCAAACCATTTGGATTTACACCAATTGGTATAACTTGGGCTCCTAGTGATTTTAATAACTCAGGACCCGCTCTGTAACCAGCGCCATTGGCACAATCGATAACAATTCTTATTCCTCTAAGATTAAACCCTTTTGGAAAATTTTTTTTTAGTATTTTAATGTATTTTTTTGTACCAGTTTCTAATCTTTTAACTCGTCCTAATTTTTTAGGTTGAGAAAGATATTTTGAAATTTTTTTGTCTATAAGACTTTCAATTTTTTTTTCAATTTTATCTGATAATTTCATTCCATCAGGACCAAATAACTTTAAACCATTGTCATAGTGTGGATTATGTGAAGCTGTAATCATTATTCCCATATTAGCTTTCATTTCTTTTGTAAGCATAGCCAATCCATTAGTTGGTAGAGGCCCAAAGGTATAAACATGCATACCAGCGGATGCTAAGCCTGAAACAAGAGCAGGTTCGAGTGTATAACCTGATAATCTAGTATCTTTAGCTATTATAGCTATTTGTTTCTTTTTTTTCTGAGATTTGAAATAAGTTCCACTCGCAAGTCCAAATTTGAAAAACATGTCTCCATTTATATATTTACTATTGATAGCTCCTCTAATTCCGTCAGTTCCGAAATATTTTTTTGTCATTAATTATTAATTAACTTACTAAAAACCTTAATTCCCTGCATTACTTCATTTACATCATGAATTCTAAGTATTTGTACCCCTTGCATCATCAAAAATATTGAGGATGCCATTGTTCCACCAATTCTAGTATTGCTGTCATTTTTTTTAGATATTTCTTTGATAAATCTTTTTCTAGAATTCCCTACAAGTATAGGGAAGCCAAGAGAATGGAAAATAGAAATTCCTCTAATTAAATTCATATTATGTTTCAAACTTTTTCCAAATCCAATACCAGGGTCTAAAATTATATTATTATGTTTAATACCCTTGGATCTTAGTAACTTAATTTTATGTTCAAAAAAATCATAAATATCTAATAACTCATTTTTGTAATTAGGATTTTTTTGCATATTTTCCGGTATCCCCATGGAATGCTGGATAACAAATGGAATTTTATTTTTTTTCAAAACTTTTAAAGTTTTTGGATCGTAGTTTAATCCTGAAATATCATTTATTAACTTCACTCCTAATTCAATCCCCCTTTGCATAATTTTTGATTTTCTTGTGTCTAAAGAAATTGGTATTCTATTTACAATCAATTTTAAAATCTTATTTATTCTATTCCACTCATCTTTTTCATTAACTGGCATCGACCCTGGTCTGGTCGATTCTCCACCAACATCAATTAAATCTGCTCCTTCTTTATATAAATTCATTGCGTGAATTATACCTTTTTTTTTTGTGTTAAATTTTCCCCCATCTGAAAAACTATCAGGAGTTAAATTCAATACTCCTAATATATTTGGTATCTTTTTAAAATTTAAGTTTGAAAAGTTTCTTTTTCTTGAGTTAATTTTTTTTATATCAGAATTTACTTTTTTCCTCAATTTCTTTGACAAATTTCTAATTTGATTTATGGAAATTTTTTTTTTTGATTTTCTAGTAATTATTTCTAAATGATCAAAAGATATTTCTTTTATTTGATGTAAAGATATAGATTTTTTTTTCTTTACTAATTCTTTTGAGAGATTGCCGTAGTAGAAATTACACGCTCTTGTGTAATATCTTTTCATTATGAATTAATGAACGATTTTTGGTTTTAGACCCATTGCGCCTAAAGCAGAACTTTTATCATCCTTGTCATCTTGTTTTTCCGATAATTTATCTTTTGGATAAACATTTTTATTAATAATGTTTTCGATTTCCTCTCCAGTCAAAGTCTCATAAGTCATTAACGCCTTGGCAATTTTATGTAGATCGTCTATTTTTTCAGTTAATATTTTTTTTGCCTGATTATAACCTTCATCGACAAGCTTTCTTATTTCTTTATCAATTTTTTGAGCAACAGCCTCTGATACAGACTGTGTCTGTGTGACTGATCTGCCTAAAAATACCTCTTCTTGGTTTTCACCATATTCGACTGGTCCCATTTCCTCACTCATACCATACTTAGTTACCATAGCTCTTGCAAGTTGGGTTGCTTGATTTATATCGGATCCTGTCCCTCCACCAGCACCTGTGGTAATATCATCTTTGCCAAAAATAAGTTCTTCTGCCACTCTGCCACCAAAGCACACTGCTAACCTAGCTTTAAGATATTTTATTGAGTAACCATGCTTATCTCTCTCAGGCAGATTCATTACCATTCCTAAAGCTCTTCCTCTAGGAATTATTGTTGCTTTATGAATTGGATCATAACTAGGCATATTAAATGAGACCAACGCATGCCCACCTTCGTGGTAAGCTGTAAGTTTTTTCTCATCCTCGGTCATAACCATCGACCTTCTTTCAGCACCCATCATTACTTTATCTTTTGCTTCCTCAAATTCCGTTAAAGTAACTATTCTCTTATTTTTTCTTGCAGCTAACAATGCTGCCTCGTTAACAATATTTGCCAAGTCTGCTCCTGAAAAACCTGGGGTACCTCTTGCAATGGTTCTTAAATTTACATCTGGAGCCATCTTAATTTTTTTTACATGCACTTTTAATATTTTTTCTCTACCTATAATATCAGGATTTGAAACAACAACTTGTCTATCAAATCTTCCTGGTCTTAGCAAAGCAGGGTCCAAAACATCTGGTCTATTAGTTGCGGCGATTATAATTACACCTTCGTTAGTATCAAACCCATCCATTTCTACCAAAAGCTGATTAAGTGTTTGCTCTCTTTCATCATTTCCGCCACCTAAACCTGCACCACGACTTCTACCAACAGCATCAATTTCATCAATAAAAATTATACAAGGGGAATTTTTTTTACCTTGTTCAAACATATCTCTTACTCTAGATGCACCAACTCCAACAAACATTTCTACGAAATCTGATCCTGATATCGTAAAAAATGGTACACCAGCCTCCCCAGCAATAGCTCTGGCAAGTAAAGTCTTTCCAGTTCCAGGGGGGCCAACTAATAAAGCACCTCTAGGAATTTTACCACCAAGTTTACTGAATTTTTTTGGATCTTTTAAAAATTCAACTATTTCCTCTACTTCCTCTTTGGCTTCCTCCACACCAGCAACATCATTAAAAGTTACTTTCCCCTTAAGTTCATTCATCATTTTTGCTTTTGATCTACCAAAACCCATGGCTCCACCTTTGCCACCTTGCATTTGTCTCATAAAAAAAATCCAAACTGCGATCAACAACAACATTGGAAACCAAGAAAGCAATACACCAAATAATGATGGCATTTTTTCTTCAATAGGAGCTGCGGAAATACTCACACCTTTCTCAGAAAGTTTTTCTATTAGATTTGGATCATTAGGTGAATATGTAGTAAAATTATTTCCATTAGAATAAGTGCCTTTAATATTGTTGCCCTGAATTTCAACTTTAACAACCTCTCCATTATCCACTGCTGTTAAAAATTCAGAGAAAATTACTTTATTATTTCCACGAATATTTGACTGTGGATTTTTAAACATATTATAAAGACCTATAGTTAAAAAAACTATTACAGCCCACATCGCTAGATTTTTAAGATTCATGAGTGTAAAATAAGAGTTATTTTAAATTTAACAAGTGACAATTTTGGTAATTATCAATAAAAAATTAATGTTCTTTTGAAATTATTACTGTTTGGTTGACTTTTTGAATGATACAGTTGCCCAATGTGCACCTAAAAGATGCATTTTTTTGAATATCTTTAATAACTCTATCAATTTTTTTTCCCCTGGGAGCATAATAATTTTTACCTACTAAATTTATAGAGTCAGATAATGATCTAAATACTATTTCATATGGTTGGTCAAAAAATTTATCATTAATTACTAGTTGTTTTTCATTATGCGAAAAAAATGTATTGCTTTGCAAATTTTTATTAACATAATAATCAATCACGTCGTTTGATCTTTTTAAATAAATAATAGTATCATTAAACTTTTTTTGACTTAAACCATCATTTTTAAGTCCCTTTAAAAGTTTTCTTACTCTAACTCTTAGAAATTTATCTTCATCATTTGTTGGATCAGTGACATAAAAACCAAAAACTTTTTTTGATACCACTATTAAATCTTCCTTTTTTTGATTTATAAGAGGTCTTAAAACTGTAATGTTGCCAATCTTTGTTTTTTTACCAAACGAGATCAAACCCTTTAATCCACTTCCTCTAAGAATTCTTATAAAAAAATTTTCAAATAAATCTTCTTGATGGTGTCCTAAAAGAATGTTGGTTATCTTAAATTTTTTACATCTTGAAAATAGAAATTCTAATCTTTTTGCTCTCGCTGAAGATTGAATATTATTTTTTGGTTTAGTTCCACGCCAACTTAAAATTTCTGCATTTATGTGAAGTTTTTTGAGTATCTTTTTTACATGTTTTGCTTCAGCAGTAGATTCAGCTCTTAATTTATGATCAATAATATAATACTTAACTTTTAGTTTATTTTTAATCGAATAAATTTTAGACAAAAAAGCTAAAGCAAGGCTATCAGGACCTCCAGAAACAGCGACGATGAAGTTATCTTCTACATCTAAAAGTTTTTCAAATTTTTTATAGATGTGGTCTACTTTACTATCATTTAATTTATTTTTTAAAATTTTAGGAATTTTGGTTTTTGCACTCAAATTTTTGAGACTCATATTTAGCTTTTTGAATCACGGACTGATTTGCGTCAGGATATTGTTTTGCAACACCATTAATCATTTTACATCCTTGATCTTTTTCTCCAATCTGAACCATTGATACACCTAACTTCAATAAGTTTACAGGAGCTTTTTCACCCTTTGGGTATTTTTGATATCCCTCAAGATATGCAGATGCTGCATCCGAATAAAGTTGTCTAATTCTAAAAGTTTCAGCATACCAATATTGCGCATTACCAGCAAGTTTATGATCTGGATTTGTTTGCACGAATTCTCTAAAGGCTCTTTCAGCAGTGGAATAATCTCCAACTTTTAAAAAACTTGTCGCAAACTCATATTGAGACTCTGGAGACTCACTGGGAAGAATTTTTTCTTCAACTTGAAAGGACTCGGTAATTATGGTTGCAGTAGTGTCAATTGATTGTGTCTGTTGTGTGGTTTCATTTGTGTTACTGTCCTTATATGAAATTGAACCCAAGTCTTGTGGCTGTGAGCTGCCAGGCAAAATTTTATTTTTAATCTCATTTTTAGCTAAATTCTTTACACTGTTATTATTAATAGAAGCATTTTCTAAGTCTTGAAATCTTATTTGATTGTCTGATTGAACTTTTGATAATCTATTAGATAATTTGTCAAGTTTAAAATTTATTTCCTCAAACTTGTTTGTTAGAATTTGAAATTGATTTTCAATTTCAGATAGTTTTAAAAGATGTCTTGTTAACACATCCTCAGAGTTTATGTCTGAAGAAGTGGTAGAGTTATTATTATTTTGAGAATTATTTGTGTCTGAATAAACTGCTCTTTCAAGAGTTTTAATATCTTTTTGTAGCTGCTCTAAAGTTTCATATATATTATGATTATCAGCTAATAAATGTGGCGTATAAAAAATATAAAATATTAAAATACTTTTTCTAAATTTTTTAATAAACTGATCCATATTAAACTTTATTATTAAAATGATGGCAAAAAAAAGACCCCTAAACAAAATTAAATGTTTAGGGGTTAAAGTTAAAAAATTAGTTTGCTTTTACTGTTACTGATCTTCTGTTTTTTGACCAGGCTAAAGGGTTTGATCCTGAGTCTACAGGACGCTCTTTTCCATAACTTAAAACAGAAATTCTGTCTGAAGAAATTCCATAAGTCATCAAATAATCTTTAGCAGCATTTGCTCTTCTTTCTCCAAGAGCTAAGTTATACTCTCTTGTGCCTCTTTCGTCTGCATGCCCTTCAAGTACAACTGTAATTTTAGAATTTTTTCTTAAATATGCAGCTTGCTTTCTTAAAGTTTCTCTTGAAGCTGTTGTCAAAACTGACTCATTGGTTGCGAAAAATACTCTATCAGGAACTCCTGATGCTAAATACTCAACAGTGTCAGTGCCAGTGTAAACATCTCCTTGCATCTGGCCTGTAGTTTTTTTTGACGTCGCACAAGCGGTGAGTGCAAAACATGCTAAAAC
The DNA here is from genome assembly GCA_902623215.1 of uncultured Pelagibacteraceae bacterium. Taxonomy (GTDB): domain Bacteria; phylum Pseudomonadota; class Alphaproteobacteria; order Pelagibacterales; family Pelagibacteraceae; genus Pelagibacter. The sequence goes on from CACNSS010000009.1 coordinate 16,660, forward strand.
TATTAATAATGTGTTTTTTAGAATTTTGTTTAATTTCATTATTGCTCCTTGATCAATATTTCTTATACTTAACTTTTTCACAACTAAATAGATGTTTCAAGTTAAAAAATCAAGATAAATTGATTTAATTGCTTAATAATGATGACCATGATGGGTCAGAGGCATCTGTGGGGGTTTTTACCATCCTCTCGTTATAGCCCGTCAAATCAATAGACCATAATTTAGCAGAAAATCCCTCCCCTTTATCATCAGTTTTAGTCTCTCTATAAAAAATTAAAACTCTTCCATTAGGAGACCAAGATGGTGCCTCTTGATAAAAATTTTCAGTCAAAAGTCTCTCCCCACTACCATCTGTTCTCATGACGCCAATATAAAATTTACCTTTATGAAGTTTTGTAAATGCTATTAAGTCTCCTCTGGGTGACCAAACAGGAGTTCCATATAAACCTTTACCAAATGAAATTCTTTTGACGTTACTTCCATCACTTTTCATTACGTAAATTTGTTGATAACCACTTCTATCAGAATTAAAACAAATAAACTTGCCATCCGGGGAAAAGGAGGGAGAGGTATCAATTGAAGGGTGATTAGTAATTTTTTCTACAATACGATTTTCTAAATCCATAGTGTAAATTTCTGAATTACCATCTTTAGCAAAACTCATTATAATTTTTTTTCCGTCAGGTGAAAAGCGTGGTGCAAAAGTCATCCCAGGGAAATCACCAACAACTTCCTGCATTCCCGTTTCAATATCTAAAAGATATACCCTAGGTAAGTTTCTAAAATAGGAGAGATAAGTAACCATTTGACTGGTTGGGTTAAACCTGGGTGTTAAAACAAGCTCATTACCTAATGTTAAAAATTTATTATTCGCTCCATCTTGATCCATTATTGCTAGTTTTTTGATACGTTTTGTTTTTGGACCTTCCTCTGCAACATAAATTATTCTTGTATCAAAATAACCTTTTTCTCCAGTCAATCTTTGATAAACTTTGTCAGTTATAATGTGTCCAACTCTTCTCCAGTTTGTTGGAACAGTTGTGAAAGCCAGCGCAACCATTTCCTTTCCAGCAAGTACATCCCAAAGTCTAAACTCAACCCGCAATTTTTCATCTTTGTAACTTACTTTTCCAGTAATTAATGCTTGAGCTTTAATTAAATTCCAATCTTCAAATCTTGGCTTTAAATTTGCAATATCAGGCGCTTGTAAAAATGCGTCTTTATTTAATGGATTAAAAAGACCAGATGTTTTTAAGTTTACTTCAATTATCTTTGAAATTTCATCACCAATATTTTTTTTTTTTAAAATTTTCTCAAAGTTTTGTCTTGAATTTTCATCAATTGATAGAGGTGATACTGCTATGGGAAGTGGGGCTAGATTTCCTCTAGTAATATCAACTTCAATGAGACTAAAACTTTTTGAAGGGATTATTATCAAAAAAATGATTATCTTTATAAAAATTTTCATAATTTTATGTTATCCCTCTAACATTTCTCTTGCATCAAAATTCAATTGCAATTCTTTCCACCTCTCATAACCTGTGGTTGGAACCCTTAGTGGTTGACATAATTTCACCGCTCTGAGTGCACTTTCTGCTAATACTTTATAAAAACCTTGTCCAGGTTTATTCATTCTTGCATGATCTATAATTTCTGATTTAGCTACCGTACCATCTCGTTTTAATTGCAATTTAATTCTAACTAACAAATTCTCGTTGTAAGGTAAACCTAAAGGTATGCTCCAGCATCCAAATATTTGTGCCTTAAGAGCATCCTCCTCGCTTAGAGATAGTCCTGCATTTTCAACATTCCTTTTTTGATCTTGGGTAACTTTATCATCTTTCTTTGTTGTTTCAGCTGTTTCCTCTTTTGACTTATCAATCAATGCCGCTATGTTGTTTGGATCAAAAAGCTCGTCTTTTTCAAACTCTGAAACTTGCTTAACTTCATTGTCTACAACCTCAGGATTTTGCTTATCCTCTTTGAGTTCTTTTTCATATTTGACAAGATTATCGGGCATTGGAACAGAGTCAGGTTTTATTTTTTTTACTTTTTTGGGTGGGGCCTGCTCAGATACCAATTTTTCCTCTTTTTTTTTTACCTCTTCTATAATTTTTTTTGCTTTAGGAGCAAAAGGAATATTTGTTTTATCTGTAATTTGTATTAATTCTATGGATACAATTGGAGGAAGATCAATGGGTTTTTTTGTTAAGAATGGTAGACTCATGGCAGTTAAAAATATAAATACTGCATGTAAAAAAGAAGATATAATTACACTCCTATTCAATTTCTCACCTTTCCTTATATGGCTCTGAAATCAAAGCTACTTTTGTAAAACCTGATCCAGATAAAAGACCCATAATTTCAAGCACTCTACCATAGTTTATAGTTTTATCCCCCCTTACATATATTCGAGTATCAGTTCTATTTTTTGAGACAGCTAAGACCTTTGCAATTATTTTTTCATATTCTACTTTTGACTCTTGTATGAAAATTTCTCCTTTAGAATTAATTGATAACGTCAATGGTTCAGCTTCCTCTGGAAGTGAGTCTGCAGAACTTTCAGGTAAATCAACTTGCACACCAACCGTCAGTAGTGGAGCTGTAACCATAAATATAATTAAAAGAACAAGCATTACGTCTACAAATGGTGTAACATTTATTTCACTCATAGGTTCTTTCGATGATCGATTAAACTTAAAAGCCATTAATTAAATTATTGTTAAAAATCTCTTAGAAAAATTTTCTAATCTCTGAGAATATTTAATTGAATCATTATTAAATTTATTATAAGCAACAACTGCTGGTATAGCAGCCAATAAGCCTAAAGCAGTTGCAAAAAGAGCTTCTGCTATTCCAGGTGCAACTATTGCTAAGCTTGTGTTTCGAGAAATCGCAATAGACTGAAATGAATTCATAATCCCCCAAACAGTTCCAAAAAGCCCTATAAAAGGAGCTGTCGATCCAACTGTCGCTAAAAAAGTAAAGCCTTTACTAATTTTGGTGACTTGTTTTTCAATACCAGTCTCGAGCAATGTTGTCATTCGGACGTTCAAGTCAGTTTTTGATCTTCTTTTAAGTAAATTTTGCATCGCATCTCTAAAAAGTAAAGCCATTGGGTCTTCAGTGGTTGCAGGGAGATTATTGTAAAAAGTTTCTGCAGACTTAGAGTTCCAAAACTTATTTTCAAATTCATCGGTAGATTTATTAATTTTTTTGAAAAGCTTAAACTTTTCAAATATTACAGCCCATGAATAAATTGAACAGGCGATAAGTATTAAAATAACAGTCTTTACTACAATGTCTGCTCTTATGAACAAATTCATTAATGAGAAATCAGCACTTGAAGCTAGTCCAACTGCTTGAGATGATATATCAGCTTCCATACCAGCTTCTGTCACTTAAATGTGTCATGATTTTGACTTATTTGTTAAGATTTATTAGTCAATTTTATAAGTTTCATAATAAAAACTGGCGATTAATATAGCATCAGCCTTATTTGAATCTTTCTTTTTTGACAACTGTGATGAGAAATATGGAAATATCTCAATAGCCCTAGTTCGACTAGCATCCTTTTCGGAATTGATTAGATTATAATATCTTTTCCATTTTGCTGGTCTAACAAAAAACATCGGTAACCTCATTGCAGAACAAATACCCTTTAATACTCCAAAAGACTGACCGAAATTAAACATGCTTGTTACTCCTTGCCCCGGCATAGCTGTAACATGCTCTATCACAACTCTTGTGTTAGTCTCAGAATTGCTATTAATTTTTTTTGTAATTTCATTATAAATTTGAGCTCCATTAACCTGTTTTTTATTTTTTTTCCCTTCATTCATGACAGGCATTTCAATTACATCTATAATTTTTCCATTTTTAAGAAAGCAAATTGAACCAGAGACACCCGGATCTATACCTATTATCAACATAAATTACTTTAAAAACTCGGCATTTGAATATACGTTTTGAACATCATCATCATCCTCCAATGAAACAAAAAAATTTATTAAAGTTTCATGATCTTTTTTTGGAATTTGTACATTGTTTAGTGGAACCCATTCTATTCCAGTTGATATAAAATTACTAATTTTTTTCTCTAACTCTTTTTTAATATTATATATATTGACTACTGAACATTGAATTTCATGTAATTCTGTATTTGATTTACATTCATCAGCCCCAGCGTCAATAGCTAAATCTAAAATTTTTTCCTCTGAAATTTCATTTTTGTCGATTTTTATTACACCAAGTTGAGTAAAATTATGAGAAGCTGAGCCTTGTGTTCCAAGACTGCCTCCAGATTTTTGAAAAATAGTTCTTATATTTGAAGCAGTCCTATTTTTGTTATCTGTTAATGTTTCTACAATAACAGCAACTTTATTTGGCCCAAAACCTTCATATCTTAAATTTTCAAAATTCTCACTATTGTTTAATGATGATTTATTAATAGCTCGCTCAATATTATCTTTAGGCATATTGGCAGATCTTGCCGCTTGTATGGCTGATCTTAATCTTGGATTCATATTAGGATCTTTATCTCCCAATTTTGCAGCAACAGTAATTTCTTTTGATAACTTAGAGAATAATTTAGATCTTTCCTTATCAGCCTTCCCTTTTTTATGTTTTATACCTGCCCAATGTGAGTGTCCAGCCATAAATCAACTATTTTTTAATTGTTCTCCAAAAATATAACTTTCAACTTTGTTAGCTAAACCAGTTTCTGTGTTACACTCAACAATTACCCCACATAAAGTAGAATCTCCATTAGCTGGAAAATGTTTTACAGAGTCTTTTTTAGTAAATTTGTTTAATGAATTATTTTTGTTCATCCCAATTACTGAGTCATAATCACCACACATCCCAGCATCAGTTTGATATGCGGTACCATTTTGTAAAATTCTTGCATCATTAGTCGGTATATGAGTATGTGTGCCTACTACAAGCGAAGCTTTACCATCAAAAAAATGTCCAATTGCATTTTTTTCACTTGTAATTTCTCCATGAAAATCAACAATTAAAAAATCAAAATCCTCTTTCAATTTAAACTTATCAATAAATTGATTTGCAGCTTCAAAAACATCATTACTTTTTTTCATAAAAACATTTCCAATTAGATTTAAAACTCCAATTTTAAAATTATTAACAGTCGTAAAAATTTCAAACCCTTTTCCTGGAGAGGGTTCAAAAAAATTTTTTGGTCTTAATATTCTTTTTTCATTTTCAACAAATTGCATTATATCTTTCTGATCCCAAATATGATTCCCACTCGTAATTACATCAACTCCACATGAAAAGAATTTTTCACAAATTTTTTGTGTTAGACCAACCCCACTTTCGTCTGCATTTTCTCCATTTACAATTACGAAATCGATCTCTCTTTGTTTTTTTTGAGAAGGAAGATTCTCAACTAATTTTGAACATCCTGAACTTCCTACAACATCACCTAAAAACAATATTCTCATTCTATAATTTTTTTTTCTGTTACTACAAAATCAAGTTTTTTGTCATATTTGTTAAGAGGAATACTTTTAACTCTTTGAAAAGAGTACGCCAACCCAATAAGAAGAAGTTTTTTTTTTCTTTTTATTTTGTTTATATATCTGTCGTAGAAACCACCTCCATAACCTACCCTGTTCAATTTTTGATCAAAACTTAATAAAGGTATTAACAATATATCTGGAAATTTTATTTTGCCATTACTCGGCTCTGGTATGCCAAATTTATTTGTAACCAATGGCTCTTTGGAGCTCCATTGAATAAAATCCATTTGAAATTTTTTTTTTATTTTTGGTAAAGAAATAATGTAATTTTTCTTTTCTAATTTTTCCAAAATTTGAATACAATCTAACTCGTTATTATAAGGGTAATATCCTCCAATTATTTTTCCTTTTATTCCTTTTTTTTTTAAAAGTTTGATAATGTCATTATGATTAATTGACTTAACTTTTTGTGACTTATTTTCTCTAAGCTTTAAAAACTTTTTTCTAATTTGAGATTTTTTCACAAAATTTAAGACAAATTTTCTAAGTTTGCTTTTTTTACAAAATTTGAAATTTCATTCGTGGCTTCATCAATTAATTTTTCATAACTTTGTTGACTTAGCTCAATTTCATTTTTTAAATGAATATGTTTTGTATTCAATTTACTAATTTCATCCTCCTTTTTATCTCTATATTCATATATTAAGGATTTAAGTTCTTTAAACTTATTAGACAGATCATTAAACTCCTTTTTTTTTTGCTCTACTTTTTTTTGTGTCTCATAATATTCATCCATAATTTTAACTGCGGTAATAATTAAAAGTTTATTTTCACCTAAATTACCAAGATCATTTTTAAGTTTATTAAACTTTTGATTTAATTGGATCAATAATTCCTCCAATTGTTCTTCTTGTCCGTCTTCACAAGAAAGTAAAAAATCTTTACCATTAAATTTAATGCTTACGTTTGCCATTCATCTATTTCATTTAACAAAATATCTGTTTCTTGATTTAATTCATCAATTTTTTGGGAAAAATTTAATTGCTTTTGTTTTTCAATTTTTTCTTGTCTCTCAAATTCATGCAATTTCCTTGATAATTCATCATGCTCATTAACTAAAGAAGTGTATTTTTCCTCTAGTTCTTTTTTTTCAATTTCTAATTGATTTTTTTGATCTTTAAGATTTTGAATATTTTTATTTATATTTGGATCATTGAGATTTAAATTTTTTAATTTTGTTAAGGCCTCATTTAACTTTTTTTCTTTTTCACTAAAAAAATTCATATATATATTTATATTATTAAATAGAATCTTCTAAGTCTAGACAGGATAATTTTGAGTAAACAATACAGGGAATTAGCTAATTGCATCCGATTTTTATCAATTGATGCTATACAAAATGCCAACTCGGGTCACCCAGGAATGCCTATGGGTATGGCAGATGTAGTGACAGTTTTATTTAAAGATTTTTTAAATTTTAACCCAAATAACCCAAGTTGGGTAAATAGAGACAGATTTGTTCTCTCTGCCGGTCATGGATCAATGTTACTTTATTCACTTCTTTATCTAACTGGTTATAAAAGTGTTTCTTTAAATGATATTAAAAATTTTCGTCAATTAGATTCAATTTGTGCTGGTCATCCTGAGTATCACCCTAATACTGGCATTGAGACTACTACAGGTCCTTTAGGGCAAGGGATATCTAATGCAGTCGGGTTTGCTATTTCAGAAGAAATTTTAAAAAAACAATTTGGAAAAAAAATTATTGATCATAAAACTTATGTAATTGCAGGTGATGGGTGTTTAATGGAAGGGATTAGCCATGAGGCTTTGAGTCTGGCTGGACACCTTAGATTAAAGAATCTCATTATGCTTTTCGATAATAATTCTATTTCAATAGATGGTCCCACAAACTTAGCAGTTTCTGACAATCATGAAAAAAGATTTCGAAGTTATGGTTGGGATTATATTAAAATTAATGGGCATGATTATAAAGAAATATCGAAAGCCCTTAAAAAAGCTCAAAAATCTAAAAAACCTATCGCTATTTCGTGCAAAACTACAATTGGTTATGGATCTCCTAACAAAGGTGGTAAAGCTTCTTCACATGGCAGCCCGCTGGGTGATGATGAAATAAAATTAGTAAGAAAAAAATTAAACTGGAGTCACAATCCCTTTGAAATTCCAAATAAATTATTGAATGAGTGGAAATTAATTGGCAATAGAGCATTTAAAAAAGCAAAAAAACACGAAAAAATTTTAAGTAAGGAGCTTAAAAAATTAGGTTGGTTAGGATGGTCAATATCTAATAAATTTAAAAAAGATTTTCCACCAGGATATAATCTTACAAGAAATTCTATCATCGGATCTATAGAAAAAGCAAAAACAGAGTATCTAAAAAATCTAGAGCCAATGGCAACAAGAAAATGCTCTGAAAAATTCTTAGAAATTGTATCAAAGCTTCCAAGTTTAATTGGTGGGTCGGCTGACTTAGCTGGCTCAAACAACACAAAAACTAAAAATCATAAAATTATAAAGTTAGGTGATTTCTCTGGAAATTATATTCATTACGGAGTAAGAGAGCATGCCATGTGTGGAGTCATGAATGGTATTTCACTTCATAGTGGTCTAATACCATATGGTGGAACTTTTTTAATATTTAGCGATTATTGTAAACCATCAATTAGACTTGCAGCTATGATGAAACAAAAAATCATATATGTTTTTACTCATGACTCTATTGGACTTGGTGAAGATGGTCCAACTCATCAGCCTATTGAACAATTAGCAAGTTTAAGGTCAATTCCTAATTTAAATGTTTTTAGGCCATCTGACCTTATTGAAACTTTTGAATGCTGGCAATTAGCATTGGAGAGTAGAAATACACCAAGTGTGATTGCCTTAACAAGACAGGCAATCAAACCTGTAAGAATTAAAAGTTCAATAAAAAATATGTCCTCATTAGGTGCTTATGAAATTTTTAGGACTAATAAAGATATAAAAGTTACAATTATAGCAACTGGATCAGAAACTAGTTTGGCAAGTGAAGTTGGTCATAAATTAGCCACAGATGGTATCTATTCAAAAATAATATCAATGCCTTGTCACGAATTATTTGATCAACAAAGTGAAGGCTACAAAAATGAAATTTTATCGGAAACAAACCTTGTTGTGTCAATAGAGGCCTCTGAAACAAGTTATTGGAAAAAATATACAAACTACGAGGGTTTAAATTTTGGAATTGATGATTTTGGAAAAAGCGCTCCATACAAAGATATTTATAATCATTTCGGGATAAGCAGTGAAAATATAATTAAAAAAATTAAAGAGAAGTTATGAGAATAAAAGTTGGGATAAATGGATTGGGAAGAATAGGTAGAATGATTGTTCGCTCAATTATTGAAAATAATTACAAAAATATAGAGATCAAACATATAAATAATAGAACAGATTCAGAAGCCAGCTCAAAACTTTTAAAATATGACTCTATTCATGGAAAGTTTAATGCAGAAATTAACTTTGATAAGAAAAACTTGATTATTAATAATGATAAGATTTCTTTTACCCAAGAAACTAATTTAAATAATATTGATTGGAAAAAATATGGAGTTGAGTACGTTTTTGAATGCACTGGTAAATTTAATTCTAAGGATAAATTGGAAACCCATTTAAAAAATGGGGCGAAAAAAGTTATTGTTTCTGCGCCATGTAAAAATGCAGATAAAACAATTGTATTCGGAGTAAATGAGTTAGAATTGAGAAAAAATGATAAAATAATTTCTGCTGCATCATGCACAACTAATTGTCTTGCGCCTGTAGCTTTTATTTTAAATAAGAATTTTGAAATTGAAAAGGGTTTTATGACTACCATACACGCATTCACAAGTGATCAAAGAATTTTGGACAATTCTCATAAAGATCCAAGAAGAGCAAGATCTGCAAGCCAATCTATCGTTCCAACTTCAACTGGTGCATCAAAGGCAATTGGCGAAATAATTCCTTCTCTTAAAGGAAAATTAGAAGGTGTAGCAATGAGGGTGCCGACACCAAATGTTTCTTTAATTGAACTTGTATTTTGCACCAAAAAAGATTTGAGTATAGAAAAAATAAATTCAGTGTTTCAGAGTTTTAGTAAAAAAAATAAAATTCTTAAATTTACCGAAGAAAAGCTTGTATCTATAGATTTCAATCATAATCCCGCTTCTTCAATTATTGATGGAAGTTTGACGAATGTAATAGGAAAAAATATGGGTAAAATTTCAGCTTGGTATGATAACGAATGGGGTTTTTCAAACAGGATGTGTGATATTGCGGAACACCTTAATAAAATTTCTTAATGAAATATATAAAAGATCAAGAAAATCTCGGAGGCAAAGTCGTATTATTAAGACTAGACCTAAATGTGCCCCTCAAAAACCGAGTGATTACCGATGAAACAAGGATTAACAAGATATTGCCTGTCATAAATTTCCTCATCAAAAAAAAATCTAAAATTTTAATAATCTCACATATCGGGCGACCCAAAGGAAAAATAAATAATGATCTATCATTAAAACCAATTTGCGAAAATTTAGAGAGAAAGACTGATCAAAAAATAAAATTAGTTAAGGAAAATATTTATAAAATAAAGAAAGATGACTTGTTTAAAGACTCTAAAGATAAGATAATTTTTTTAGAAAACATAAGATTTTATGCGGAGGAGGAAAATAATGATACGAATTTCTCGAAAAATTTAGCAGAACTGGCAGATATATTTGTTAATGATGCTTTTTCTTGCTCACATAGAGCTCACGCATCTGTCAGCAAAATAACCGAATTTTTACCCTCGTTTGCTGGCTTACAACTTGAAACAGAAATAAGTGCACTAAAAAAAATAACAACAGAAATAAAAAAACCAGTTACTTGTATTATTGGTGGAGCTAAAATATCTACAAAAATAGGTCTAATTAGAAACTTAATACCTAAGTTTGATAACATTATAATTGTTGGAGCGATGGCAAATAATATTTTAAATTACGAAGGTAATCCAATTGGAAAATCTTTAAAAGAAAAGAACTGTAAATCAGCAATAGATGAAATTTTTGTAACAGCAAAAAAAAATTCTTGTTTAATTAATTATCCAGAAGATGTTGTGGTAGGAAAAAGTATGGATGACAAGGCTACAATCAAAGAACTCAATGAGGTCTCCAATGATGACTTAATTTTAGATATAGGACCAAAAACAATAAAAAAAATTAAAGATATCATTGAGAAAAGCGAAACAATCTTGTGGAATGGACCAGCGGGATATTTCGAAAATCCAAACTTCGCAATTGGTTGTTTTGAAATTACAAATAAAATCATTGAAAAAAATAAAAAAAATCAAATTTATTCTGTTGCTGGAGGAGGAGATACAATAGCAGTTTTAAATAAAATGAATGCAATAGATAATTTCAATTTTGTTTCAACTGCTGGGGGGGCCTTTTTAGAATATCTTGAAGGAAAAGACCTTCCTGGTATAAAAGCCTTAAATTAAAATGTCTGAATTAAATAAAATTGCTTTAAAAATTATCGAGAACGGGAAAGGCATCCTGGCTGCTGATGAGAGCACAGGCACTATGACAAAAAGACTTGATAGTGTTAATGTGCCTTCAACTTCAGAAAACAGGTTGATGTTTAGAGAAACTCTTTTTACTTCATCAAGTATGACTGATTGCATTGGAGGTGTTATTTTATATGATGAGACTATTAAACAAATCTCATCGAAAAAAAAAAAAATTACTGAATTAATTTCTGAAATGGGTTCCTTGCCAGGTATTAAAGTAGATACAGGTGCCAAAGTTTTAGCAGGTTCAACAAATGAAAAAATTACTGAAGGACTAGACGGACTAAGAGAAAGATTAAAAGAGTATTATAAAATTGGCGCAAAATTTACAAAATGGAGAGGAGTTTACATAATATCTAAAGATTATCCGAGTAAGCTTTCGATAAGTTCAAATGCTCATGCTTTAGCAAGATATTCAGCATTAGTTCAGGAGTGCAATATGGTACCAATAGTAGAACCGGAAGTTTTAATGGATGGTGAACATTCTGCCGAAGATTGTTACGAAAAAACTTCGAAAGTAATTGAAGAATGTTTTAAGGAATTAATCTTACACAAAGTAGATTTAAAAGGAATTATTTTAAAACCTAACATGATTTTAGCTGGAAATAATTCTAAAAATAGAATTTCAAATGATGAAGTTGCAAGATTAACTTTGAAATGTTTAAAAAATTGTGTTCCTTCAGAGGTACCTGGAATTGCTTTTTTGTCTGGAGGACAATCAGAAATAGAAGCAACAGAAAATCTAAATTTAATAAATAAGCACAATGATACAAATTTTATAATGAGTTATTCTTACGGACGAGCACTCCAGCAAAGTGCCCTAAAATTTTGGTCAAAAGATATAAAAAATATTGAGGGTACACAAAAAATCTTTAATCATCGTGCAAAAATGAATACATTAGCTGCTCAAGGAAAGTGGTCTAAAGATCTTGAGATTTAATAAACGAAAAATCATTTATTTATTATCACCTTTAAAAATTGAAAAAACTTTTTATCAGCATCTGGAATGTGTTTTGAAACAGAAAAGAGTAAGTTTTTTTCAACTAAGACTAAAAAAAGAAAAATTCAGAAAAAAATTAATAATAGGAAAAAAAATAAAAAAAATTTGTAAAAAATTTAAAGTTAAATTTTTGATCAATGACGATGTTTATTTAGCCAAAAAATTAAATGCCGACGGTTGTCATTTGGGTCAGCGCGATATGAAAATCAAAGAAGCAAGAGAAATAATTGGAAATAAAATAATTGGGATAACATGTCATAACTCTATTAAACTAGCAAAAGTCGCTTTAGAAAATAAAGCCGATTATTTAGCTTTTGGAGCTTTTTATTCAACAAAAACAAAAAAAACAAAATACAGACCACCATTAAATATATTAAAAAAAGCTAGAAAGTTAACAAAAACACCTATAGTGGCTATAGGAGGCATAAATTCTAATAACTATAAAAAACTTTTGTTGAATAAAGCTAACTTATTGGCTATTTCAGGCTACATTTGGAAAAATAGAAAACTTAAACCTTTTGAAGCAATTAAAAAATTTAAATGAAGATAAATGCTAGCGAAATAAGAGTGGGTATGTTGCTGGAGTATAAAGATGATTTATGGCAAGTTTTAAAAACACAACATGTTAAACCTGGAAAAGGTGGGGCTTTTGCTCAAGTAGAAATGAAAAGTGTAAATAAAAATACAAAAATAAATGAAAGATTTAGATCAAGTGAGTCTGTGGAGAAAGCATCTTTGGAAGAAATTAGCTTTAATTACTCTTATGAGGATGAAAGTGATTTTTTTTTTATGAATCCTAAATCTTTCGAACAAATTCAAATAAAAAAAGATTTAGTCGGTGAAAAAGGTAGGCTTTTAACAGAAAACCTCAACGTATCAATAAGTTTTTATAACGATAAACCAGTTACAATAGATTTACCTAGTCAAGTTAAATGTAAAATTGATACAACAGATGTAGCTTTAAAAGGTCAAACGGTTTCTTCCTCATACAAACCTGCAACACTAGATAACGGTTTAAGCATACAGGTCCCACCGTTTATTGAAGCAGGTGATGAGATAATTGTTGATACAAGAAATTTAGAATACGTCAAAAAAATTTAGAAAATGAACTCGATTTCGGCAAATTTGAATTTGATGATAAAAGCTTGTGAAAAAGCATCTAAAGCACTAATAAGAGATTTTGGAGAGATTGAAAAACTTCAAGTATCTAAAAAAGGGCCTTCGGATTTTGTAACAAATTCTGATCTAAAAACTGAAAAAATTATAATTGATGAATTAACTAAAAGTAGACCAGATTATTCAATTATAAGTGAAGAGAATGGTGAAAAGAAAAATAAAGATAAAAAAAACACTTGGATAATAGATCCAATAGATGGGACAGTAAATTTTTTACACGGAATACCACATTTTGCAACTTCCATTGCTTTAAAACGTGAGAGTGAAATTATATCTGGTTTAATTTTTGACCCAATAAAAAACGAAATGTTTTATGCTGAAAAAAATGGTGGAGCGTATTTGAATAACAAGAGAATTAGGGTATCAAAAAAAAATGATATTAATGAATGCTTATTTGCTACGAGTGGAACAATTGAAAAAGAAATCGAGCTTTCTTTCAGAAAATCAGGCTCAGCAGCATTGGATATGGCTTACATAGCTTGCGGAAGATATGATGGGTACTTTCAAAAAAATTTACATTTATGGGATATTGCTGCAGGGCTAATTATTGTGGAAGAGGCTGGAGGTATCATAAATAAAATAGACTTAAGTAATTATAAAGATATTAAGATAATTGCTTCAACCCCTGATATTAATAAGAAATTAATGGATAAAATAGATAACTTTTAATTGTTTTAGGAAAATCTTTTGTTATAAGTCACCGAATGAAAAAAAATATACACCCTAAATACCACAAAATTAAAGTTGAAATGACTGATGGATCACAGTTTGAAACTAAATCCACTTGGGGAACTGAGGGAGATATTCTGAAGTTAGAAATTGATCCAAAATCTCATTCTGCATGGACAGGTGGAAAACAGAAGCTAATGGATAAAGGAAGAATTAGTAAATTTAACAAAAGATTTCAAAATTTTAAAACACAAAAAAAAAATTAAATGTCAAAAGCTCCTTTAATGCCGATGGCAACAGCTGTATGGCTTGTTGAAAATACAACACTAACTTTTAAACAAATAGCTGAATTTTGCAATTTACATGAGGTTGAGGTCCAAGGTATTGCGGATGGAGAAGTTGCCAAAGGTATAAAAGCTTATAATCCAATTATTACTGGTCAACTTTCGAGAGAAGAGATTGATTTATCCTCTAAAGATCAGAGTAGACCTCTAAACATAAAGAATATTGATGTTGAGATTTCAAATGATCAAAAGAAAATTAAGAAATATATTCCATTATCTAAAAGACAAGATAAACCAGACTCTGCCTTATGGCTAATTAAACAACATAACATTTTAAAAGACTCCCAAATAGCAAGATTAGTGGGTATAACCAAAAATTCTGTTACTTCTATTAGAAATAAAAGTTACTGGAACTACAACAATTTAAATCCAAAGGACCCAGTTGCGCTCAACCTTTTTTCCCAAAAAGATTTAATTGAAGCTATAGAAAAAGCTGAAAGGAGAATAAAAAGAGAGAAAAAAGAGAAAGATAAAGCCAGATCTAAATAATGAGTATAATTAAATATAAAATTCATAGACATAAAATTATAAAAATGCTATCCCAGCATCTTTTTGGAGGTATTTATTAAAATAGAAGTCAAAGATAATAATATTGAGCAAGCTCTCAGAGTTTTAAAGAGAAAACTTCAGAGAGATGGTTTTTTTAAAGTTATAAAACTAAAGAACACTTACGAAAAACCCTCAGAAAAAAAGAAAAGAATTTTACAAGAAAATATTAAAAGAGTTAAAAAACTAAATAAACTCAAAAATAGAATTTAGTGATATCGCGGGGTGGAGCAGTCTGGTAGCTCGTCAGGCTCATAACCTGAAGGTCGGCGGTTCAAATCCGTCCCCCGCAACCAATCTTTTATATTTTAAATCTGGATTTTTTACTGTCTTGCAAAAAGGTTTTGACTGTCTCTAAAGTTAATTGATTAAATGTTTTACCAAATTTTTCAATCTTGTTAATTATTGATGGTGGTACTGTTATAATCTGACAACCTAATTGTTTTGCTTGTATATAATTATAAGGCTCTCTTACACTAGCCCATAAAATTTCAACATTTTTATATTTTTTTGCAAATTGAATACTTTTAACAAACTGTGGCACAGGATCTTTACCAGTATCACCTGCTCTTCCAGCAAAGATGGAAATTATTACTTTTGTATTTTTATTAATTTGTTTTAAAATTTTTTTTGTTTGGTTTGAAGTATAAACTGCTGTAATATTTAATTTTATGTTCTGATTGTTAAGTTCTCTAATAACTTTTCCTGTAAACTGATTTTTTGAGTTAACAACTGGGACTTTTACAAACACATTCCTGCCCCAAGTATTTATCTTTATACCCTGCTTAATCATTGATTGATCATCATCTGCAAAAACCTCAAATGAAACAGGTTTTTTTTTACATATCTTTAATATTTGTTTCGAATATTCTTCATAACTTTTTGCACCCGCATTTCTCATCAAGCTGGGGTTTGTTGTGAAGCCTTCTACAATTTTATTCTTATTATATTCTTTGATTAATTTTAAGTCAGCGATATCACAGAAAATTTTAATGCTCATTTAATTTTATAAATTTTTTGTAATATCTTCAGTCATTTTTTTTGCGTCTGCGAATAACATTAAAGTGTTTTCTTTATAGAAAAGATCATTGTCAATACCTGCATATCCAGGAGACAAACTTCTTTTAACAAATAATACAGATTTACATTTCTCTACATCGAGGACTGGCATGCCATAAATTGGACTTTGAGGATCAGTTTTAGCAACAGGATTAGTAACATCATTAGCACCAATAACAAAAGCAACATCTGCATTTGCAAAATCATTGTTTATTTCCTCTAATTCGAAAACTTCATCGTAAGGCACATTTGCTTCTGCTAATAAAACATTCATATGTCCTGGCATTCTTCCAGCAACAGGATGTATAGCGTAAGAAACTTTTATATCATTTTTTTTTAAGGTATCTACCATTTCCCTAAGGGCATGCTGAGCTTGAGCAACAGCCATTCCATAACCTGGGACAATTATAACGGATGAGGCATTTTTCATCAAAAAAGCTGCATCATCTGCATTTCCACTTTTTACTGGTCTCTGCTCTTTGGATGAGTTATTAGCTACTTCATCTGTACCACCAAACCCACCTAAAATTACATTGAAAAAAGAACGGTTCATACCCTTGCACATTATGTAAGACAAAATCGCACCAGAGGACCCCACAAGAGCTCCTGTAATTATTAGGGCGGTATTTTCCAAAGTAAAACCAATTCCAGCTGCAGCCCAACCTGAGTAAGAGTTTAACATTGAAATTACCACTGGCATATCTGCTCCACCGATTGGAATAATCAAGAGAAATCCAATTAAAAAAGAAACAATAAGTAATATCCAAAACATATTTGATGATTGAGTTGAACATAATAGATAAATTAGAACAATTATTGAAATAAGAATTATTGCATTAAGAGGGTGCTGACCTTTAAATGTAATTGGTGATCCGGACATAATCCCTTGTAATTTTAAAAAAGCAATTATAGATCCTGAAAATGTTATAGCTCCAACTGCTGCTCCAATTGACATTTCAATTAAGCTTCCAAGTTTGATATTTCCTGGTGAGCCAAGATTGAAGGCTGTAGGATTTAAAAAAGCAGCTATAGCGACAAAAACTGCAGCCAAACCCACTAAACTGTGAAAACCCGCGACTAACTCTGGCATTGCTGTCATTGGAATTTTGTAGGCTATAAAAGCTCCAATTGTCCCTCCAACTAATATAAATAATATAACAAAAACAAATCCACTAGAAAAATTTCCAATTGATAAAAAAGTTACTGTAACAGCTATAATCATTCCCAAAATTCCAAACAAGTTTCCTTGTCTAGACGTCTCTGGAGATGATAACCCTCTCAAAGCTAGAATAAATAATACTCCAGAAATTAAGTAAAAAATTGCGGATAAATTTGGTGAAATCATTATTTTTCTTTTTTCTTTTTCTTGTACATGGCTAACATTCTTTGTGTAACAAGAAATCCACCAAAAATATTTATTGCTGCTAAAGCAATAGCTAAAAAACCAAAAACACTTGAGGTGTTAAAAATACTTTGAGAGTTTCCAGATAGCCCTGCAATAATTGCTCCAACAATTATTACTGAGGATATAGCATTTGTAACTGACATCAATGGTGTATGTAAGGAAGGAGTAACACTCCAAACAACATAATAACCAACAAAAATTGATAGAATAAATATACTTAATCTAAATATTAAAGGATCTATTTCCATTTTTTTTTATCTTACAATAGTTTTACTTATTATTTCATCCTCTAAATTAATGTTAATTATTTTTTTTTCTTTATCGTATAAATTTTGAACAAAGTTAAATACATTCTTAGCATATAAATTGGATGCTGAGACTGGTAATCTGTTTAAAATATTACTTTCTCCCATAATTTTTACACCATTTTTTTCAACAATTTTATCAGCTTCTGTAAAAGCTGTATTGCCTCCCTGAACAGCTGCTAAATCATATACTACAGATCCAGGCTGCATATTCTTTATCATATAATCTTTAATTATTAATGGGGCTTTTTTTCCAGGTATCAAAGCTGTACATATTACAATATCTATTTTTTTTAACGTTTCTGCTAGTAGCTCTTCTTGTTTTTTTTTAAAATCATCAGAGGCTTCTTTTGCGTAGCCTCCTTCAGTTTCTAGATTTTCTGCCCCCTCAACAGTTAAAAATTTTCCTCCTAGACTCTCAACTTGCTCTTTAGATGCCATCCTTACATCCGTGCCAAATACTATAGCACCCATTCTTTTTGCTGTTGCGACAGCTTGAAGTCCTGCAACACCAGCACCAACTACCAAAACTTTTGCAGCTGGTATTGTTCCAGCAGCCGTCATCATCATAGGTATTGCCTTCTCAAAATTTGCAAATGACTCAACAACCGCCTTATATCCTGCAAGATTTGCTTGAGAAGATAATATATCCATCGATTGAGCTCTTGTTATTCTTGGCAAAAGTTCTAGCGAAAAAATATTAACTTTTTTATTTGCTAAAGACTGAAGTTTTTCTTTGTTTTCATATGGATTAAATACCCCAATTAGTGTCTTATTATCACTTATTAAAGAAAGTTTTTCATCTGATAAAATTCCTAATTGGACTATAAGATCTGAATTCTTTAAAATTTCCGTCTTGTCTTTAGAAAATTTTACCCCAAAGTCAGAATAATCTTTATCTTGAATACCTAAGTGCAAACCATAATTTTCAATTAAAGATATTTCAAAGCCTAAGGAAATATATTTTTTTGCAATCTCTGGAGTTATAGCTATTCTTTTTTCTATGCTTTGATTTTCTGATATAGAACCGATTAACATTAAATAATCTTACAACAAGAATATTGCCATTAAAACTAAAACGATTATAATAGCGACAGTTCCCCACAGCACGAATTTTGTAAAATTATTCCAAGTATTTTTGTGGTCTTGATTGTCCATAATAACTACTTTTGTCTAGCTTTAAATTTTGGATTAGTTTTGTTTATTATATAAACTCTTCCTCTTCTTCTTACAAGTTTCGAATTAAGATCTCTTTTTTTTATAGACTTTAATGAACTTTTTATTTTCATAAATTTCTTGTCTTAATAAACGAAGATATATAATCTTTCAAATCTATTTTACCAAATTTGCGAATAATATGATTTTTTTGTGACATTTTAGTTAAAGCTGAGGCATATCTTTCTCCTAATCTAGGTTTTAAATAGATAATCTTTGTGTCAAACATTTTGGCAACGTTATTAATTGAATAAGATTTTTTGTGTGAAATACTGTAGTGACTTGATTTATTTTTTTTCCAAGCTTGAAAGCAAACTTCAATTGTGTCTTTTATATGTGTAAATCTTCTAGTTTGCGATCCAGGTTTTACTACGGTTAGAGGTTTTTTATTTTCATAAAGATTTTCAAAAATTCCTATTACAGTAGCCATTTTACCTTTTTTTATTTGTTTAGGACCATAAACATTATAAAAATAGATCACCTCAAATTTAAAATTAAACCATTTTTTCAAATTTTCTAATAATTCTAAGTTTTTTGATTTAGTAAAAGCGTAAGGTGAAAGATTTTTATCTTTTCCTAAATTTCCCAAACTTGCAGAAGTTGCTGAATAGACTAACTTTATTTTATTATCTAAACAGAATTTAAAAACTGCTTTAGTGCCTATTGTATTTGAGTCATAACATTTATCAAAATAATTAAAGCTTTGGTATATTCTTGCAAATTCACCAAAATGAAAAATGGTATGAATTTTTTTTCTTAATTTAGCTAATTTATAATTTATTTTTGAGGTCTCCAATTTTAGATATTTTACTCTTTTATTTTTAAAATGGTTTTTTTTAGATCCTGTTGAATAATTATCTATACTAATAATATTTTTATTAGTTTTCTTAAGAAAATATTCAATAAGATTTGAACCAACAAATCCAGCTCCACCAGTTACTACAATGATATTTTTCATTAGATAAAAGCCTGGCAACGTCCTACTCTTCCGTGTCTTAAGACAAAGTACCATTGGCGCAGAAAGGCTTGACTTCCGAGTTCGGAATGGGATCGGGTATTACACTTTCGCAATAATCACCAGGCGTCATTGATATACATTTAGAACATTAAATTGTCAAATATTTATATCTGTATAAATTCCTATTAAAATTTAATTTTTTTTAAATCTTGTTTTAAAAAGTAATTTTAAAATTATTTATTTAACCTTTTTTTGAATATATTTTTCAATAAAGTCATTAGTTGCGAAACCTATTCCATCTTTAAGAGAAACTCTAGCTTTCCAACCATATTTTTTAGCTAAACTACAGTCCAAGAGCTTTCTTGGGGTACCATCTAAACTATTATTCTTATTTTTAATTTTTAATTTTAATTGTAAATATTTCATGATAAATTTTGCATAATCGTTTACGCTTTTTTCAATTCCAGATCCAATATTTATCAGAGACTCTTTAGTTTTTTTTTTTAAAAAAAAAATGCATGCATCAGCAACATCATCACTAATGATTACTTCTCTTAACGGCTTCCCACTGCCCCATATTTCGATATAATCTTTTTTATTTTTAATAGCTTGTATAATTTTTCTTATCAAAGCAGGTAAAAAATGAGAAGAATTGGGATCATAATTATCATTAATTCCATATGAATTGCATGGCATCAAACATTTATAATTAAGACCATATTGGTAGTTATAGCTGGAACATAAATTAATACCAGCAATTTTAGCTATCGCATATGGCTCATTAGTTTTTTCTAAATATCCAGATAATAAGTATTTTTCTTTGATTGGTTGTTTACATTTTTTTGGATAGACGCAACTTGAACCTAGAAATATTAAGTTCTTTACTCCAGCTTTATAACTTCCATGAATTAAATTATTTTGAATTGCTAAATTTTCATAAATAAATTCTGCTTTGAGAGTATTATTTGCATTAATACCACCAACTTTAGCAGCAGCAATAATCACTGCATCTGGCCTATTTTTTTTTAAAAATTTATAAGTATCTAGTTGATTGGTTAGGTCGAGTTGTTTTTTTGTTCTAAATAATAAATTAGAGTATTTTTCAAATTTTAATTTTCTCAATATTGCAGAACCAATCAAACCCTTGTGACCTGCAACATAAATTTTTGATTTTTTATTAATCATTGAATATTTGATTTATATTCATACTCAAGCATATCTTTTATTAGAGATTTGATATCATGCTTAGGTTTCCAATTAAGTAATTTCTTTGCTTTTGAACAATCACCCTTAAGTGTATCAACTTCAGCAGGCCTTAAATATTTTTTTTTACATTCTATAATACAATTTCCATCTTTATCGAAAGCTTTTTCATCTATTCCTTTTCCTTTCCATCTGATCTGAATTTTAAGGCTTTTTGCAACTAAATTTATAAATTGTTTAATGCTATACTGTCTGCCAGTACATATAACAAAATCCTCAGGATTTTTATATTGTAATATCTTCCACATTGCCTGAACATAATCTTCTGCATGACCCCAATCTCTTTTCGCATAAAGATTACCTAAAAATAATTTTTTTTGTTTTTTTATCTTTATATTAAATAGACCTTTGACAATTTTTTTAGTAACAAAAGTTTCACCTCTAAGTGGACTCTCATGATTAAATAATATTCCATTACTCGCAAATAATTTATAAGACTCTCTATAGTTTACAGTTATCCAATGCGCATAAACTTTTGAAACACCATATGGGCTTCTGGGATAAAAGGGTGTTTTTTCATTTTGAGGACTCTCAACTACTTTGCCAAACATTTCTGAACTACCTGCTTGATAAAATTTTATTTTTTTATCTATTCTAACGATTGCTTCTAAAATTCTTAGAGCTCCTGTAGCATCAGTATTTGTGGTATATTCAGGCATATCAAATGAAACTGCAACATGGGACTGAGCTGCTAAATTATAAATTTCATCAGGAACAACCTTTTTGATTACACTAAAAACAGCAGTTGAGTCAGTCACGTCTCCATAATGTAAATAAAAATTGTTTTTTTTTATTAAGGGATCAGAATATATGTCATCTATTCTAAAAGTATTCGGTTGAGAAGAACGTCTTTTTACACCATGAACAATATATCCTTTTTTTAGCAATAACCTAGACAGGTAAGAACCGTCTTGACCCGTTACACCAAATATTAAAGCTTTTTTTTTCATTAACTATAATTTAGACCTTAAACGATTCATTTATTACACATGCAATTTATAGTCAATTAATTAAAAATTTATTTGTGAAACTTTAGATAATATTTTCTTTAAGATAAAAAATATATTTACTCTCATATTATTGATTTTAAATGATTTATAAACCTCATAATTTGAAAGCATTATGTTGAATATATTTTTATTACTCGTACCCCCTGTTCTCATAACAACAAATGTTTTATTAACATATTTTGAGTAAATTTTGTTTATCCCATATACTCTTAACATAAATTCAAAATCTGAGGCAATTTTAAGATTAGTATTATATAGACCAAAATCATTAAAAATTTTTTTGTTAACAAACAATGAGGTATGTGGAGGGTGTTTACAATTAATATAATCCTCACTTTTCAAACGTTTAGATTTAAAAAATCTTACAATCTTTTTTTTATTATTTCTTTTTACAAATTCAATATTGGAATGAATAGATAATAATTTACTGTTTGATCTAAATTCATTTGAAATGTTTTTAAAAACATTATTATTCTTATAAAAATCGTCTGCGTGTAATAAACCAATATATTTATATTTGGATTTCTTAATTGCATAATTGATTCCTTTATATATTCCGATGTTTTTTTTTTTGAATATTTTCAGATTTCCATTGTCTTTTTTTAATTCTCTTAAAATTTTTAATGTATTATCTTTCGAACCACCATCTACTACTATATGTTCATAATCTTGATTAAATTTCTGATTTCTTACAGAATTTACACAGTCATATATAAATTTTTCGTTGTTAAGAACTGTTGTAATAATTGATATAGACATTTTCGAAATTTTAATTAATTTAGTATTCTATCTTCAAATGTAATTTAATCTAGTTTTAACAGTCCATATCTTATCAATGATAATATTGCATAAACTCCATCAGTCATGCTTATTTTTTTTCCTTCTGAATATGTTCTTCCGTTGTAATTAATTTCTACTTCCTCAATTTTTAATTTCAATCTAGCTATTTTAGAGTTCACTTCGGGACAGAAAGAAAAACCTTTTTCTCTAAGTTTTAAATTTAGAAAAATATCTTTAGCAAAAACTTTGTAACAAGTATGTGCGTCTGTAAGTTTCTGTCTATTTATAATATTAGATAATTGTGTCAAAAAGTGATTAAAAAAAATTCTTGATCTTGAAATAAAATTTTTTGCATTATGATATCTTTTTTTTCCCAAAACTCTTGAGCCATAAACTATTTTTGAAACACTATTTAAGATTGGTGTTATTAATTTTTCGTAGTCGTTTGGATCATATTCGAGATCAGCATCTTGTATAATAACTATATCTCCATTAATGTAATCCTTGGCAGTTTGAATACACGCACCTTTACCTAAATTAACATTGTGGTTTAATATTAAATTTTCACTCAAAAATTTATAAGAATTTATTAATTCAAGTGAACTATCTGTTGAACAGTCATTAACTATTATTATTTGTTTTTTGATATATTTTTGATCTTCGATTTGTTTAAGTAATTTAACAATAGTATTTTTTTCGTTGAAAAGTGGTATTATAATACTTAATTTCATAAGTAAATTATGGTTTTTTTTTTTTTTAAAGTTTTAGTCACAGTTGTATTTTATATAATTTTAGGAAAGTTAACAGTATCTAAAATTTTAAATTACAAAGAAGTAAGTTTTATCGATACATCAATAATTGGAATAATAAGTGCATCATTCATAGCTTTAATAGTAAATTTTTTTTTCCCTTTAAATCAAATTAATAATTCAATATTTTTAATATTAATTTTTTTGTTTTTTTTATTTTTAAAATTTAAATTTCGAAAAATTGAGTATTTGTTTATATTAATTGCAAGCATATTATCATTTGCTATCATATTATTTGATAATGAATATAGACCAGACGCAGGTTTATACCATTTGCCCTATATCCAAATATTAAATGAGCACAATGTATTTTTGGGATTAACAAACTTACATACAAGATTTGGACATATATCAATAATTCAATATTTATCAGCTTTTAATTTTAATATCATTACTGAACAAATTGGAATAATAATTCCTACTTCAATTATTTTTTCCTTCATATACTTATATTTTCTATATGACATTCAAAAATTATTGAAAAATAAGGAAAAATTTTCTATTGGGAAAATATTTTCATTATTTATAATAATTTATATCACCTATAAAATTAATCGATATAGTGAGTTTGGAAATGACGCTCCAGCCCATTTGTTATTTTTTTACTTAGTTTCAAAAATTTTATATTTAAAAAAAAATTCTTTTGAAAATTTACATAATATTTATTTATATTCTGTATATTTATTTTTAAACAAAATTTTTTTTATATTCATTTTTATATTTCCAATTTATTTTCTGCTTCAAAGGAAGAAGTTTTTTTTAAATATTACAATGAGCATACCAACTCTCTTTATTTTTTCTTGGATATTAAAAAATCTCTTGGTAAGTGGATGTTTGTTTTTTCCTATAAAGATTACATGTTTTGAAAGTTTAAAATGGACAAATTTACAGTTAATTGAAAGTGCAAATCTTGAAGCCGATGCATGGGCAAAAGCTTGGCCACAAAATTCCGATAAGGATATTTCAATGAAAGAATTTACTAAAAAATTTAAATGGGTAGAAGCCTGGTTAAGTGTTCATTTTAAATATATTATCAAGATACTCTTACCTTACATATTTTTCATGATATTGATTTTATTTTACGTCATGAATATTAATAGAAAATCTTTAGATAATTTATTAGAAAAGGACAAATTTATATTATTAGCCATATTTTCTACCATTGGGACTATTTCGTTTTTTCTGAAATTTCCAGTTTATAGATATGGATATTCATATTTGATTTTGTTTATTTTCATAATTTTATTTTGGAGTTTTAAATTTATAAATAAAGATAAATTTTTAAAAATTTGTAAATTTATACTACCATTAAGTTTAATAATAATTACATCTAAGCAATTGATTAGATACAAGAATAACTACGACATGAGGGATTTTATTCCTAATCATATCTTTATTAATAAAAGTGAATTCAATAAAAAATATGATAAATTTTATCTATCTGATAATCTAATAGTATACTACAGCAAAAATGAGTGTTTTTATGGATTGTCACCATGCACAAATTATAGATATAATTTTACAAAAAAAAAACTTAAGTATAAAAAAAAATTTATATTCAATATTATTTATTTATAATTTTTTTAGACTTATAAATAAAGTTTTTGTAGCTATACAAAGATCCAATAAAAAACCAAAAAATTGTTCCATAAAAAGTACTAAAAATTGATCCCGTTGGCCTAGGTAAAAAAATAAATGTGAGAATTAGAAATATTATAAGATTAATTATTAAATTTTTAGAGACACTGTGATTACGTAGGTCTTTAAATAGATAAAATAAAAATATCATAAAAGCAAAATAACCTATCAGACCTGTGTCTAACAATATTTCCAGGTGAAAGTTGTGAGGATGTGTTGAGCAAACTTTATATTCTGTAGATTTTTTAATTTCTTCAGTTTCATATTTTTTGCACTTTATTCTAAAAGACTTCAAACCATTCCCAACCAGAGGACTTTCTGATATTATTGACAAACTTGCATTATAATGTAACCCCCAGGGAGTTAATTTTAAGGCCTCAATCAAATTTGGTTGGTCAAAATCAATCAATTCAATTATATCACTATAATATCTAGATTTAGTAGAATCCTTTACCGAAAAGTTAATTAATAATACTGATATACAAATAGAGAGCAGAACACCTAAAGTATTTTTTAGATTAAATTCAATAATAATTATAAAATAAACAATTGAAAGTACTATTGTAAGCAATAAAGCAGATCTTTCGCCTGAGAGAAAAACAATTATTAAAATAAAAAAAGGAAAAAAATTAATTAAACTATTTTTTTTAAGTATCCTGATTAATAAAAAAGATGAGAATATGATTGTGGAAAAATAGCCTCCAAAAACTAGCTCTGATCCAAAAAAACCAGAATATCTCTGACATTCAAGACGAAACCAAACATTAACACTACAAAAATATGGTTTAAGCCCGATGAAGTTTGATTGGGTTAGATACTGTTTAAAAAAATCTAAAGAAATTATTGCAATAAAAATAAATAAAAAAATCAAGTTTTTCTCTAAAAATTTTCTACTAACTCTTGAATACACAAAGATAATTGAATTAAAGAGAAAGAAAAACTTTAATAAAAAAATACTTTTTATAAAATGAATATAATCTTGGCCTAAAACTAAATTTAAAAATATTATATAAAAAAAAAAAATTAATAAAAAAATATTATATTTTTTTGATAAAAATTTATATTTACACTTAACTGATACTATTATGAATAATATAGAGATACTTATAAGTATCAAGTTTAAAAAAAAAGACCTTAGAAAAAAAAAAACAGGTAAAAAAATTATTAAATAGTATAAAACTACCTCAAAAATATTTATTTTTTTTTCCAAGACTATCAATTTAATTAGATGTAATTTGTTTTACATTAATATATTTTTTTCTACAATTTCATATATTATATTATTTAAGGTAAAACCCAACTAATTTTGCTTATTAATTATTAAAAATTATTAAATATGGATATATTCAATTTATTAACATTTATTTCTTGCTCTTTAATTGCATTATATTTTGTCAGAAAAGTTTCTATTAAATTTGACTTTTATGACTTACCAGACAAAAAAAAAATACATACGAAAAAAATTACAAAAACAGCGGGGTTAGCAATAATACCTGTCATATTTCTTAACTTGATGTTTTTAGACCTGAATTATGAATTGTTTAATTTTATGATTTTTTTAATTGGGATTATCCTCTTTGGTTTTAGCGATGATTTGTTTAACTTTTCTCCATTAACAAAGTTATTATCATTGTTTGTATTGTTATCTTTTTTTGTTGTGGAAATAATAACAATAAAATCTTTGGGATACCTATTTAGTAAGAATTTTGATTTATATTATTTTTCAATTCCTTTTACTATTTTATGTTTTTTATTCTTGATAAACTCTTTTAACTATCTTG
This sequence comes from uncultured Pelagibacteraceae bacterium, assembly GCA_902623215.1. Lineage (GTDB taxonomy): Bacteria > Pseudomonadota > Alphaproteobacteria > Pelagibacterales > Pelagibacteraceae > Pelagibacter. The sequence continues at coordinate 43,685 of CACNSS010000009.1, forward strand.
ACGGACTAGATGGATTACTTGGCTCACTGTCTATAGTCTCTATAGCATATTTTACCTATTTTTCTTATGGGGAACTAACATTTTTTCTTATTTCAATAATTATATATCTGTTAATTTTTCTTTTTTTTAACCTTGGGATTTTACCAAAACAATTTTTAGGGGACTCCGGAAGTTTAGGATTAGGGTTTATAGTATCTTTCTTAGCAACCTATTTAACTCAAATTGAGTCAAGTCTTGAACCATCGTTTGTGATTTGGCCATTAGCTTTTTTTGTCTACGAATTTATCTCAATCAACTTAATTAGAATCAAAATTAAAAAGAATATTTTTTCTAGAGATTTAAATTTTATTTTTAATATATTTGCAAATAAGCATGGACAAATTATTTCTGTAATAATGTGTTTTTG
>CACNSS010000010.1 GCA_902623215.1 uncultured Pelagibacteraceae bacterium
ATTGTTTCCATAAAGTATTAGTGTCTAAAAACTTTTTTAAATTTGGGTTAATCTCATTCCCTATATAAAATTTAATAAATTCATTTCTAGAAATTTTATGGTTTAAAGCTAACCTTAGAAGATTACCTTCTAAAGAAACTATTCTTTTATTCTCTACGTAATGTTTTTGGACTAATTCCTCAAGTACAGATGGAGATAATTGAAGAGATTTGATATTTTCTAATATATCATTTACAATTTTGTCATGTCCTTTTTCTTTAGCGGGTGAGAAAGTCTTGGAATTTAATACACAATCTAATTTTTCTTTTTGATACTTAATTAATTTATTATATTCTTTAGTCAATGTGCTTACAGTTTTAAGAACTTTTGGTTTAATTTCACTTTCCATTGCAGCAAGGGTAGGATTAAAATCATCTTCCTCCTCGCTAGACCCTTCCTCTTTTTCTATTTCTCCGGAATTTTTTTGCTTTGCACTAGGACCAGTAGTTTCGTCCTCCATATAATTTGTATCTATATCAATAATTTCTCTGACTAAAATTTCATCTTTTTGAAGTTTTTCATTCCACTCAAAAAATTGTTGAGCTGTTATAGGACTTTGTGATAATGCAATTAACATCACATCCTTTCCAGCCTCAATTCTCTTAGCTATGGCAATCTCGCCTTCTCTTGATAATAATTCAACACCCCCCATTTCTCTAAGGTACATTCTTATTGGGTCATCACTTTTCTCAATTGTTTTTCCTTCTTCTTTTGAGGAATTGTCTTTTTTTCTTAAAACTTTAAAATCTGATTTTTTTTCTACCAAAGTTACTTTTTCATCAAGAATATGAATAAATGCTTGGGCAAGATTTTCATCTGACAAATTCCTCTTTCCTAGAGATTTGCTTAATTCTTCGTAAGTGATAAATCCTCTATGAGTGCCACGACCCATTAATCTTGCAAATGATTTTGTAATAATTCTTTCCACAGCAATAATTTGAATAGACTTATATAATGTTAAATTTATAAAAATCCATTAATAAAATATGTAAATTAATTGATATTTTGCTTTTTTTTGAGCTCTTTTAGCTCATTAAATGTGGTCTCGCTAAGATCTTTAGAAAACTTCGATTCTAACTCCTGGATTCTAAGTTCGAGATTATAACTCTTTAAATCTCTATTAATATCATCTAGCAATCCAATTATCTCATGTTCATTTTTATTTTTTTTACCAAGAATATATTTAATCGGAGCAAACTTATAAATTTTTTCAATTAATTGTTCATCAATTTCTAAATCTTGTGGATTTAGGCTGTCAGCTGATTTCAGTTTTGATATGATTTTTGAGAAAATTTGCTTATTAACTTCAGTGAATAAACTTACATTTTCAATTAAGTGAAGATTATGTCTCATTAATTCTAAATTATTTATTAAAAGATAAATTAATGAAAACTCTTTAAGCTCTATGGCAGATAAAGATTTACTTTCTTTAAAGTATTTCTTTGTTGACTCAAGAGATTTAACTTTTTTAACAAAATTACGTTTTTTATCTAAATTTGTATGTGGTGCTAAATCTGAAATTTTATCTAAAAAGTACTCTAATACATATTTTTTTATATATTCATCTTTTATAGTGTTTGCTATTGACCTAATTTTTTTTTCAAAAATAGCCATGGATGATGGATTATTTTGAGTTTGTTTTTTATAATGATTAAAAAGAAATTGATGTATTGGTAATTTGCTTTTTTTTACAAAATCTAAAAAATAATTCTTTCCATTTTTATTCACAAAAGTGTCCGGATCTTCTTTATCTGGTAAAAATAAAAATGAAATTTGTTTCTCTGGTTTTAAGTAAATAATTGAATTTTCAGCAGCTCGTAAAGCTGCCTTGTATCCGCTTTCATCGCCATCAAAACAAATAATTATATCATCGAAAAATTGATTTAATGTTAAGATCTGTCTATCAGTAAGTGAGGTCCCTAAATTAGCTACTGCATTTTCAATACCATTTTTTGCTAATCCGACAACATCCATATAGCCTTCAACAAGAAAAATATGATCTGGTTTATTAGATAATTTTCTAGCCTGATCTAAATTATATAAATTTGAACCTTTCTTAAAAAAAGATGTTTCAGGGGAATTAATATATTTAGCAAGGTAATCACTTTTTTCAATAATTCTTCCCCCAAGTGCAATTGGTTGACCAGAAATATTATTTATCGGAAAAATTAAACGACCTTTGAATCTTTCAATATAAATTTTCTTTTTTTCATCATAATAGAATAATCCAGTTCCAATTAAAACCTCTTCACTGAAATCGTTTCTTAATTTTTCAAAATAATTTGGATTTTTATTTATATATCCAATTCTAAATTTTTTAACTTGATCTTTATTAATATTTCTCTCTTTTAAATAATTTCTTGCATTATCATGTGTTTCATTTCTTAATAATTCGTCATGATAAAATTCAACATATTGATTGAAAATCAAACAATATTCTCTCCACCTTTTTTCTCTTTCTTCATCTTGTCTTGTAAACATGTAAGGCTGCATACCAGCCATATTTGCAAGATACTTTACGGCTTCACCAAATCTTAGATTTTGTGTTTTCATTACAAAATCAAAAATATTTCCGTGTTCTGATGTAGCAAAACAATGATAAAATTCTTTTTCGTCGTTAACTGTAAATGAGGGTGTTTTTTCATTTTTAAAAGGTGAAAGACCTACAAATTCTTTTCCTCTTTTTTTTAAACTTACAAATTTTGATATGACTGTTGAAACCTTTAATCTAGTTTTTATTTCATCAAGATATTCTTTTGGATATTTCATTATTATTTATTCAATAGTTCTTTGATAAGAGATCCAGCTTTTGCAAAATCAATTTTATCGGAGTATTCTTTTTTTAGTTCACCCATAACTTTGCCCATATCCTTTAATGAAGATGCGCCTAGTTTTGTTATAATATCCTCACATATTTTTTTTGTTTCCTCATCACCTAAAACCTTTGGTAAAAAACTTGATATTATTTCATATTCATTTTGCTCAACTTCCAATAAATCAGTTCGATTATTTTTTTTATAGATTTCAATTGATTCGGCTCTTTGCTTGACCATCTTTTTAAATAACTTTTTAATATCCTCATCGTCTGTCTCTTTTTTATTAGGACCCGATCTGTTTTGAATATCTAAATCTTTAATGGATGATAAAATTAACCTATAAGTTGATATTTTTGTTTTATCTTTAGATTTTAGAGCTTTTTTGTATTCAGTTTCGATTGTTTCTTTTAAAGACATAATTTTTTAATCTACTTTAAAGCAAAAAATTCTCAAAAGAAAAATTGTTTTTTTTCAATTTTATAATACATCTCTGTTGCGATAATAATCCAATTATTGTATTAACCTTTAACTTATGAGTTGTAATTGATCAAAAAAGCAAAAAAAACTAACTCAAAAAAAATCTCAGATAAACAATCAGGTATTTTAGTTCTTGAAAATAGACAAGTCTTTAAAGGCATTGGTATAGGCTACCAAGGAACTGCCACTGGAGAAGTTTGCTTTAATACTTCTCTTACAGGTTATCAAGAAATAATTTCTGATCCGTCTTATGCTGGACAAATAATTAATTTTACTTTTCCTCATATTGGTAATGTGGGTACCAATAATGAAGATCATGAGTCTGATAAAATTTGGACGAAAGGTGTCATATTTAACTCAGAAATAACATCGCCCTCAAATTATAGATCTTTTTTACACTTAGATGCTTGGTTAAAAAAAAACAAAATAGTTGGAATTACTGGATTAGACACAAGAAATTTAACTAATTTTATTAGAGATAAAGGAGCGCCCAAAGGCACAATATCAGTCTCAAAAACAGGAAAATTTAATATAAATAAGATCATCAATCAAACTACAAAATGGAGTGGATTGAAAAATTTAGATCTTGCAAAAGAAGTTACGACAAAGAAAAATTATCTTTGGAAAGGTTTTAAAACTTGGAAAAAACAAACCGGCTACCAGAAGAATAAACAAAAATCTTTTCATGTCGTTGCTATAGACTATGGAATTAAAAAAAATATTTTAAGATATTTTTCTGACTTTAAATGTAAAGTTACAGTTGTACCATGTAACGCTAGTTATGAAAAAATTTCATCTCTAAAACCTGATGGAATATTTCTATCAAATGGTCCTGGAGATCCTGCTGCAACTGGAAAATATGCTATTGGAATAATAAGAAATCTTATCAAAAAAAATTTTCCAATATTTGGAATTTGTCTTGGTCACCAATTACTTGGATTGGCCTTAGGAGCAAAAACTAAAAAAATGAAACTTGGACATCGTGGAGCTAATCATCCTGTAAAAAACTTTATTAATGATAGTGTTGAAATTACCAGTCAAAACCATGGTTTTGAAATTGTTAAAGAAGGTTTACCAAGAAATTTGGAAATTACTCATAAGTCTTTATTTGATGGAGGCATAGAGGGAATTCGCTTAAAAAATAAGCCAGTTTTTTCTGTTCAATATCATCCAGAGTCAAATCCAGGCCCACAGGATAGTGTTTACCTTTTTCAAGAATTTATAAACAACATTAAAAAAAATGCCAAAAAGAAAAGATATTAAAAAAATTTTAGTCGTTGGAGCTGGCCCAATAATAATTGGTCAAGCTTGCGAATTTGATTACTCAGGTACTCAAGCGTGTAAAGCATTAAAGGATGAAGGTTATAAAGTAGTTTTAGTAAATTCAAATCCGGCAACAATAATGACTGACCCAGATGTTGCAGATAAAACTTATATAGAACCAATTACTATAGAAATTCTTGAGAAAATTTTAAGAAAAGAAAAACCTGATGCAATTTTGCCAACCATGGGTGGCCAGACTGCGTTAAACTTGGCAATGGAAGCAGAAAAAAAAGGTGTTCTTAAAAAATATAAAATAGAACTAATCGGTGCTAATTCAAAAGCAATCTCTAATGCTGAAGATAGGAAAAAATTTAGAAAAAACATGATGGATATTGGTATAGATTTACCAAAATCAAAAGTTGTAAATAAATTCAATCAGGCCTCAAAAGTTTTAAAACAAATTGGTCTACCTGCAATTATTAGACCTGCATTTACACTCGGTGGTCTTGGAGGTGGAATAGCTAAAACAAAAAAAGACTTTTATAAAATTATTAAAAATGGATTACATGAATCTCCTGTGAGCCAAGTTCTAGTTGAAGAGTGTTTAGAGGGCTGGAAAGAATTTGAAATGGAGGTCGTAAGAGATAAAAAAGATAATTGTATAATTATTTGTTCAATAGAAAATATTGATCCAATGGGAATTCACACAGGCGACTCTGTTACAATTGCACCAGCGTTAACACTTACCGATAAAGAATATCAAGTAATGAGAAACGCATCTATTGCATGCCTTAGAAAAATTGGTGTTGAAACAGGAGGATCTAATGTTCAGTTTGCAATAAACCCAAAAAATGGACGAATGGTCATTATTGAAATGAACCCAAGAGTATCAAGATCATCTGCTTTAGCATCGAAAGCAACAGGCTTTCCTATTGCAAAAATTGCAGCGAAACTTGCTGTTGGCTACACTTTAGATGAATTAAAAAATGAGATAACAAAAGTCACTCCTGCATCTTTTGAACCAACTATTGATTATGTGGTCACAAAAATTCCAAGATTTACTTTTGAAAAATTCTCAACCTCACCTGCAACTTTAGGTACATCAATGAAATCAGTTGGTGAAGCGATGGCGATAGGTCGAAGTTTTAAAGAGTCTTTACAAAAAGCACTAGTTTCTCTTGAAACGGGATATTCAGGTTTAGATAGAGTTTTTAATGTTAATAAAAAAGAAATAGAGAAAAAACTTAGAGAAAATATCCCTAACAAACTTTTACTTGTGGCTGAAGCTTTTAGAAAAAAAATCAATATAAAAAGAATTCACAATTTATCAAAGATTGATCCATGGTTTTTAGAACAAATTAAAGAGATTGTAGATAATGAAAATAAAATTAAAAACAAAGGTGTTCCGAGAGACTTTATTGAATTCAATCGTATTAAGTCTATTGGTTTTTCAGATAAAAAAATATCCGAATTAACCAAAATTCCTGAGAATGTCGTAAGAAAAAGAAGAATGGCTTTGAAAGTATTACCTGTTTATAAAAAAGTGGATACTTGTGCTGCAGAATTTAAATCTTTTACCCCTTACATGTACTCAAGTTATCAAAGAAATTTTTCACTGAACTCCGAGTGCGAAGCAGAGCCAACTCAAAAGAAAAAAATTATTATCTTAGGAGGGGGTCCTAACAGGATTGGTCAGGGAATAGAATTTGATTATTGTTGTTGTCAGGCAAGTTTTGCACTGAAAGATGCAGGTTTTGAAACAATCATGGTCAACTGTAATCCGGAAACTGTATCAACAGATTATGACACAAGTGATCGATTATATTTTGAACCTCTTAAAGAAGAGTATGTTTTTAATATAATCAAGAAAGAGCAAGAGAAAGGCAACTTAATTGGAGTGATAGCGCAGTTTGGTGGCCAAACTCCTATAAAGTTGGCTGAATTTTTATATCAAAACAAGCTTCCAATATTAGGCACTCAATATACTTCAATTGATCTAGCTGAAGATAGAGATCGATTTAGAAATCTTTTAAACAAATTAAAACTAAAACAAGCAGAAAGTGGAATTGCTAAAACTTACAATCAAGCAATAAAAATTGCTGACAAAATTGGTTTACCTTTAATTGTAAGACCCTCTTACGTTTTAGGTGGAAGAGCCATGGAAATTGTATATGAAAGAAATGATTTAAAAAAGTTTGTTGAAGAAGCCTTCAAAGCTGCAGAAGACAACCCAATATTGATTGATAAATTTATTAATCAAGCGATGGAAGTTGACGTGGATGCACTATCTGATGGTAAAGATGTATTTGTTGCAGGTATCATGCAGCATATTGAAGAAGCTGGTATTCACTCTGGAGACTCAGCATGTAGCCTACCCCCTGTTTCAATCAAACCATATTTAATTAAAGAAATAGAAAATCAAACAAGAAAATTAGCTTTAGCTCTTAAGGTTAAAGGATTTATGAATATCCAGTTTGCAATTAAAAAAGATCAAATTTATGTAATTGAAGTAAATCCAAGAGCAAGTAGAACTGTGCCTTTTGTATCAAAAGCAAAAGGTTTACCCCTTGCAAAAATTGCTTCAAGAGTTATGGCAGGTGAAAAATTATCCAAATTTAATTTAAAAGATAAATCCAAAGGAATGTATGCTGTTAAAGAAGCTGTCTTTCCATTTAATAAATTTCCAAACAGTGACTTACTTTTAGGTCCTGAAATGAAATCAACTGGTGAGGTTATGGGTTTTGATAAAAATTTTGGAATGGCATTTGCTAAGAGCCAAATTGCATCTGCTAATTCTTTACCAAAAAACGGCATTGCTTTTATATCTTTAAAAGATGCACATAAAGATGAGGGGATCGATTTAGCAAAACAATTGATCAAGCTGAAATTCAAATTATGTGCCACAAAAGGAACCGCTGAATATATTAGAAAATTTGGTATGAAGTGTAAAAAAATTAATAAAGTAAGTTCGGGTACTCCTCACATTGTTGATGTTTTAGACGCTAAAAAAATTGCCCTAGTGATTAATACTGGTGGTGGTAACAGTGAACATCGAGTTAGTGATGCCATAGCTTTAAGAAGAGCAACTTTAAAAAATAAAGTCCCTTATTGTACAAATATGTCAACCGCATATGCTTGTTTAGAGGCAATAAAATCACTAAAAACTAAAAAACTAGAAGTTACTGCTTTACAAAATATTTAATTTAAAAAACTTTTCTTAAATTAAAAAAAGCTTGTTTAATATCACTTATATCAAAAGGGTCTTCATTTATTATTTTAAAATCTAATTCAAAATCATTTATTGTTTTGCTTAAGATATATTCTGATCTAAGATCATCAGATCCTTGAATATTAAATGCATAATTTGTTTCTTTATTCGGCAAATATCCAATAGCAATATGAATTTTATCAGTATGTCCTGATCCTAGTGCTTGATTTCTTTCATATATTAAGAAAACACTAAAATTATCCTGAAGTACAATATCAATCCCAATCTCACTATTAATACTGTGTAAAGCTCCCGAAGATAAACTGTCATCAAAAGTTACACTGCTGTCACCCGTATATGTATATTTAAACTTTGAGGATTGATCCAAATCCATTATGTATTCAATTTTTCCATGTCTTTTTAATTTATATTTTTCATTTAAAACATCTTCGACTGCAGCAACACTTGCTCTAATTTTTTTCGTTCGAATGTGTTGATTTTCTACATCAATACCACCATTACCAGATTCGTTATAAGATCCTAAAATAGTGTGACCAATATCAAATCTTCCAGAAGGAATAAAAGTTAAATTATCTTTTTTTATTTCATCTTTTATTCTTATTGTTCCATAAATCTGTTTTCCTTTTCTGTTAGCGGTTAAATTTTTACCATCTAGAACAGTTAATAAATCAGACCTCAATCCTCCGATCCCAATGAAGGTATCAAGAAATTTAGTATCATCTTCTATTGGGGTTGTGGAATAATAGGTAATATTAAATGTATCAGTATCTAAATTGCTTCCAGCATTTCCAATATCAACATTATTTCTACCAACTCTAAATGCTAATCCTTTAATTCCATTTTCATCAGTAAATTTATCTACACCAAAGGTGATTGCATCTGTATCAATTTTCTTAGTAGATGAAATACTTGTATCTCCTATTCTTCCAACCGCAATACTTCCCTCGCTCCAATAAAATACGTCTTCTTCTTTATCTTTTGCTTTCTTTTTAGCAGCAACATTTTTAACAATCTCGGTTAAAGAAGCTAATCTTTGATTCGTAAAATTAATATCAATATTTAAATTAGTTAAATTTTGTTTGTCTTTATTTCTTCTTATCCACTTTAAACGATTAAGTGCACTATCAGTTGAATGATCAATGGTTCTTTTAGCAATTTCTATTTGAGCAATTGCCATTCCAGTTCGATTATTATTTTCTGTAATTGGAGGGCATTTTCCAGCAATAATATTAAATGGACAAACTAAATCAAATTCATAAATACTTTGTTCACCATCATCACCAACATACATTTTTAAACCAGATTTACTAAACGCAATTCCCCCTGGTTGAGTATGATCACTATCTAGATCCGCTAAACTGACACGTCCATCTATAGTAAAAGAAGATGTATCGTATGGATTGGAAAGTGAAACTTGATGAACTTCGCGACCATTCGCATTACCTAGGTGGTCAACAATAAAAATTCTTTTTCCATTTGCGCTAAATCTCATTGTTTGTGGGTTAGAAACTTCATCTTCTAATTCAATTCCTGCTGTAGTAACAAGTGATAGATCAGTTATGTCATAGGGAGTTGAGAGTTTATACTCTAAAAGTCTAGTTGGTCTGGCTCCACCTCCTTCAGATGCTTGAAAAGTACTTTGACCATGAAAAATTAAAAAAAGTTTTGTACCAGTCTCATTAAATTCCATTCCTTGAACGCGGTTTTCTTTTTTATTAACAGGAATATCTCCACTACCTCTTGACCCAGCATTACTTCCGTTTTGAAGTGCCATACTGTCAAGATTCGTAGTTTCGCTCACATAAAAACAGGTTGAAATATCATAAGGTGAGGTTAAATCAAATCTAAATACTTTATCATTGTCCATTGAGGTATTACGTATTCCTTCTACTACAAATACTTTCATTCCATCATTACTAAATTCTATATCAAATACCCTGTCAGATGACGGACCATTACCAGTACCATCAGACTTAGAATTTAATTCACATCTTTCGTCATTTCCAGCATACGTTCTGGTAGAGATATCGTATGGAGTAGATAGATTATATTCATTTAACTTATTAGTGGCTTCCTCTACACCTTCAATTTCTGCTTTAAATTGGTAACTAGTAAACAATTTGGTTCCGTCTTCATTAAATGCAATACCTCTTAATTCACGAGAGCCATTATCAGCAAATGTTTCGTTTTGTACACTAGTTACCATAGCTCCAAATGAATTTGATATTGGAAACAACAAAATAAATAAAATTAATATTCTTATTATTTTCATTTAAACTAGAAAGTACCAGAGATTTCTATATTCGCACCATAATCTGGGATTTTATTAAATAAACTATAATTAGAGTTTAGTTTTAAATTAAAATTACCTATTTGTTTTAGATAGCTGACTTTCGTATTATTGTTGTTTATTGGATCAAAATCGAGAGCAAACTGATTATTTTCTTCTTTTGATTTACTAAATTTAATAATAAAAGTTTTGTTATTAAAATTTTGAGATACTGCTGAATGTAAACAACTTTCACAATTATCTAAACTTTTTATGTATTTATAATCAAAAAGTATAGTGAAGCCATTTTCAAGTATATACTCTAAACCAATATTAGTTTTTAATTTTTTATTCGAATAGCTATTAATTGTCTCTTCATTTACAACAGTTGAACCTGCATATGAATATTTGTAGGCATTATCATCTGCTAGATCATAAATAATTTCAATTCCTCCCATGGGTTGGAATGTTACCTCATCTCTCTCAATTTTTTCCATTTCAAATAAAACACCACCAGTAAATTCTCCACTTACAAATGTATCATCATGAAAACGAATATCTGTAGCTGGTCGATCGCTAGCTTTGCTAATAAAATCTGTAAATTCAGATAATTCTGTCACCCCATAAGTAAGTTTTCCTGTAGGAGTAATATTTAACTTACCATATGTCTTTTTAGTTCTGTAATTAATAGATGCAAATGCCTGTCTTCCATTTCGTTCACCTGATATTTTACCTAAGTACTTGTTATCAAAACGTAGAGCACTCAGGCCTAAAACTGCATTAATATACTGATTGTTATTTGTTGGAACAGTTCCATAAATATTTAATGTCAAAGACTCGAGGTCAACTTTTTGACTTGAACGTCTAATATTCGACGCACTATCTCCATACCTCAATGCCAAACCAAAAAATTTATTATCTCCAATTTTTCTATCTGAGCCAAATGTTATACCTTTCGTTTTAATACCTTTTGCTTTATCTACGAGTGTTTCTTGATAATCTCCTATTGATAAATCCAGTAAACTCCATGACGACCATTTAGATTTTTTCTTTTCGTCATTTTTCTGAGTATTACTCACAAGGGATACTAAATTATTTTTTAATGAAGGTTCAAACTTACTTGCTAGAGATTTTAATACAGGATTGGGGTAGTTTATATTTATATTATGACTAGTTAAGTCTTCTTGATCTCTATTTCTTTTAATCCACTCAAATCTTTTAAAAATAGTATCAACGTTTATACTTATATTTTGTTTAGCTAATTCAACTTGAGCATCAACAGATGCACTTGCATTGGATACACATGAAACAATGCCATAAGGACAATCAAGGTCAAATTGATAAATATTATCTACCGTTTGTCCATTATCTGCTTGTGAAATAAATAATTTCATACCATCACTTGAAAAAGAAAAACCCCATATTATTCCATGACCCGCTGGATAACTCTTCGCTTCGTCTGCATCTCGTAATGCTCCTCCAGGGGAGACACGATATAGAAAATCATGGCCTCCTAAATGAGTAGCTGTTGAAACATCAAAAGGTTTGCCTAAACTAAATTGCTCAATGCTATTAGTATGATTTTTATTAAAAAAAGAGATAAACATTTGACTTCCATCATCACTAAACTCAATATCTCTAGCCGCTTGAAAATTAGCGACATCTTCAACTCCAATTGTAAATAGATTTACACTATGAATTTCTGTAGCAGATGTGATATCAAATGCTGGTGATAATGAAAAAGTTGCCACCACAGGTGTGTCAGCATCTTCGCCTTGATCCACAGAATACATTCTTGTACCGTCTCTGCTTAACGAAAAACCAGTAACTTTTGTTGAGGTACTTAAATCAATTTGATGTATGTATTTTGCCGTTTTAAAATCAAAAGGTGTACTTAAATCATATCTATATACATCACCTGTGCTATTCAAAATATAAAAAATCCTACCACCTTTTGCTACATGAATACTTCTATATGCAGTAGAAAAAAAGCTCAAACCTTGTGCCAGAAATTCTGGATGATCAACATCAAAACCATCAATATCATCACAAGTATGTGGTATATTATCTGTAGTATCAGTTTTTACGGTGTTTAATTCAAATGGAGTAGCAACTTTATTCATAGATAAATCAAGGTCACCCATATAACCACTTGAAGGACTATCATCCATGTCAGCATTAATAGAAAAAACCATTGTGCCGTCATCACTCCACACGATATCTCTTAGATTCTCGGTTCTATCGTGTTTTAGTTCTGTAAAGTAGCTTTGCACCGATGTTGTTTGGTTAACCTGTTCTAATTTAGAGCTAAAACAACCGGGTGCACTATTTGGAATTCTATTTTCTTTATGTGTAAGTGTTAAAGCGGCGGCTAGAGCTAGTGTAGAAAAAAAAGCTGCAAATAAGAAAAAAAATATATTAGTACTTAAAACACCTGTTTTTAAAGACTTAAAAGTTTTTTTAATATTTAATTCTTTAAAAATTTTCATTATATTAAGGCTTATTTCTTTTTGATCAGTTCAGTATTATTGATGTTTATAGCCATACAAGTAATATCATCTCTTAATTTTTCAGCACCCCAGTTTAATTCTTTTTCAATAGACTCGACAATAGTTTTTGGTGTCACTTCTGACATACCATCTATGATTTTTTGTACTCCTTCGGCTCCTAATTCTTCACCATTTTTTAAATAGCCTTCCGTTACACCATCAGTGTAAACTACAAATGTTTTATCCTTAAGGTTCATAGTATTAGATTTAACCATAGACTCTGTAAAATATTTAACAATTCCAATGGGTGGCATTTCTGATTTGATATATTCATAATTTTTATTTTGATCAAAAGTCAAAATACTTTCATGCCCTGCATTAATAAATACGAGTTCTCCTGTTTTAATGTTTAATTTCCCAAAAACAGCAGTAACAAACATCCCTTTAAATTTAGCCTCAACAAGCTCATTGTTCACTCCAAAGACAACTTTTTCTAAAGGGAACTTTAAATTAGTAAGCGTTCTGAATATGGACGATGCTTTTGCCATATACATACCCGCTTTAACACCTTTTCCTGATACATCGGCTAATGTGAAAAAGTATTCTTCTGGGGTGGATCTTACCACATCAAAATAATCTCCTGATACATCTCGTGCAGGAACGTTCCTTGCAAAAATAAAATTTTCAAACTTTGATATGTCTGGAAATAAGCTTTTTTGAACCCCTGCAGCTAATTCACGTTCTTTTAATAATTTTGCCTCTTTTTGTAAATTATCTAAAGCTATTTTGTTTTCCTCAATAAATCTAAAGTAAAGACCGGTTAAGAAAGTAGCGGTTACAATAAATATAGGGTAGCTCATATCTACTAATTCAGATCTGAATTTATAAATAGAAAATCCAATGATTATGATTGCCAAAATGTTTCCAAAGAAAATAGATAAACTCAGTTTTGGTTTTACTTTTTGAGATAAGATAAATGTGATTAAGGCGACAATAATAGAGAACAACAATTCAAATATATATGTGTTTGGATTTCTAACCAAATACGATTGGTCTAAAATGTTTTCAATAACATTTGCATGGACCTCAACTCCTGGAATAGTCACTCCAAGAGGAGTTTTAACTAAATCGAATAAGCCTTGTGCTGAAGCTCCTATTAAAACGTATTTATCCTTAAAAAAGTCTGTTTGAAATTTACCATCATAAACATCTCCAGCTGAGATATATTGATTTTTATCTGACTTTTTATATTTAATCCAAATAATCCCATTGGGATCAGAGTCAATTTTATGAGGTCTTGCACTTATTCTTTGAATTCCAACTTCATTCAATTCTACATAAATATTTTTTTGTTTAGAACCAACTCTGACCATTTCTAAACCCATAGTTGGATACATTTTTTTATTGAATTGCACAATTAATGGTAGAGATCTAATGATACCGTCTAATTGATCTAAAAAAGAAATAGATCCTAATCCTTTGACATTTTTCTCCAATACTTCAAGTGAACCTATGGAATAAGGGTAAGAATACGTAAATTGTTTTGGTTCCCCACCTTTAGATAAAAATCTAGCTTTTGCTTTTCGATCATAATTTGAATGAGATGGAACATTGCTTCCCAGAACTGCTATTATAGATTTAGACTCTTTAAGTTTTTCAGAAAATATATCGTCTGGACTTTTTAAATTCTGAAGTTCTGCTATGTCAGATGGAATTAAACCATATGATTTAATTATAGCATCAGGTGATTGCTTGTCTTTTTCAGTGAAAAAAATATCAAAACCTATTGCCTTTGGGTTTGACTCGTTTAACTTATCTAAAATTTCTGCAAAGACAATTCTATTCCAAGGAAACTGACCGAACTTACCTAAACTTTTTTCATCAATATCTATTATTACAACATCAGAGTTTTTTTTCTCTGCAAATACTTTTTGGTAAAGATCAAAACTTAAAAATGATATTGATTTGATAAAACTTGGGTTAAGAATTTTTAAAAAAATTAAGATAATAAGTAAGGCAAAAAAAACTACGTAGTTAAGATTTTTATGTAAAATTTCTTTCACAAATTAAATTTATAGGTAATTGAATTAAAGTAAATAAATCTTATTTACGAAAGGTCTGTTTATTTCTTTCTTGTTCTTTTCTTTTTAGCTTTTCTCTTTTTGGCAGCTTTTCTCTTCTTAACTACTTTTCTTTTTTTAGCTACTTTCTTTTTAACTTTTTTCTTTGGCTTTTTCTTAACAACTTTTTTCTTCTTTTTAGGTTTTTTCTTCACTGCTTTTTTCTTTTTAGCTGGTTTTTTCTTAACTGCTTTTTTCTTTTTAGCTGGTTTTTTCTTAGTAGCTTTTTTCTTAGTAGCTTTTTTCTTAGTTACTTTTTTCTTTTCAGTTTTTGTTACTTTTTTCTTAACAGCTTTTTTCTTTTTACCTTTTTTACCTTTTTTGGCTTTTTTCTTCTTACCTTTTTTCTTACCTTCGTCTAATTTAGCTTTTTTCTTTTGTTTTTTAGCTTTGGCTTTAGCTTTCTGAGCTTTTTTCTTTTCAGCTCTTTCAGCTTTAATTGCTACTTTTTTCTCTTTATCTTTTTGAATATTTTCTTTAATTATTGTTTTAATTTCCTCTTTTTCAAAACCTAGTGCTTTTAATTCTTTTTTAAGATTTTTTCTTAATTGTTTTCTCTCAGCTTTAGTTTCATTTGGTGAAAGTTTCGCAACTCTCAAAGCTTTCATCTTTTTGTTAAATTTCTTTAATTGATTTTTAGTAATTTTTTTTGCTTGACCCGGCGCTTTTCCTTTGGTCATCGAAGTCATACTATATGGGTTATCTAATAAAGTTTGACCAAGATTATTTCCAACTAAAACGGCTCCTGGTCTCATACCTAAAGTGTTATTTTTTCCTGGACCAATTAATAAAGTATCTGTTTTTCCTTTTGAAACTATAGTTTGAAATTCTGTTCCTCTTGAACCTAAAGTTCCCTCAGGAACTTCGACTGTAAGGCTGTCAGGATTTTTTTTACTTATTAATCCTGAAATAACTTTTAAACTTCCTTGTTTTACGCTTGCAACGATTTTTCCATCATTTGTTTCTGGATCAAAAATAAAAGTATCCATCACAACTTCAGAGTCTTCACCAACTGTAAAAGTTGACTGATCTAATAATAAAATTTGCGTACCTGAACCTGGTGCAGCATAAATCGTTTCATTTAAATAAATTTTATCGCCAGCCTTTAAC
Source organism: uncultured Pelagibacteraceae bacterium (assembly GCA_902623215.1). Taxonomy (GTDB): domain Bacteria; phylum Pseudomonadota; class Alphaproteobacteria; order Pelagibacterales; family Pelagibacteraceae; genus Pelagibacter. The sequence continues at coordinate 15,813 of CACNSS010000010.1, forward strand.
TGTCTTGTTTCAGTTTTTACCGTTCCAGATATGGCTCCAACTATTCCAACAAGTTGCTTTTCAATGCTAAGCTTCTCAGCAGAATTCACTTGAGAAGAAAGAATTAAAAATAGCCCAATGACTGCACTAAAAATTTTTTTCATCATCATGAAACTAGCAAATTTAGACGAAAATAGGAATAATTAATGTTCATTATGGGTTAAAAAAAACTCAATAAAACTAAGGTTAATCTAACCAAAAATTTAAATATTTATAAGAAAAATTAATTTAACCTAAAAGATTTTGAAAAACTCAAAGAAAAGGAATCTGCGATATAATCATAATTAATAATATTCGCTTCAGAAAAAAGTTTTTCATAAGATAAATTTATAAAAAGGCTTCTGTTAGGATCTATCCCTGGAAAAATGTCTCCAATAGCCTTTGTTAAAATTATATCAAATGTATTTGTAAAGTCTGATCTTATTGTATCATTAACTGACGTGTCTGCTTTCTTGTAATCATTGAAACTCATACTATTACTTACTGCGATATAAGCCCAAGGAAATGCAAAATTAATTCCAAAACCTACATCATAGTTTTCATAATCATTTCCATCATCAACTATTGAATCGGTATCACTGAAACCTAAACTAATATTAGTTGTAATCAGTTGATTTACTATAAAGTCGTGGCCTAAAGTTATACTATGACCACTTGAGTTTGTTTCATTTGCAGTAGTGTCCATTGTATTATTATTTCCTTTTGAGTTTGAGTATGAAAATCCATAACTAAAAGAATTTCTCTCACCGACAGAAAAGAAACCTCCTAAACCATACATCTTAGAAAAACTATCAGCATCATGTTGATAATCTGATTTGTTTAAAATAAAATATGGACTAACACTTTGTCCTAAAAAAACTGTATCCAATCCAAGAGTTAAACCATAACTTTGATAATCATCATCAGCTTCATGATATTGTTCAGATGTAGTTTGGGACAAATTAATAAGTAACGAGGACTCCTCTCCAACAGGTCGAGATGCAGATAATCCCATACTGCCACTCAAAGTTCTGTCAAATTTTGGAGAATTAAAAATTTCACGTGATCCAGATGAATCTTTAAATCTCGTACTTGAAACACTATTAACATTGTCTGAAGTAATTACACCTGTTGACAAATCTAATGCAAAAGTCCAAAGACCTGGTTCTCGATCTTTTAATTCCTCTTCAATTTCTTGTAATGTTTCTAAATCTTCAGATGAAAGGTCCCTTCTTAATTTCATTTCTTCAATAATTGTTGACGCTTTTTCAGGTGAGTCAACTTGGACTAAAACTGATAACAAATATAATTTTATTTCAGTATTATCAGGATAAAGCATGTTCAATCTTTCAAGTGTAGAAATTGTTTGCTTATAATTTCCCATTTTACCTTGTTGCTGGGCATACTTTAAATTTAAATCTAAATCATTTGGTTTTTGCAAAATTTGCATGTACGTAATATTTTTTTCTGAAGAGATAGCAAAGGTTGTCATCAGCAACAATGTTGAGATGAGAACAAATATTAATTTGTTGGTATTTAAATTCATAAAAGTGAAAGATATTAAGTCTATTTATTTTTTCAATTAATATTTTTTTGTGAATTAATACTATTTTCCAATACTTATTACTGTTAAATCATCAGACAGTTTTTGATTTTTGCTCGTGTTTACGACCATTTTAGTTATATCATTTAATTGTTGAGTGGTGTCTTTGTTGTAATTAGTCTCAATAATATCTATTGATCCGTCAATACCTATTTCTTGTCCTTTATCATTTAAGCTTTCAGATAATCCATCAGTAAATGCATAAAACCTTGAGCCATTTAGTTTCATCTTATTAATATTATAAATACTTTTGTCTTTCTGTTTGATAACACCTAGGGGAGGTGCTGAACTTTGAAACTGCTCATATTTCCCATTATCATCTCTAACAATTGCAGGCTGATGACCTGCGTTTACCCATCTAATTTCATCTGTAATTAAATTGTATTCACCAATTATTGAAGTTACAAACATTCCACCAGTTTTAGTATTATTTAAATCATTATTCATGTGCAGAACCATTTCATCTGGATCTACTTTTGATTGGGATAACACTTCAAACAAAGTAGACGCTTTAGCCATAACCATTCCAGCATGAATACCTTTGCCAGCAACATCAGCAATTATAAAATAAATACTATCATTGTGAGGATAGAAGCTAAAGAAATCACCTGAGACCTCTCTAGCTGATAAGTTGATTCCGTACACAGGATAATTTTTTAAATTTCTTTTTGGTAAAAAGTTTTCTTGAACTTTTACAGCTAATTTAACCTCTTTAGAAATTCTTTCACGCCACTTGTTTTTTTCCTCTTCTGTTGTTTCAAGCTTGCTCATTAACTTATTATAATAAAGACCAATCACACCACCAGCGGTGAACGGATCTTGAGGCCCCCTTACTTTAAGATCTCCAGATTCTGATTGTTTGTTTAAAATTGAAATTAAATCATGTTCAATTGAAACTGCATTGTGCTCTGCAATATTTAATCCTAATTCCTCTTGAACGGTACTTACTCTTAATGGATAAAATTTATTTACAAAACTCAAAATTATAAATGATGTTATAAATGTAAATGATCCAATTGACAAAATTCCTATTAATTGAATTTTAATTTGTGAAAATCTATCAAGACCAGTATCTAAAATATTTAAATCGCTAAAAAACCCAACAGCTAAAGTTCCCCAAATACCAGCAGCCAAATGAACTGGAACAGCACCAACAACATCGTCAATTTCAAATTTGTTTAAAAGTTCATTTACAAAAATCGCAATAATCGAACCAACGATACCAACAAAAATTGCAGTGACAGACGTCATTGAATTACATCCTGCAGTAATTGCAACTAAACCTGCTAACGGACCTAAAATAATATAAAAGGGATCGGGTTTCTTATGTTTAAAATATGAAATACCTAATCCAGTTAATAAACCAAAAGCAGCAGCTAAAAATGTATTGATTAAAATTAAAGGCACTACTTCATCCATTGCACCGTTGCTTCCACCATTAAAACCAAACCAACCAAACCACAAAATGAGTGTACCTAAAACAGCAAGTGGAAAACTAGATCCAGTGAATTTTCCTTTATTAGCATTAGAGTATTTACCAATTCTTGGCCCCAAAATAATTACTGCTGCTAACGCAATCCATCCACCTACAGAATGTACAATAGTACTTCCAGCAAAATCAACAAAGCCTAGATCAGACAACCAACCTGTAGTTCTCACTGAGCCAGTAACAACTAATAACTGATCGACCGTATCATATTTTGAGAGATAACTTGAGGACCACGCCCAATGACCAACTATAGGGTAAATTATTCCTGTAGCCAAAACAGTCATAATCAAATAACCATTAAATTTCATTCTTTCAGCAACAGCGCCTGAAATAATTGTTGCGGCAGTTGCAACAAACATTGCTTGAAATACAAAATAAGTCATATATTCCGCTTTGTTAGTTTTGAAAAAAAATAAATCAGTGCCAAAAAAACCGTAATAAGAAGTACCAAACATGATACCAAAACCAAATATCCAGAAAATAACTACAGATACTCCAAAATCTGCAGCATTTTTAAGGGCAACATTAATGCTATTTTTATGCCGTGATAAGCCAGTTTCCATACACATAAAACCTGCTTGCATTATGAAAACTAAAATTGCGCAATCTATCACCCAGAGAGTATCAATGTTACTTGTCAGTACATCAATTACTTCTTGCGGCATCATTGATATGTATTATCTATAAATACTCATGGGGTCATAAATACAATTTGACTGATCAATAGTCTCAAAAAAAATTTCATTTAACTCTGATGAATGATGAGTCTGACAATATTTTGCCTCTGAAAGTTCAGCCTGTAAACCTTTTTTTGCCTCATTTACAGCTAAAGAACTAGCTAAAGATGTAGAGGCTTGTGAAATAGTTCCACCAGTTGCTAATGTAATGCTTGGGTTCATCATGGCAGAATATTGAGTGCAATTAGTCAAAAGTGGTAAAACTATTAAAACAAAAATTAATCTTTTCATATAAAACTTTTTAAATATAAAATTTTGTATTAACAAATTCACCGTATATTCATTTTGGATGAATTTTCAATTTTTATAATTGTCATCATTGACACAAACTTCTATCAATTTTACCAAGTTGATTAATTGACAGCACACAATCACCTTTAACTGCATTTATGGTATAAGAGGTTCTGCCTGTTAAAAACGAACAAAACAAAAATCCATTATTTTGGTCAATATAATTTGGGTCCCCAAACAGCTCTTGGCCTATTTTTCTAGTTGAGGCTGAAGTTGCTGAACATTCAGTTTCTTCATCTGCTGACTCACAGTAATCTCCTGATGACGAATAGTAAGTTGCACAACTGGCATAATGATCTGTTTGGGCTAATCCAATCGTGCCAAGAATATTCTCTGTAGCTTTTTTCTTTGTGCTATCGACATAACCATTATAGGAAACAATTCCGACTGCTGATAAAATTCCAACAATAGCAACTACGACTAGGAGCTCGATTAAAGTAAATCCCGAGCTCTTAGTCATAAAATTTTAAGTTTATTATTCTAATCCAACGTCGTCTGTCAGTGGGTCTGTTCCTGATTCATAAAGAGACGTAACTGTAATTGTGTTACCACTTCCTGAAACTGTTACGTTACCCAACGTAGTCGAACAATCAACACCATGTGAGTCACCACCACTATCCCCCTCTTCCTCGGACGACGCCTCAGGGGCAGTTGCAGATGCCTGAACAGCATCACAAGCATTATCGTAAGGATTTTTATCAGTGAATGGATTAGAGCTTTCTAAATATGTAACAATATCTTCTCCACCTGAAGAAGAATTTATTGAAGATACATAACTAGCACAAGTCATACCCCCTAGAATTGTTCCACTAGAGTCTAAACTGCATTTTTTTGTTTCTGCCGCTAACGATTTAACTACATTAGCATGAATAGTTTTTACTGCATTTTTTTTAGCAGCACCTGTGTATCCATTATATGCAACAACACCTACAGCAGCTAAAATACCTATAATTGCAACAACAACCAATAATTCTATTAGTGTAAAACCTTTATTATTTTTCATTTTAGTTCCTCTTTTTATTTAATACTTAATTCTTATTAATAATTTATGATATGTAAATACTTTATAAACATTAAAATATCTAACAAAAATAAATGTTTTTTGTCCATAATGGGTAAAAGTTATACATTTTAGGATCTATTTATGTTATCAGTCTTTAAATATTTATGTCTTATAAAGTAACAGAAGAAGGAAATGTCAGCACTGTCTTTTTAAATGGAGAGATAGACATGGACGTTACCGAGAAAGCGAAAGAGGTAATTTTACCCATAGTAGAGTCAGGAAAAGAAGTTCATTTAAACTTAAAAGATGTTTCCTACATGGATTCTTCGGGAATTTCTGTTTTAATTGAAAGTCATCAAAAAGCTTTGGAGCATAATACTAAGGTCATTGTCAAAGAGGTAAGTAAATCTGTTTTAAAAGTAATTATGATGGCGAAACTTGAACAGATTTTAAACTTAGAATAATGAATATAGAAGAATCAAAAGATTTTCTTGTAAGTACAGCTAGTTTAAAAGAGGTAAGAACTTTCTCCAGAGGAGTATTTGAAAAAATTAATTTACCACAAGATCAAAAAGATGAACTTGTATTAGCAATAGCTGAAGCAGCACAAAATATCGTTAAACATGCCTATAAAGATATTGCAGAAACATCGGATAGAATGGAGATTAAAATTTCACTTAAAGATAGTGATTTAGAGATAGGTTTTTTTGATAAAGGAAAAGCAGTAATACCAGAAAATATTCAACATAGAAAATTAGACGATATTAAACCAGGTGGTCTTGGAACTTTTTTTATAAAACAAATTATGGATGCGGCTGTTTTTAAAAAAGACCAAAAAGAGTGGGTAAACCATTTGGTGCTTACCAAAAAAATTTAACCTATTAATGCACCAACATTAAAGATTGGTGAATACATCGCAATCATTAATCCACCAATCATAATTCCCATAAAAACAATCATTATTGGTTCAATCAAACTTGACATATTATCAACAGCTCCATCAAATTCTTCTTCATAGTACATAGCAACAGAGCCAAACATTTCATCTAATTGCCCAGTTTGCTCACCAACAGAAATTAATTGACTAAATGTTGGAGGAAATAATGGTTCTTTTAAAAAAAGTTTTGTTAATGTGTCTCCAGAAAAAACTCCCTTCTTTACATTTTCTAAAGCCTCTGTGACAACTACGTTATTGCTAACTGATTTAGCAATCTCGATACTCTCCAATAAGTTTACCCCAGCGGCACTCAAATTTCCCATTATTAAAGAAATTCTTGCGAGTAATGATTTTAATATTAAATCACCAAAGACTGGCAGTTTTAAAATTTGTTTGTGCCATCTATACTTAATCATTTCATTTTTAGCTGTTAAATATTTAAATCCTACAAAAAAGGAAATTAAACTTATTAGTAAAACCATTCCCCCTGTTCCTCTTAAAAAATCACTCATCGACATGATAACTGCTGTTGGTGTTGGTAATTCTAATCCCATACCAGCATACATTTTTGCAAAAACTGGAACAACTTTAATTAACATAAATGCACTAACAGTTATTGCTACAGAAAACATTATAGCCGGATACATCAAAGCAGATTTAATTTTCTTTTTAATCTTTTCTTTTTTTTCAAGAGAGTCTACGATTTTCAATAAGAATACATCCAACTTACCACTGGCTTCTCCAGCTTTTATCAGATTACAATAAACGTTATCAAAATATTGAGGATATTTTTCAAAACATTTAGATAGCGTTACCCCTCCCTCTAGGCTTTTTCTTATATCTTCGATTACCTCTTTAATAGCTGGACCCTCTAACTGATCTCTTAACATAGCTAAAACCTCCAATATTGGTAAGCCTGCTTTAACCATTGTTGCAAATTGCTTTGAAAAAATTAAAACATCTTCCACTTTGACTTTTGGTTTACCAAAAGAAAAGCCTTTGCCTTTTGCTTTAGCTTTAGTTTCTCCTTTTTTCTTTTTTGATCTTATTAAATTTGTAATAATAATTTTTTGCTCTTTGAGCTTATGAGATGCTTCCTCTTGATTGATAGCTTCAATATCACCCTCAACGTATTTACCGTCTGCAATGCCTTTATAAGTAAATGCTTCCATTACTCTTTAACTATATAATAATTATGAGGTTGTTAAAACCCGCTCATATTCCCTAAAATTAAGCTCACCATTAGCAATTAGTCGTCTTCCCATATCTTGCATGGTTTGAAAGCCCTCTTTAATTGCAATTTCTCTTAACTCGGGTGTTGTTGCTTTTCTTAATATTGCCTCTTTAACTGGTTTTGAGACAACCAAAATTTCGTAAAGACCTTGTCTACCTTTATAACCAGTGTCTTTACATTTAGGGCAACCTTTTCCTTTAAGAGCTTTAACTCTTGAAGCTAACTCTGGCGTGAAGCCTAAATCTTGTAAAACTTTTGGATTAACATCATCGTCTGGAACTCTACATTCTTTACACGTCCTTCTAGCTAACCTTTGCGCTAAAACCATTTGGCAAGCTGCACTAATTAAATAATCAGGAGTGCCCATGTTTTGTAATCTAGTTATTGTGCTTGGAGCATCATTCGTGTGTAGCGTACTGAATACTAAGTGACCAGTTAATGCAGCCTTCAATCCGATATCAACTGTTTCTTTATCTCTCATCTCTCCAACAAGTATTATTTCTGGGTCTTGTCTTAAAAAAGATCTTAAAGCCGCAGCAAAACTTAAACCAATGTCATCTTTTATCTGAACTTGACCTACACCATCTAGTTCATATTCGACTGGATCTTCAGCTGTTAGAATATTTAAATGAGGCTTACTTACTTCTTTTAGAATACTATAAAGAGTCGTTGATTTACCAGATCCTGTTGGTCCTGTTACGAGTATTAAACCTTGAGTGCTGTGTATAGCTTTTCTTAAATTTTTTAAATCAACATCCTCAAAATTTAATTGTTCTAAGGTTATATCTCCAGCGTCTTTATTCAAAACCCGCATTACTATTCTTTCATTATTAGCGGTTGGCAAAATTGATAAACGCAGATCAACAACTTTACCGTCTATCTTAAAATTAATTGCTCCATCTTGAGGTAATCTTCTCTCAGCGATATCTAATTTGCCCATAATTTTGAATCTTGTTACAACAGCCCCATAATTATCATGAAGAAATTTTTTATATTGTTCTTGTTCTTGAAGCATTCCATCTAAACGATACCTTACTCGCGAAGAAAATCTGTATGGCTCTATGTGAATATCACTAACACCTGATTTAATAGCTTCTGCAACGACAGCTGTACTAAATTTTATAACCTCTGACTCATTCTCAATTGCTTCTATATCTTCCTCTGGAGCTTTCTCTAAAACTTCACCCGCCTCACCCAAGTCAGACTCAAAAGTTTTAGTTTTTTCTCTATTCTCTTGTCTAATTGTTGCAGTTGTAACATCTCCACTTTCTGACTGAAGTTTTTCTATAAATTCCGAAATTTGAGATACTTTTGCAGCATGTAGCTCTATATTTTTTTTGGTAATTGCTTTTAAATTTCTCATAAGACCTAGCTTTGAGCTATCTGATATAGCAATATGGAGTGTCTTGCCTTCAACTTTAAATGGAGCCACAAAATTTACATTAATGTAGTTTGAGGGAAGGACACTTTTAATCTCATCGCTTATTTGTATTTTAGAGAGATCTACAACTTCAAGACTTTGTTCTTTTACTAAAACATCTAAAATCTTATTTTCGTCAGTTAATTTTAATTCAAAGACTGCGTCTATCTGAGATTTATTTCCCTCAGTACTAACTTTTTTAATGTTAATTAAATCTTTTCCAGAAATAATGTCATTATCAATTAATACATTGATTAAGTTAATTTCACTTTCTCTACTAATTTTAAGCATCTACAAAATCCTTGGTGCAATAAATACCAAAAGTTCATCCATGTTATCAGTCTTTGCTTTGCCTTTAAATAAATTTCCAACAATTGGTACATCTCCAGCACCAGGTGTTTGTTGCTTACTATCAGTTAATGCATTTTTTTTGATACCGCCAATAACTACAATATCACCATCTGCTATAAGTAATTTTGTGCTAATTTCCATTTTGTTAATTGCCGGGTCTCCTGGGTTAGATCTATTAGGTGTATCATTATTGACCTGTATATCTAAGAGTACATTACCATCACCAATTATGCTTGGAGTTACTGTCATTTTTAAAGCTGCTTCTTTAAAGGAAGTATCTGAACCTTCAGCTGAACTTGAGGCATAAGGGATTTCCTCACCTTGAGTAATTGTTGCAACTTGATTATCTAAAGTAAATATTTTCGGATTTGAGATGGTTTTTCCCATTCCTTGTGACTCTAGCGCAGTAATTTCCATTTTCAAAACTGCAGATCCTGTTGCTTTTAATATTCCAATACCACTTGTTTTACCCGCTGCTGGGAAGTTTGTAATAGAGTCAGTCGTTGCACCTAATGTAGCAGTTGCTGAAGTAATAGCTGCATTTCCAGAAGATCCAGATGCTACACCTCCAATTACTCTACCTTTGTCATCAGCGTTCATTCTTCTGTGGTATCCGCCCAAAGCAGTACCTAAAGCTCTTTCAAAGTCTGAGTTGGCCTCAACAATAAAAGCTTCAATTAAAACTTGTCTAGTTCTAACATCAATCTCCTTTATAATTTTATCAACTACGTCTAAATCTTTTTCTTTTCCTCTGGCAATAATTGATCTTGTAGTTTTTTCTTCAGTGATTTGAACTAAAGAAATTCCACCATCAACTGCTTTGAACAACTCATCTAAAGTGGCCTTAGCTTCAGCAGGGCTTATGTAATAAAGTCTAAATATTTCTGAAATTAATGGCTCAACAGAATCCTCTAATTCAACTTTTTTTCTAACAGCTGAGGCTCTAGCCGATTTTGTCGACTCTTGCTGAGTAAGATTTGAAGGAGAGTGAACTCTTATTAGATTACTTTGAACATCAAAATCAGCTGCATAATTTTTTAGATCTAAAAGTGCATTAAAAGCTTTATCCCAGGGAATATCAATCAATTGTGCTGTGACTGAGCCAGCGACTTCATCACCAATGAGAATATTTATCTCACCTGCTTTTGCCATCAATTCTATGGCAGTTCTATAATCTAAATTTTGAAATTTAAATGAAACGTTTTGCTTTAATAACTTATATTCTTCACCGATTAATAAATAGTTCCTTGCTTTTTGAGAAGAGATCTGTTTTCTTTTACCAAGTTTAATTACATCTCCCTCTGCTGGTTGAGGTCCCATTTTAACAGTTTTTTCAACTTCTATTTTACCTTTGCTCTTAATATCTTCTTTAATAAGAGGCGTGTTATGCTTGAATTTTTTTGTTCCAAGTTTGCCGTCAGTGGCACAACCACTTAAAAATAAAGCTGAGGCAAAACTAAATAAAATAAAAAATTTAAAATTTTTAAAATTCATTTGCCTCTTTTATTTGGTTTTTAAAATTCATAATTATGTATTGGTTATCATCAGCTTTTTCAAAAACTGCTCTTTTTATACTAACATCAACAAGTTTGACACCACTTAAGACTTCTTCAAATAATTCCACCGTCATAAATTCACCATTGTCATCAACTAAAGTAATGAAACTGTTATCTTTAGCAGAGAATGATCCAACTAGTTTATAAGATCTTAATTTGACAGCACTTGATGTTGGTGTTGTTGCTGTGACCACTTCACTTACTGTAGATGCATCCCCAGCGAAAGGATCATTTAATGGTAACGGCTCCTCTTCTATAACAACTTGTCCTGTCTCATTTTTTATGTTGTCTTGTTGTGCTGATTGCTTAGCTTTTACTTGCTGGTTTATCTCTTTTGCTTTGTCCACAATGTTTTGATCATGACTGTCTGACATTACTTTCTGTGGGAAAGTAAAAATTATTAAAACTAGTGTTATCAGTCTAAAAAAATTCATCTGGTAATCCCACTATTGTTAGTACACCAGTTACGGCTACCGTACTGGTTGTATTCCCTTTTATCACTTTAATCGTTTCTTTGTCAAAATTTAACATTTTTTGAGACATGGCTACTTGTCTCTTAAACTTAATATATCCAAGAAAATTGCCCTTTATTTGGAATTTTACTGGTATTTTATAGTATGCAATATTTTTTTTAACACTGGTATCAACTTTCTTTTTTTTTCTCTTTTTCTTCTTTTTCTTCTTTTGAGTGGATGCAATAGCTGATGCCTTCGTTATTGCCTTTGGTTTACCCTTTTCAATTTTTGAAATAACCAAATTGTTGATGCCTGCAAACTCACTAAGAGTTTCGTAAAGACCTTCTACTTCGGCTTTACTGTGAAATAATGTAGAATATTGCTCATATCTTGGGGTAAGTTTTTTAATTTTAGCTTTACTAGACTTAATCTCCTTATTCATTTTTAAAATCTCAGCTTGTTTTTTTTGCATGTTTTCAAGCTGAACTTTTTTCTTGTCTACAATTGGACTTAATACAGCATAATAAATTATTAAAAATATTACTATCGATGCAAAACCAATTCCAAATTTAATTAAAATCTTTTTATCTATAGATTGAATTTTAGCTTTAATACTTTCTAAAGTTATATTCTTCAAATCTAAATTTATATTTTTTAAGTCCATAAATTATCCTTTAACATCCACTAAAACTGTAAAATTCTTTTTTATATCTGCAGAATCCCCTGCTTTACCCTTATAATTCATTTTTCCTAACGAGGCTTGAACAACAAGCTCCTGTGCTCCAAGATTGTTTATTAATTTTAAAATATCTTGATCGGTGGCTGCTTGACCTTTTATGACCACTTTATTTTTACCATTATATTCCACTGATGCAAATTTGATCCTTTTGGGAACACTCATAGCAACCTGTGCTAATACTCTGTAACTGTTCTTTTTATTAGATTTTAAACTTGTGCTTAATTTTAATGTATTTGTAATTAAGCCTAACTCTTTTTTAATTTTCTTTCTTTCTAATGTTTTGGCTTTATGAGTTTTTAGAACTTTATCATAATTGACTAATTTTTTGTTGTAAGATTGAATATTCCAAAACGATAAACCAAAAAGAATTAAGTATATTCCAGCTATTGAGGCAGCGATACCTTTGAAAGCAAAACTTGAAAAAGCTTTCATTTTTTTCTCTTTTATCATTCCCTTTCTATTAGGTAATAAGTTTATATTTTTGACAGCAGTTACAAATTTATAGTAACCAAAAACATCTAATTTTCTAAACGCTAAACCAATAACTGATGATAAATACGATCTGTTAATTAAATCTACTTTATCTTTGTTTTGTTGAGGAATTAATAATCCATCAACCGGATCAAATAAATTAAAACCAACATTTAATAGACCCTTTCTAAAACTTGATAAGAAATCTTCGACATTTTTTAAATCTGATACAACTTTTATGTTTCTTATTCTTTTCTCATATTTGGTCTCAAAATCTTGAACAGCTTGTTTTACTTGAGTTAAAAATCTTCTTACAAGTGCCTCTTTTTCCTCAACATCTTGGGACTCTAATAATATCTTTCTATCTTGGCCCCTTAAAAAAATGTCAGTAATTATTGGGTTATTATCATACAAAATCATCAAATAGTTTTCATCCAGTCCAAATTCTAAAACAGCAGTAAGATTAACATCATCAACTTTGTTTGAAATTTGATTTATTTGGTCAACAGCAGATTTTAATGCAAAGCACTTAACGTCAATAATTACAGGATTAAGATTACTTTGTTTAATTATTGAAGTATAATTATTTATGTCAGCTAATTTTGAAGCAACAAATAAAATATCCATTGTATTAGCTTTTTCATTTCTATTAATAACTTGATGGAAAATTGAATAGTCATCTAAGTTATCAGTTAACTGAACTAAATTTTCCCAAAGGGAATTTGTTTCAATAGCTTTTTGTAATTCTTCCTCTTTCATTAAGGGTGCTGTTACAACTCTTATAATCGCACTTGTGACCGGTATAGCAATCGCAGCATTTAAAGTAGTGATTTTAGATTTTTGTAATGCAATTGTAAGTTCAGCTCCTAATTTTTCTCCATTATCTAAAACATTCGCATCATCTGGTAAATCAACTGGATGTGCATAAAATTTATCTAATACCCATTGATTTGATTTATTAGTTGATACTTGAGCTAATCTTATTTCTTTGTTTGTAATTTCAACTCCAACAATTTCCTCCCCTTTAACTGCTGACTTTCCAATTTTAGATTTAAAAAAACTAGTAACTTTTTTCGAAAGTTCATTAGTTTTGAGTGATGGTTTTGAAACTGAACTTTTTTCTAAGAAGCTTGGCTTTTTAAATTTAATATTTTTTATATTATCTAAAAAAGGAAATTTTGATTTTTTTTTTTCTTGTTCTTCCTCTGGTGATTGATTTAAAATAGGAGCGTCAATTTTAGGTTCGGTTAACGTAGTTGTTTGACTCGTTTGTTCTTTATTAACAATTTGAGTTGAAGTTTCCGGTTGAACAGATGTTTCTTCAGTTTTAACAGGTTGCTCATGAATTTCTTTTTCTTTTTCTTTTCCTGCAACAACATCGTCAAACCATTTTTCTAAAATTGGTATTGCTTCCTCCAAATTGGGAGTTCCTGATGATGAAATTTTTTGTTTTCCATCATGATAAAGTCTTCCAACCCAATTTTTTGATTTTAATTCACCTTTGTATTTGTCTTGTCGGATATAAATATGTAACCTTCCGTCTTTCTTATGGATTACCTCGTGTGAGGATCCATTATCTTCATCTTTTTTTTCACTTGAAGTCTCGGATGTTTGTTGTTGGGTGGTTTCTTGATCGTTGTTTTGACTTGATTCTAAACTTCTTTCATTATTTTGATTATCTAAAATTTCATTTTCCTCTTTTTTTTCATTAGATGTATCTAAATTTTGTGTTTGATCATTATTTTCGTTATTATTTTGATTTGAGTCAGGGATAGGATCATTTTTTTTATTATCTACACCTTCAGGTTGATTATTTTCATCAACTTTAGATTGATTCTCGTTTTCTGACTGAGACCTCTCCTCTTCAATAATTTTTTTTTCGTCGTCTTGATCGTTCATATACAATTTAAAATTTTTTCTCTAACACAATTTAACGAATCTCTAACACAAAATAATACTTTAGTCTAACACAAAATTATAAAATATATGTCCAAAATGAGTTAAATAGTAAAAAAGTCAATAAAATAGCTATTTT
>CACNSS010000011.1 GCA_902623215.1 uncultured Pelagibacteraceae bacterium
TCTAAATGATCTGGTGATATATTTAATAGTACAGCATATTTTGATTGAAAAATTTGACTGTATTCAAGTTGATAGGATGAGGCTTCTATAACAAAAATTGTTTTAGATTTTATTTTTTTTGCTGATAAGATTGGCTTACCTATATTTCCAACTAATCTAACATCATATTTGTGGTTTAACAATATTTCATACAAGAGCTGACAGGTTGTAGATTTTCCATTTGTGCCTGTAACAGTAATACAATTATTTTTATAAAAAGAATAAAAAATATCTAAATCAGTATAAATTTTTTTTGAATTTTTTTTTAAGAATTTAGATAATTTACATTTATTTATATCTATACCTGGGCTAATTATGATGAAATCAAATTTTTTTTTTAAAATAGTTTCATAACTAATTGAATTTTTTAAATTTTTCTTTAAATCATCGTATAAAAAAACTTCACTTTTTTTTTTTAAAAAAAGCAAGGTAGATAGTCCACTCTTACCTAAACCATAAATTAATATTTTTTTATTTAAAAAAATACTCAAATTGCTCTCCCTTATCTTAATTTGAGTGTTGCCAGTCCAATCATTGCTAGAATGATTGAAATAATCCAAAATCTAATAACTACTGTTGACTCTGGCCATCCTTTTTTCTCAAAATGATGATGAATTGGCGCCATCTTAAAAATTCTTTTACCAGTAAGTTTGAAAGATATTACCTGAACCATCACTGATATAGCTTCTAAAACAAAAAGGCCTCCAGTTATAGCTAATACAATCTCATGCTTTGTAATTATCCCTACAGCACCTAAAGACCCACCAAGAGATAATGATCCTGTATCCCCCATAAAAATTTTTGCCGGTGGAGCATTAAACCACAAAAAACCAAGACACGAACCAATGATTGCTCCACAAAAAATTGAAATTTCACCTGTACCCTCTATATAAGGTATTTGTAAGTAATCAGAGAATACTATATTTCCAGTCACATAACTAATAAAGGCAAAACATGCGGCCACTAATATCACTGGCACTGTCGCTAAACCATCAAGTCCATCTGTTAAATTAACAGCATTTGAAGATCCAATTATAACAAAAACAGAAAAAGGAATAAAAAACCATCCAAGATTTACTATAAGATTTTTGAAAAATGGAAAATATAAATTGGTTATATCTTGGTAATCAATAAAATAAACAAATAAAATTACTCCAATAACGGCTAGTAGAATTTGTAAGATTATTTTCAATTTAGATGAAATTCCAGACGAGTTACTATATTTGATTTTTTTAAAGTCATCAAAAGCTCCAAGTAATCCAAATGAAACAGCAATATATATACAAAATAAAATATTTAAATTTGATAGATCGGCCCAAAGTAACACTGAAATTAATAAACCAAGTAAGATGATTACTCCACCCATTGTTGGTGTTCCAATTTTTTTAACAATATGATCTTCTGGACCATCATCTCTTATAGGGTTTAAAATTTTTTGATTAGAGAAAAATTTAATGAATGGACCTCCAATAATTAAAACAATTACTAAGGATGTAAAAATAGATAATCCAGTTCTAAATGTGAGATATTTAAAAACATTTAAGAAACTGAATGTATCAACAAAGTTTAATAAAAATTGGTAAAGCATTAATTGAGCCCTTTAATCTCTTTTATTATCTTGTTAAAACCTGTCGCATTTGAGGCCTTTACCATAAGAATATCATTATTATTTAAGTCGTTTCTAATCAAATCAATAATTTGAGATTTATTATATAAAACTCGACCTTTTTTAGAGTCTACAAGTTTTTCAAACATATATTTCATATAGTGGCCTTTTATAAAAACTTTATTAATCTTAGTTCTGTTTATTATAGCTGCAAGTGATTCATGGAGTTTTTTTGAATGATCGCCAAGTTCCAACATATCACCAAGCAAAAGATACTTTTTGTTTTTTTTTGTTTTAATTTTGTCATAGTTTAAGACAGCAGATTTTAGAGATAAGGGATTTGAATTGTAGCTTTCATCAACAAGATTTATATTTTTTTTAAGAAACTTAATTTTAGATATATCTCCTCTGCCCTGAGGTACTTTAAATTTGAAAAAAATATTTTTATCTAATTGAAGAATGTTTTTATAAATACTCATAACAGCTAATGCAGCCAAAATATTATATATGTTATTTTGAAAATTATTTGATACTAAAAAGTATTTCTTTACCTTATTAATTTGAATCCAAAGTTGAAAGTGATCTTTTTTTTTTTTAATATCTAAAAATTTTATATTTGACTGTTTGCTTTTAATCCCAAAAGAAACTAATTTAAGATTATTTTGAATGACTATTTTTTTATGTAAAGAAAAAAAATTATCATCAGCGTTCAATATTACATAACCACCTGGATTAGTATTTTGAATGATTTCAGATTTAGCTAAAGCAATATGTTTAATACTTTTAAAATTTTTTATATGAGCAAAATTAATATTTGTTATAACACTAACATCTGGTTGAATTATTTTAGATAAATAATCTATTTCACCCTTTTTATCCATTCCAACTTCGAGAACACCAAAGTCATCATTTTTATTAAAGTTTAGTAAACTTAAAGGAACTCCATATTTATTATTATAAGATTTTGGCGAAATACTCACCTTAGAAATTTTTCTTAATGTATCTCCTAACATTTCTTTTAGTGTTGTTTTTCCACAACTTCCAGTTATTGCTATTATTTTTGTGCTTATACTTGACCTAAAAATTTTAGCAGCATCTGTTAAGAATTTTAATGTGTCTTTTACTTTTATTTGTTTATTAATTTCAAATTTATTTTGAACTCTATTTAATACTACAATTGAAGCTTTATTTTTGAATGCTTGATTTACAAATTTATTTCCATCTTTTTTTTTTCCCTTAATTGCAAAAAAAATATCATTTTTCTTTACTTCTTGTGAGTTAATTCTTGCAAATTTAGGAGATGATACTGATTTTAATCTACGATTACCTGACAATTCTTTTAAAATATTAAATTTTAAATTATTTGATAAATCTAAATTTTTCTTTTTTATCGAATTTAAAATGACCTGTTTATCTGAAAAATAAATTTTTCGATTACCAAAATCTTGTGTTTTCTCATGGCCCTTTCCAGCAATAAGTAAAATTTCTCCAGAATTTAGATTTTTGATTGCTACAGATATCGCTTTAGACCTGTCGGGTATTTCAAGAATGTTTCTGTTATTTATGCCTCTTTTTATATCTTTACGAATTTTTTTTGGATTTTCGTATCTTGGATTATCGTCTGTTAAATAAATTTTATCGGAGTAATCAGATGCAATTTTACCCATTTTAGATCTTTTGCCTTGATCCCTATTCCCACCACATCCAAATAATAAAAGAATTTTTTTATTTTTAAATTGTTCTCTTAAATTTAATATACAAGTTTTTAAAGCTTCTGGTGTATGGGCATAATCTAGAATTACTTTTGAATTATTTTTGATTTTACCGATCTTTTCAAATCTTCCCTCAACTGATTTAATTTTTGGGAGAATTTCAAAAATTCTATCAAGACTTAAACTACTTTTTTTTGCTGCAATGATTGCCATCAATATATTGTTTAATTGAGTTTTTCCAATTAGATTTAGTTTTATAGTTTTAATTGATTTCTTAAGCTGAATTTTTACAATTTGTGTCTCATCTTGATAATGATGAGATAGAATTTTAAATGAACCTTTGCTATTTATTTTATGTAGTTTGAGACTTTGATTTACTGAGATACTTTTGATTTTAATGAATTCTGGTATTTTTTCATCAGTAATTATATGTCCTTTTTTTTTGATTAAATTTTTAAATAAATAGAGTTTTGCTTTTAAATAAGCATCTAAATTTTTATGATAATCTAAATGATCTTGTGAAAAGTTAGTAAATATTCCTAAGTTAAACAAAAGACCATCAAGTCTATTTTGTTCAAGACCATGACTTGAGGCTTCCATAATCACATTATCAACTCCTTTTTCTTTGAGATTATTTAGTATTCTTCCTAATTGAATTGGATCAATTGTAGTGTTGGATAAATCAAAATTAATACCATCTGACTTAACTCCTAACGTTCCAATAGATGCAACTTTTTTGTTATTCAATTTTAATATTTGATAGTAAAAATCGGAAACAGAAGATTTTCCATTAGTACCAGTTACTGCTATCAAATTTTTTGGACGATTTTTATAAATTTTAAATGAAACTTCCGCTAATAATTTACGAACATTATTTGTATAAATTATTAAGACTCCATTATATTTTTTTTTGATTTTTTTATCAGTAACAATAATCCTACAACCTTTTTTTATCACATCAGGTATAAATTTATTACCATCAAAATTACTTCCTTTAATTGCAAAAAAAATATTATCTCTTCTCACTTTTGAAGTGTGAAAAGCAATACCAGAAAAAAAAGCTCTTAAATTTTTTTTGGTACTTGGAATATAATCTTTAAGAAACATAAACTATTCAATTTCACTATATTTTGTGGCTAAAATGGGCCCAATTTTCTCAACGATATGACCTGCTACCTCTACGCTATTCCAGCCAGCTGTATTTCTTGGACTTCCTTTTAATTTGAAATTTGATCCATCTCTATAATTGTAAATATAATCCTCATTTATTTTAGGAGCATCTAACATAACTGCTAAAATAAACTTTGGTTTTGTAATTGGAAAAACTGAAACAAAAGTATTAACTTTCTCTTTTGAATAAATTCCTTTTATGCTTTTATTTGCAGTTCCTGTTTTGCCACCAATTTCGTATCCATTAATATCAGCCAAGTTAGCTGTACCCTCTTTAGTAGAAACAATTTTTCTTAAGATCGGTAAGATTTTATTTGAGATATCCTTATCTAAAATTCTTTTATTTTTTGTTTTTTTATTTATTTTTAATAAGGTTGGGTTCACCTGGTATCCTCCATTTACAATAATTGAATATGCTTTAACAACTTGAAGCAATGTAGCTGTAATACCATGTCCAAAAGAGGCTGTAGCTAATGGACATTTTCCCCATTTAAAGTTTAGAGGCTCTCCAACTTCTTCAATATCGAAATCAATTTTTTTTAATAGTCCAAGTTTTGATAAAAATAATTTAAATTTTTCTTGTCCAACTTTTTGACCAATTCTAACTGAGCCTATATTTCCAGATCTTATCAAGATTTGTTCAGCAGTAAGGTCTGATGGGATTTTATTATCATACTCTCTGATAGGGAATCCAGCACATGTCAAAGATTTTGGTAAATTAGCAAATTTAGTTTCTGGCTCAATGATTCTTTCGTGAAATGCAGCAGCTAAAGTAAATGTTTTAAATACTGAGCCAAATTCATAAATTCCTTTTGTCGCTCGATTAATATAATTTATATCAGAAATTTTTTTTCTCTTGTTTGGATTAAAATCTGGCAAAGATACTAAAGATAAAATTTCACCATTATTCACATTCATTAAAATTGCAGCACTTCCTTTTGTTGCAAAAACTTTGTTGAATTTGATTAGTTCGTTTCTGACTAAATATTGAATATCTTTATCTAAACTTAGTACAAATGGTTCCTTTGAAGTTTTGAGTTTATCATCAAAAGACTTTTCCAAACCAGAAATACCACTGTTGTTATCATCTATTTGACCAATAATATGACTAAACAAATTTTTTTCAGGATAAATTCTTATTAATCTGTCTTCAGGTTGGATCGATTTATCTCCAAGTTTCATTATTTTATCATAATTTTCTTGCGATATTTTTTTTTCAAAATAAAAAAAATTTTTTTTTTCAATTTTCTCTCGAATTTTATCGTAATCTTTATTCGGGAATATATATTTTAAGTTTAAAATTAATTTCTCTTTATTAATAACTTTTTTTGAACTAATTCCGATATCTATGGAATTTACAGTTTTTACTAAATATTTTCCATTTCTATCAACTATATCTGCTCTATAAAGTTTGTGAGATGGAATTTTTAAATTTGAACTTATAATTTTATTACTCTCTCTTGAACCTAAATGGATTAAATGAATAGAAAAAATTACTGAAATGATAAAAAAAATAAAGAATATAAAACTTACTCTATTAAATGAAATATCTAAATTTGATTTACTTTTTTCATAAGAAAAGTCATTTTTTTTATCTTCCAGAATAATGTCTGACTCAATTTTTTTCATTAATCTCAAAAAAATTAAAGTTACTAATTAATATACCATTTGAATTTTTATTAAATGTTTTAATTTTATTTATGTCTTTTTGAAATAAATCTTTTTCAAAAAATTGTGATTGATACTCGAGTAATTTTTCTGTCGAGCTAAGATATTCAAATTCTAATTTTGTATCACTTAGTTCTTTTTTGAGATCTCTCAAACTTTCGTTAATTAAAAATATTTCATCCTCGATTTTTTTACTTGAGTTTTTTATAAATGCTGTAAAAAATATCAGTGAAAATACAAAGATAATTATTACAATTTTTTTCATAATTCATTGCCAATATTTTCTATTTCAATCAAAGATTTAAATTTTTCAAAAATATCACTATCAAAATTAAAAAAATTTTTTTTTTTTATAACAAACCTTAATTTTGCTGATCTGGATGATATATTCTCATTTAATTCTTGTTTACTTGGAATAATAGGCTTTCTCTCTGTCATATATAATAGTGGCTCTGATTGCATAATTTTAGGTTGATACCTTGAAATACTTTTATTTTCTGAAAGACTTCTAAAAAAATATTTTACGATTTTATCTTCCAATGAATGAAAGGTAACAACAGCTAGCACACCATCTTTTTTTAAAATTTTTGTAGCATTAATCAAACCATTAATTAATTCGCTAATTTCTCTATTAACAAAAATTCTAATTGATTGGAAAACTTTTGTTGACTTATGAATTTTAGAATTATTTCTTTTTTTTACAGAATCAATAATATTAACTAAATCACCTGTTTTAATTTCATATTTTACTCGCTCTTTGACAATTTTATTCGCAATTTTTTTTGAATCTTTTTCATCACCAAAATATTTAAAAATTTTTTGTAAATCATTAAATGAAAGTTTATTAATTACCTCTTTTGCTGAAAAATCGTTAAGACCTAGTTTCATGTTGAGTTGGCCTTTAGAATTGAAAGATAATCCTTTTGTATGATCTTTCATTTGGTTTAGAGAGTAACCTAGATCAAAAAATACTCCTTTTATATTTTCATTTTTCAGCTTAAGATTTGTTAGCTGACTAAATTTCATATTCTTGAAAAGAAATCTATCTGCAGAATTTTTCTTTATTTGATCTGCAATTTTCTTACTTTCAATATCTCTATCGATAGCAATTACTTTAGTATTTGAAAATTTTAATATTTCCTTTGTGTATCCACCTTGACCAAAAGTACAATCAATAAATGTGCCACCATATTGAGGGGAAATAATGCTAATAATTTCTTTTAGCAGTACCGGATAATGCTTAGATTTATCCGATACTATGGTGGCTTCCATTTATTTTCTTGAAGACCATTAATTTTTTTGTCTTCTTAAAAATGCGGGAATTTCAAGATCATCGTCATCATTATCTTCATCCAAAGAACTCGGTAGATCAGTAGTATCTGAATTATAATCGCTAGAACTAAACAAATCTGGCTCATTTGTATCGACTCCAAATTCTCTCAAGTCATTAGAGTTAGCTTCTGTTTCCTCATAAGTTTCTGAGGTTTCTTTTGAAAAGGACATTTCATCTTTTTCAGACTTGTTGTCTTCAACTTCATTCATCTCTTGATTTTTTAAAAGCTCCTCATGATATTGATTATTCATATCGTTTACTGATTGATTACTAGTTTGATTTTGTAAATCGTTGGTCACTATCTCATTCTCAAGTTTCAAAGCATTTGCACCATGAGAAACTGGATTTGAATTATTTCCATTAAATACAAAAGATTGAGTCAAACCATTGGCTGCAAAATCAGAATATCCTGGATTTCTATTTTGTATTCTGTGCACCATATTAATCACAGATTTAGTCTCGGGTTGTTGACCATCTAATGAAGTAGCAACAATTGAAACTCTCATTTTTCCGTCAAGTTCTGGATCCGTAATAGCTCCTATTATCAACTCAGCCTCTGGGTCAACCTCGGCTCTCACTTTATTAACTGCTTCATCAACCTCAAAAAGCTTAAGATCTTTGCCTCCAGTAATATTTACTAATAAGCCTTTTGCACCTTTTAAAGTGTAATCATCAATTAAAGGGTTGCTAATTGCCATTTCTGCAGCTTTCATGGCTCTACCTTCACCCTCGGCTTCACCTGTTCCCATCATAGCTTTACCCATCGAAGCCATTACAGACTCAACATCGGCAAAATCAAGATTTATTAATCCTGGTCTGACCATTAAATCTGTAATGCTTTGAACCCCGTGCATTAAAACATTATTCGATAAATTAAATGACTCCTCGAATGTGGTCTGCTCATTAGCAATTTTAAATAAATTTTGATTTGGAATCACTATAATAGTATCCACATGTCTTCGAAGTTCCTCTAATCCTTGTTGAGCCCTTCTCATTCTTGAAGGTCCTTCATATAAAAAAGGTAGTGTTACTACTCCCACTGTTAAAATGTTAAGTTCTTTTGCGGCCCTTGCAATAACATGAGCTGCACCAGTTCCTGTACCACCACCCATGCCAGCGGCGATGAAAACCATATTTGCACCCTGTAAAATATTTACTATATCATTAAGAGATTCGTCTGCAGCAGCCTGACCGATATCAAGTTTTGCACCAGCTCCTAGGCCCTTAGTCAAATTTAAACCTATTTGGACTTTTGATTTTGCTTTACTATGTTTTAAATCTTGTGCATCAGTATTAACAGCAATGAACTCAACACCTTGCATCCCATTATCAATCATTTCATTAATTGCATTTCCACCTGCACCACCAATACCCATTACTAAAAGCCTTGGTTGTAACTCTTTTATCTCTGGTACTTTAAAGTTAATCGTCATTTAATCCCCCTCTTTTTTTTATTTGTTAAATTGACTCTCCCATTTAAGACTTGAACGATTTGAATTTGCTTTTTTTCTAGCGCTTGCCCTAAATTTTTCGAAAATTGTTGGTTCCCAAATTTGGAAGGTTTTTCCCTGACCAACAAAAATCATACTATTTTTTATTTTTGCGTGTTTTAATAATTTTGGAGTTAGTGAAATTCTGCCTTCACTATCGAATTGTAAATTTGTACTTTCAGACAAAATTGATGTAGCAAAAAAATCTCGTTTTTCCTCGAACGGATTTAATGAGTCTATTGTATTGGAAATTTTTTCTATTCTATCTTGAGGCCATGCTTCTATAGATTGGTTATTGAAAGATGGATAACAAATCACACCATTGTAACCTAAATTAGATAAATATGATCTAAAACTTGCAGGCACCGACACCCTTCCTTTTTTGTCTAATTTGTTTTCGTAAGTTGATAAAAACATAAACCATAAAATCCTTTATTCCCTTTAATATGGGAATACATGGGATATTATGGGTTTTTTATATAAGTGTCAATACTTTGGTTATTGCGTATAAAATAAAAAGATTGAAAAGAACAGTCAAAACGTGAACATTTATGTCTATTGAATTATTTTAGAATAAAGCCAGATGAACTATAAGCCGGGTTCTGTCATTTAAATTTATCATTTGTCTAGGCTTAAAATCACTTTTAAGCTCAAGCAACTAACCCTGATGACTAGCCAAGGATGGCTTTTAGTTTTTCAACGATGTCATCTCTACTTAGTCTTGCTCCCAGTGGGGTTTTCCAGCGTTCATTGTTACCAATAGAACCGGTGTGCTCTTACCACACCTTTTCACCCTTGCCATGTTATGGCGGTTTATTTTCTGTGGCACTATCCCTAGGGTCGCCCCTGCCAGGAATTACCTGGCACTGTATCCTTGTAGAGTCCGGACTTTCCTCTTTAAAAAATTAAAGCGATAAATCGTTCATCTGGCTTGAACAATCTATAATTTAATTGTAAAATTTCAAGCTTAATATCTAATGAGAACATAGGTTTTTGCTTATTAAAAGACATTCTTTATCAATCTTTCCATCAACTAAATCTTGTCTAAATCTTCTTTGAAAAGCCTTTACTAAAAATTTTTCATTTTTATAAGATTGAGACCCTTTTAATTTATTATATCCAATTTTATACAGATTTTGAATAAATTTAGTTTTATCTACTTTTGGTGAAATTTTAATTTTTCTAAATTTTTTGATTCTTTTTTGATCTAAATTATGCCACCAAGCTAAATTTTTTTTTGATAACTTTCTCCATGGAAACTTTTCCCCAGGGTCCTTTTTTCGATAAGGTGATATATCTGAATGACCAAGGATACACTCTTTTTTTATTTGGTACTTTTTAATTAAATTTTTCAATAATTTTTCAAGCGAATTAATTTGTTTTCTAGAAAAATTTTTATAACCAAACTGATGTCCTGGATTAGCAATCTCAATACCAATCGAATTTTTGTTTAATAAACTATAATTTTTCCACTTTGACATTCCAGCATGCCAAGCTTCATAAAGATCTGGAACCAAAATTATTATCTCACCATTTTTTTTTATCAAATAATGAGAGCTGACTTTAAACTTTGGGTTCTGTAATCTGTTGATAGCAGATAATTCATTTTTCATTCCAGTATAATGAAGCACAACAAACTTTATTCTTTTTTTTGGTCTTTTTGGTAAGGCAAAATTTAGAGAATAACTATAAGTCTGATTCATCAATTATTAAAAATATTAGTATAATTTTAGGCTATTTATAAACATTTTATGGACATTTTTTATTATTAAATGTTAATTTACAATCATAATCAATAATATAAAATAAAGCTATATGATAAAAAAATTATCTGTAATTTTTATCTCAATTTTTTTATTGGCATTTAATGCTAATGCTGGATCAGATGGTGAATTAAAATTAGACAAAAAACCAAAAAAAGTAAAAGATTGTTTTGAAAATTTAAATAGAGCAACTTTTGCTTTTAATCAAAAATTAGATAAAGCTATAATAAAACCACTTGCTGAAAGTTATAGAGATTTACCAGATCCTATTCAAAAAGGTACTCAAAACTTTGTAACAAATTTATCAAGTTTAGTTACAATACCTAATAATGTCTTGCAGGGTGATATTAAATTAGCAATAATAAATACTGCTAGACTTGCAGTAAATTCTACTGTTGGTATTCTTGGCACTATTGATGTTGCAAATAAGATGGGCTTTCCGAAATACGAGAGGGAAGATTATGGTCAAACATTAGGTGCTTGGGGAGTTGGACCTGGTTGTTATGTGGTCCTTCCAATATTAGGACCTTCAACAATTAGAGATACAACGGGTTCATTCATGAATGTTCTTGGAGGAGATCCTTACTACAATGCATCAGTGCATGGTAATAATGAATATCTTAATGAAACTTTTTATATGGCAACGAAAGCTATTGAGGGTATCGACTTTAGATCAAACAATATTGAGTCATTTGATAATCTTGAGATAAATTCTATAGATTTCTACGCCTCAGTAAAAAGTTTATATTTACAAAATAGAGAAAATAAAATTAATAATATTAGAAAAGGTAATATAGAAATCTTCTATAAAAATGAAGAAGATTGGGAAGAAATAGAGAATAACTAATATTAAATATTGTCAACATACATATGAAAAAAATTTTAATAATTTTGTTGTTCCTCAATATTAATTTTTTAAATTCTTTTGCGATTGAACCTGATATCTTTGTTCAATCTACTGTGAATAGAGCCTCACAAATATTAGCTAAAAATATATCCCAAGAGGAAAAAATCAATGAACTAAAAATCATTGCTAAAGAAACAGTGGATATAAAAGGTGTAGGGTTTTATTCTCTTGGAGCAGCCAGAAAAAATTTAAATGAGGATCAAAAGAAAGAATACTTAAGTTTGTTTGAGAGTTATTTTTTAAAAAGTTTTTCTAGTAGATTGTCAGAGTATACAAATCCGGAGATCGACGTTTTATCAAAGGAAGTATTGAGCGAAAACTATACGATTGTAAATAGTGTTTTGAGGGGAACATCTGAAAGACCAGAAGTGAAAATTGACTGGAGAGTTTATACCAAAAATCCAGAAAACCCCTTAATAAGAGATCTTGTTATAGAAGGTTTAAGTTTAGCAAGAACTCAGAAAGAGGAATTTTCATCTATACTGAACTCTAATGACAACAATATTAACGCTTTATTCAAAACTTTAGAAGATTTTTCAAATAAATAAATTCGAGACGACTCATATTTTATAAATTATTTCTAAAAATATTTTACTAAATAAATTTGGTGGGCCCGCCAGGACTCGAACCTGGGACCAATACATTATGAGTGTACTGCTCTAACCAACTGAGCTACAGGCCCATATGAGATTATAAGGTTCTACATCTTTTTAAAATTTTTGCTATCTAAAAATTTACTGAAAGTTATATTTCTTTTATCTCTTAAGGACATTAGTGGGTTTTTAACAGGCCATTTTATATTCAAATCTCTATCCTTCCATAAAATTCCAGTTTCATACTTTAGATTTCTATAATTTGAATTTCTATAATGAAGAATTGTATTATTTGTGAGACTACAAAATCCATGAGCAAATCCTTCTGGTATATATAGAGAGACATTATCGTTTGATGAAATGTTAATAGTGAAATGTTTAGCAAAAGTTTTAGAATTTTTTCTACAATCTAAAACAACATCAAATATTCTGCCAGATATAACACTAATTATTTTAGCTTGTGGTTTTTTATACTGCAGATGAAGTCCTCTAATCACATTTTTTTTTGATATTGAAAAATAATCAAAAATAAATTTTTTTTTAAATTTTTTTTGTTCAAATAATACTCTTAAAAATCCTCTATTATCATAATATGTTGGACGTTTAATAATTAATAATCCATCAAATTTTGTTTTTATAACTTTCACAAATTGATAAATTTTTTAAACGTATTGCAAATATAATCTAATTCAGTTTTTTTCATTCCTTGATGACATCCAATTAATATTCCATTTTTCATAACATTATCAGCTTCTAAATCACACTTAGGATGTTTTTTATATACTCTCTTTTTCATTACAGGTTGTCTTAATATATTTCCAGTAAATATTGTTCTTGTC
The DNA here is from genome assembly GCA_902623215.1 of uncultured Pelagibacteraceae bacterium. Lineage (GTDB taxonomy): Bacteria > Pseudomonadota > Alphaproteobacteria > Pelagibacterales > Pelagibacteraceae > Pelagibacter. Next base: position 13,121 of record CACNSS010000011.1, read on the forward strand.
TGAATATTATTTTTCTCAAAGAAAATTTGCATGTCTCTTCTATTGAAAAATTTATTTTTCTTAATAACTAATGGAAACGCTAGCCATGGAGTTCTTACACCAGTATATTGCTCAGGTAAATCAAAGTAATCTGAGAAATTTGAAAAAAATTTTTTCAAAAAATCAAAATTCTTGTTCCTTAGACTAATATTATTATTTAATTTTTTGATTTGCTCTAAAGCAAAAGCTGCAGAAATTTCAGAAGGTAAAAAGTTGTAACCTAAATCTGAAAATATATATTTTGCATCATAATCTATCCCAGTAACCTTTATATTAAATCTCTTTTCTATTTTTTCAGATTCGTTAAACGTTGCTGAAGATCTGCCCCATCCTCTCAATAATTTGGCTCTTTGATATAAATTAAAATCGTTAAAGCAAACTATTCCTCCTGTGCCTGCACCACTAATAATATGTGACGCATAAAAACTATTTGTTACAACATCAGAATATTTGCCTGTATTTTTGTTATTGATTTTATATCCAATTGTATCTGCTGAATCCTCAATGATTTTAAGTCTATATTTTTTGGCAATACTAAAAATTTTTTTCCAATTTGCAATATTTCCTAATAAATTTGGAATCATTATTGCAACAGTTTTTTTATTTATACATTTTTCTATTTGAGATGGATCAGCTTGAAATTTATTTTTTTCAACTCCAATAAAATGCGGAATTAATCCCAATTGATATATTGGGGCTATAGTAGTTGAAAATGTTAAATTAGGAGTGATAACTTCAGAGCCTTTTTTGAAATCAAAAGAGGACAATCCAAGTAAATTAGCTGAGGAACCAGAATTAACCATAAGTCCATATTTTTTTCCAAACATTTTGCTAACAGTTTTCTCAAGTATTTTTACATTTTTTCCGTCAACTAATGATAGACCTTCATTTCTTAGAACTTTGGTAACAGCATTAATCTCTTTGGAGTCATAAACTGCTTTTCCATAATAAATTTTTTTCATAAAATTTTATAGTTAATTTTTAATATAATCTATAATATCTCTTACATAACTATTTTTAGGTTTCCAACCTTTTAATTTGTCATAGGGATAAATTTTATCTTTGATTAAGCGATTAGATAGCCATTTTATTTTTAATTTTTTTTTATTTTGATTATTAAAAGTCTTAACTAAATGAAAAATTTTTGTGTAGGTGCTATTTATTAACAAGTATTTTTTTGGTGTGATATTGCGTCTTAAAATAATTTTTATTGCATTAATTATATCAATAACATTAAGTAAATTAATATAAAGATTTTTTGATGCAATTGTTGTGGTTTCTTTTTTGTGATAATTTGTCCTTAGAGTATAGATAATCTTTTTTCTATAGTCATGCACACCAAAAGTATCCGAAACCATTAACTCATAAAATTTAATCCTTTTAAATTTTTTTTTATAGTACTTTAAAATAACACTAAAAGATTTTTTATAAGCGGCGTATAAATTTTCTATATTGTCTTTTTTGGCATTGCCATCTTCCCAAACTGTCGAAAAATTAATAAATTTTTTAGCTCCCAGATTTTTTAAATTTTCCAAAATTATATTTCCAAAAAATAGGTTTGAGGTGCAAAATTTTTTTATATCTGAATATTCATGATTTTTAACGTAATGTGTTGCACAGTGTATAACAGTATCAACCCTAAGTTTCTTAAGCTTAGTATTTAATGAGTCGTAGTTTTTGAATTTTATTACTTTTATATTTTTTTTTTTTAAAAATTCCTTTTTGGGTTTTTTTCTTAAGATAATATAAAACTTATGTTTTTCTGAAAAACTATTGATAATATTCAAACCAATAAAACCGGAGGAGCCTGTTAATAAAATTTTATGCACTTAATTTAGTAATTTTTTTAAATAATTTGAGTAGCTACAATTTCCATAGAATTTTATCTGATTTTGTACTTGGCTTTTTTTAATCCATTTATTGTGTAAAGCAATTTCCTCTAAACATGCAATTTTTACTCCTTGTCTATTCTCAATTGCATGAACAAATAAAAGTGTCTTAAAATAATCTTCTATGGATCCCGTATCAAGCCATGCTCCACCCCGACCAATGTAATCTGCGGATAATTTATTTTTTTTTTTATAAATATTTAAAAGATCAGTTATTTCTATTTCCCCTCTCTTTGAAGGCTTTAATGTCTTTGAATATTTAACAACATTATTATCGAAAAAATAGAGACCTGTAACTGCAAGGTTTGAAATATTTTTTTTTGGTTTTTCAACAATTTTTAAAATTTTATTTTTTTTATTTACTTTAGCTACACCAAACAACTCAGGATTTGACACCTTGTGCAAAAGGACTTTTGCTCCTGCCTTTAATTTTGTACAGTTATTTAAATTTTTAGATAACCCTTGACCATAAAAAAAGTTATCTCCCAGAATCATCGCAACATTTTTTTTTCCAATAAATTTTTCTCCCAAGATAAATGCATCAGGTAATCCTTTTGGTCTAATTTGTTCTTGATAAGTAATTTTAATTCCAAGATTTTTTCCGTCTTGCAATAATTTTTTATATTGATCAATCTGACCTTTGTTTACAATAATTAAAACATCTCTAATTTTTGATAACATTAATATTGAAAGAGGATAAAAAATAAGTGGTTTATCATAAATTGGTAATAACTGTTTATTAACTGCTTTTGTGAGAGGGCTCATCCTTGTACCGGTTCCACCTGCAAGTATTATTCCTTTACTAATCATATTTTCCCAACCTTCTTACGATATCTTTTTTTGCAAGAGATTTGTAGTAAGTTTTGTTATTTTTATACCATTCAAAAGTATATTTTATTCCAGTTTTGAAATTTATTTTTGGACGAAATTTTAATTTATTTCTAATTTTTTTACTGTCTAGCGCATATCTAACATCGTGACCTGGTCTATCTTTTACAAAAGAAATTTTTACTTTGTCACCAACTTTAATAAGTTTTTTTGAAACATTTAAAATATTTTTACAGACCTCAAGATTAGAAAGATTTTTATTAGAACCTATATTATAAAACTCACCGATTTTTCCTTTTCTAAAGACTATATATAAAGCTTTGCAATGATCTTTAACATATAGCCATTCTCTAGAGTTTGTACCTTTTCCATAGATTGGTAAACTTTTATTATTTAAAATATTATAAATTAATTTAGGTATCAATTTTTCTGGATGTTGATTTGGCCCATAGTTGTTTGAGCAGTTGGTTACAATTGCGGGTATTTTATAAGTTCGCATATATGATGAAACCAAATGATCAGAGGCAGCCTTACTTGCCGCATATGGCGAGCTAGGATTATAGGGGTAATTTTCAGATGTTCTGCCTTTTAGAATATCTCCGAAAACTTCATCTGTTGATATATGAATTAACTTTGACTTATATTTTTTTGAAAATAATTTAAAATTTTCCAATAAATTGTATACACCTACAATATTACTTTGAATAAAATTTTTTGGATTATCTATTGATCTGTCAACATGAGACTCAGCTGCAAGATTAAAAATACATTTTGGTTTATATTCAAAAAAAATGTCTTTTATTCTTTTTTTATTTCCTATATCACATTTTATAAATCTATAATTTTTTAAAGAATTGAAATTTTTAACATTATAAAAATTTGAGGAGTAAGTCACTTTATCAATATTGATTACAAAATATTTTTTTTGTAACAGAAGCTCAATTAGATTGCTTCCAATAAATCCCAAACCACCTGTAACAATTATTTTTTTTGACATTATTATTTTATTTCAATTAAATAAGATATTGAGAATAATCTTTTTTTTCAATGATATCTTTTTTATTTACCTTGTTTTTTATTTCATTATAGTCCATCGCATTAACTCCAGTGTAGGGTAAATTTATTGGAAAATTATACTTTAGTTTGAATCGAGCCCAATCCTCAGCCAAAGTAATTTTCCTTCTAATCAATTTCTTTTTTTTTTCAAGTTCTGGAAGATAATCAAAATTAAAGTTTCTATGATGAAAACAAAAAGCTCCTTTTGATAAAATACATTTAAAATTTAGTGCTTTAGCACGAAAGCCAAAATCCAAATCTCCAAAATAATCTTTAAAATTTTTACAATCAAAATATCCAATTTTTTCTAATAATTTTCTATTAACTAAAAAGCTATCTCCAATAAGATAATCTTCTTCAATAAAATTATTTTTTTCTTTGGAGAATATTTCTTTAGAAATTTCATTTGGATGCATATTAATTTTATCTTTAAGATCAATATTATGTGTTTTTAGATTATTATCTACAAAGTTTGATACACCTCTAACATAACCGACATTTTCCTCAATATTTGAGATATTGATTAATTCTTCTATGAAATAAGGATTGATATACATATCATTAGATACAAAAATAGTTTTTTCACTTGTGGAGTTTGAAAGAACACAATTTACACTTTGAGTGTAACCCAGATTTTTTGTGAAATGGAAAACTTTGATATCCTTAAACTCTTTTTTTTGATTAAAAAAATAATCTTTGATTTTGCCTTTATCAGGAGAAAAATCATCAATTAATATAAGTTCATAGACACCATCTAATGAGTTTTTAATAGCTTGGATACAGTTTTTTGTAGCCATTAAATTACCATATGCCGATACACCAATTGTGATTTTTTCTTTGCTGAAATATTTTTTCATTTTTTCCTTTGGTGGGCCGTGTTGGTTACGCTCCAACTACCCCTGCAATGTCAATGCAGTACTCTACTATTGAGCTAACGGCCCAGATACTAACTTTCCAAGAAACTTTTTAGCTGTTTTGACCTACTAGGGTGTTTTAACTTTCTCAAAGCTTTAGCTTCAATTTGTCTAATACGTTCTCTTGTTACAGAAAATTGCAAACCTACTTCCTCTAAAGTATGATCGGTATTCATTCCAACCCCAAATCTCATTCTTAAAACTCTTTCCTCTCTTGGTGTAAGAGTTGATAGTATTTTTGTGGTTGCCTCTCCTAGATTTGATTTTATGGCTTGTTCTAGTGGTGCTAGTGCTTTCGTGTCCTCTATAAAATCTCCTAAACTACTGTCTTCCTCATCACCAACTGGTTTTTCAAGTGACACTGGTTCCTTTGAAATTTTGAGTACTTTTCTTACTTTATCTAAAGGCATCCTAAGTTTTTTCGCTAATTCTTCAGGTGTTGCCTCTCTTCCAAATTCACTAAGTATTAATCTTTGAGTTCTAACTATCTTATTAATAGTTTCAATCATATGAACAGGAATTCTTATTGTTCTAGCCTGGTCAGCAATCGATCTTGTGATTGCTTGCCTAATCCACCAAGTTGCATATGTAGAAAATTTATAACCTCTTCTATATTCGAATTTATCAACGGCTTTCATTAGTCCAATATTACCCTCTTGAATTAGATCTAAAAACTGCAGGCCTCGGTTTGTATATTTTTTTGCAATTGAAATTACTAGCCTTAAATTTGCTTCAACCATTTCT
>CACNSS010000012.1 GCA_902623215.1 uncultured Pelagibacteraceae bacterium
CTCCTAAAACAGCTTTAATAAAAATAAAAGATCCTGGAGAATATTATCAAAAATTAATAATACATAATAATTTAAAAACTTATAAAGATTACTTGAATTAATGATTAAGATCTACACTGACGGTTCATGTATTGAAAATCCAGGTAAAGGTGGTTGGGCGGCAATAATATTAAATGATGGAAATAAAACTGAAATAAAGGGAAATAAAAAAGACACCACTAATAACCAGATGGAATTATTAGCACCTATACAAGCTCTTAAAAAAATTCCAAAAGGTAGTAAAGTTCAAATTTTTACAGATTCCAAGTACGTGAAATCTGGAATAACAGAATGGGTTCACAATTGGAAAAAAAATGGATGGAAAACAGCAAACAAACAAGATGTAAAAAATAAAGAACTTTGGTTAGAGTTAGATCTTTTAAATAATGAATTTGAAATAAGTTGGAATTGGGTAAAAGCACATTCTACTGATGAGTTAAATAATGAAGTAGATTTACTTGCAAGATCGGCAGCAAACAATTAAAGCATGCGCTTGGAAAGCGCATAAATTATAGTAAATTATTTAATAAATTTTCCGCGGAAGTTAAACCACACTCTTTAGTCTCTTTTTCTTCGTGAATATTAACAACTGTGAAATTTTCAATTACTATTAAATAACGATTTGATCTAATTCCCATTCCTTTTGCATTACGATCAACTTCTGCACCAATTGCTTTTGTGAATAACAAATAAGGATCAGATAACATTTTTATTTTACCTGTAGTATTATTTATCTCTCCCCAACCATTCATTACATAAGGATCGTTGACAGATAGACAAAATATTTGTTCTATTCCTTTTGCTTTGATTTTATCTGCATTTGCCACAAAGCCTGGAAGATGAAGTTTAGAGCAAGTTGATGTAAATGCCCCAGGTAAACCAAACAAAATAATTTTACCATTACCAATAATTTCTCTTAATTTGTTTTTTTGTGGTTCTCCATCAACAAGTTGAAAAACTTCTGTGTCTGGTAGTTGGTCTTTTATTTTAAGTTTCATATTGAATTCATCACATATTTTTTAACTTTTTCAATATCATTTGATAGAAGTTCAAATTTTTCTTTTCTGTCATTAACGTATTTCAGACTATCTGGTAAATTTTCAGTTTTTGAAATTGCATCTTCTATTGCTTTTGGAAATTTACATGGGTGTGCAGTTGATAATACAACACAATTTTTTTCCAATCTCAATTTTCGCACAGCACCAATACCCACTGCGGTATGCGGATCAACTACCATCTGATGTTCATCATTGATGGTTTTTATCATTTCAACAGTTTCGTTTTCATCAAGCATTTCAGATATAAAATTCTTTTTGATTTTATCTAAATCATTTTTATCAATTTTGTAAGTGTTATTTTTTATTTCAGCCATTACATCTTTTGTAACATCCGAGTTACAATCTTTTATGTCGTATAAAAGTCTTTCGAAATTACTTGCTATCTGTATATCCATGCTTGGTGTATTTGTTTCCTCAACTTTCTTTTGACTATAATCACCACCAGATATAGCTCTGTGCAGTATGTCATTTTTATTTGTAGCTACGATTAGTTTATCAATTGGAAGACCTAATTTTTTTGCTAAATAGCCAGCGTAAATATCACCGAAGTTTCCTGTTGGAACAGAAAAGGACAAAGGTTGACCATTTCCAACTTTAAAGTAAGCGTAAAAATAATACACTGATTGAGCAATAATTCTTGCCCAATTAATTGAATTTACACCCGACATATTGATTGCTTTAGAAAATTTTTCGTCATTAAACATTGCTTTTACTAAATTTTGGCAATCGTCAAAATTACCCTCCACCGCAATGTTAAATACATTGCTCTCCTCATGTATTGTCATTAGTCTTCTTTGCACTGGCGAAATTTTATTGTTAGGGTGTAGCACAAAAACATTTAAATTATTTTTTCCCTTTAAAGCGTCTATGGCAGCAGCACCTGTATCACCTGAAGTTGCTACTATTATATTAATTTTTTTTTGATCACGGCCTAAATGATATTGATAAAAATTACCTATTAGTTGCATTGCGATATCTTTAAAAGCAAGTGTAGGTCCATGAAACAATTCTAATACTTTTAAATCTCCTAGATCTGATATTTTCACAACGTCGTCGGATCTGAAATTTGAATATGATTTTGAAATCAAAGAGATTAGATCATCTTTAGACATGAAATCTCCTATAAATGGATAAATTATTTCAGCTGCTAAATCATTGTAACTAAGGTTTTTTAGATTATTTAATTCTTCCTTTTTAAAGGGTTTAATTGACTTGGGAACAAATAGTCCCCCATCGTCAGCCAAACCTTTTAGGAAAACGTCTTTAAAAGTAAAGTTTTTATGATTGTTTCTTGTGCTTATGTAATTCATTAATAATTCTTTTTTCTAAAATATAGATATAGCAAAAGAATTGAAATCGCTAATGAAAACCATGTCATTGCGTACTTTTTGTGATTATTAGAAATATTAGCGGTAATTTTTTTTGGTCTAGGAAATTGATAATTTCCATCAAGATAAATTATATATTTAGAAAAATTCTTACCTGTAAATGTAAATATATCTTCCCTATCTAAACTAAACCAATAATTTTTATTTAGATCATTATCAGGTTTAAAAATATTTTTTCTGCCCTGAATTCTCAATGTACCTATTATGTTATTTTGATCAAATACGTTTATTTCTGGAGTATCTTTTTTTTCAAATGGTATCCAACCCCGGTTAATTAAATAATTTTCCTGTCCAATAAAAATTGGATTTATTACCTCAAAACCTGGGGTACCTGACTCATTCAGGTTATATAAATAAATTTGTTTTTCAAAATTTATTAATCCAGACGTTTTAATTTTTAAAAAATTTTCTTTATTCGATTGGGATAGTTCAACTGGAGGTTTTTTGAGTGAATTTTCAATTTCCAAAATAAGATTATTTTTCCAATTTAAACGGATCATTTGCCAAACACCTAAGGCAATAAAAACTAAAATAAAAAAAATTATAAAAACAGAGAATAAAAACTTATATTTCAATGATACAGATCTAACTTCCCCAGATGTATATTGCTGCAAACAAAAATAGCCATACAACGTCAACAAAATGCCAATACCATGCAGCAGCTTCGAAACCAAAGTGATGATCTTTGTTAAAGTGACCTAACTTTCCTCTCCAAAGACATACTGCTAAGAAAATTGTTCCTACAATAACATGAAAACCATGAAACCCTGTGGCCATATAAAATACCGATCCATATATATGATCTGAAAAGCTAAATGTTGCGTGATGATATTCGTAAGCTTGTAGAGCAGTAAAACATACTCCAAGAATAACAGTTGCAACTAATCCTTGTATAAAACCTTTTCTATCATCTTCTAAAAGTGCGTGGTGGGACCAAGTTACAGTCGTTCCTGACAAGAGTAACACTAAAGTATTTATTAATGGAATATCCCAAGGATCAAAAGTTTTAATATCTTTGGGAGGCCATACATTTCCTACAAATTCATTAGGAAAAAGACTGATGTCGAAGTATGCCCAAAACCAAGCAACAAAAAACATAACCTCAGAGGCTATAAACAATGTCATGCCATAACGATGATGAATTTGTACAACGGGTGTATGATGACCTTGATGCTCTGCCTCTATAACAACATCTCTAAACCACATGTATGCACCGTAAATTAAAAGAGCAAAACCCAAATACATTCCCCACGAAACATCGGAGTGCATATAATAAACGGTACCCAGAGCTAAAACCAAACAGGAAAATGAAACGTAAATTGGCCAAGGGCTTGGGTCAACTAAATGATAATCGTGTTTTTTTTCACCTGACATATATTAATTATGATTGTTTATAGTAATCTGTCGAGAAAAAAGTATACGACATTGTTACATCCTCAAGATTTTTAACAGTTGCATCATTAACCATCTCAGGATCTAAATAAAAAGTCATCACATACGTAGCTTTTTCTCCAGCTTTCAACTCTTGCTTTTCAAAACAAAAACAGCCTAATTTGCTATAATATTTTCCAAAACTTGATGGTGAAACATTAAAACTCGCTACACCAGCCGTTGGCTCATTACTATAATTTGTTACTTCAAACTCAATTTTATTAACTTGACCAACTTTTACATCCATCACATTAGACTTAGCCTTAAAATCCCAAGGCAAATTGTTCACATTTGTGTCAAATCTCACACTAACAACTTTATCTAAAACAATCTTTGGAGCTTTATTTGCAACCTGAGTAGTTCCCCCAAAACCTGTCACTTTACAGAAAATTTCATACAAGGGCACTGAAGCATATGAAAGACCCAACATTAAAACAAATATTCCAGCAAGAACTAGTGGTGTTAATTTTTTTTTCTCAATCATATAGCCCTGTCAAATACTCCTGTGTTATATAAAGTAAAAAAGAAAAGAAAAATCATAAAAGCAATAATTGCTAATGCAGTAATAATGTTTTTTCTTTTTGTTTTTTTATCGGGTGTTATCATACAATTTTATCTATTAAAAATAGGACGAAAATCAAAAATAAATAAAGTATTGAATATCCAAATATAGTTTTAGCTATTTTGGGATTAAACCTATCTTTTTTGAAATTAAATAGCTGATAACATAAATAATTATAGTAAAAAGTAAGCATCAATGATGGTATTAAAAATGCTAAACCAACAAAATCTATTAAAAATGGGAAAATTATTACAGGCACCATTAACAAAGAGTAAATGAATATATTCAATTTAGTTGACTCAACTCCATTAGTTAATGGAAGCATCGGTAACTTAGCTTTTTTATAATCATCAGATTTATACAAACTCAAAGCCCAAAAGTGTGAAGGAGTCCAAAAAAAAATTATAAGAAAAAAGGTGAGGGGTTCTAACGAAAGCGAACCTGTAGAAATAGTCCATCCTATAACTGGTGGAAATGCACCTGCAGCCCCACCAATAACAATATTTTGGGGCGTTCTTCTTTTAAGCCAGATTGTATAAACAAATACATAGAACAATATTGTTAAAAGTAATATTGCAGCTGAAATCCTATTTGTAAAATAATCTAAGGCTACTACCGAAACAATTGATAGGGTAATGCCAAATATTAAAGCTTGATTCTTATTTACCTTTCCAGTCGGAATTGGCCTTAAACAAGTCCTTGTCATTAGAGCATCGAGATCAGACTCGTACCACATATTTAATGCCCCCGCTGCACCGGCACCTAATGAAACTAACAAAATACCAATTACAGCCTCTTTAGTTGAAACAAGACTTGGTGCTGTTAATAGACCCACGGCACAAGTAAAAATAACGAGAGACATTACTCTAGGCTTCATTAGTTTAAATAGCTCCGAGAAATTAAATAAATCCTCTTGGCTTAAACTTCTTTTTTTTAGCCTAATATCGTTCATCAATTTTTTGTACTCTTACTACCCGTGTGATTTTTGTGTATCTTGATCATCCTCAAACTTTGGAAGTTCATCAAAAGTATGAAAGTTTGGTGGTGATGGCACAGTCCACTCTAAAGTTGTAGCTCCTTCTCCCCAAGGATTTTTTGCTGCTGCTTTCTTTTTAGCGAATGCATAAATAAGGTTAATAAAAAAAACAGCTAGTCCAGCTACTGCTACATAAGACCCTATGGATGATATATAATTCCATCCTGCAAATGCATCTGGATAATCTGCATATCTTCTAGGCATACCTGCCAAACCTAGAAAATGTTGTGGAAAAAATATTAAGTTTACTCCAACAAAAGTTAACCAAAAATGTAATTGTCCTAACCACTCTGAATATTCATAACCACTCATCTTTGAAAACCAATAATAAAATCCTGCAAATATTGCGAAAACAGCACCTAAAGAAAGTACATAATGAAAATGAGCCACCACATAATATGTATCATGCATTGCTGTATCTACTCCTGCATTGGCTAACACTACTCCTGTCACGCCACCAACTGTAAACATAAATATAAATCCTAGTGCCCAAACCATTGGTGTTTTAAAAGATATAGATCCACCCCACATTGTGGCAATCCATGAAAAAATTTTTATTCCAGTTGGAACAGCAATAATCATTGTTGCTGCTAAAAAATAAGCTTTAGTATCGGTACTTAGTCCAACTGTATACATATGGTGCGCCCAAACAACAAATCCAACTATTCCAATAGCTACCATTGCGTAAGCCATACCTAGATATCCAAAGACAGGTTTTCTTGAAAATGTTGAGACGATGTGGCTTATCATTCCGAAACCTGGGAGAATTAAAATATAAACCTCTGGATGACCAAAAAACCAAAATAAGTGTTGGAACAATACTGGATCACCTCCAGTTTGAGCCTCAAAAAAAGCAGTTCCAAAATTTCTATCTGTCAACAACATTGTAATTGCTCCAGCTAAAACTGGTAAAGATAAAAGTAATAAAAATGCAGTAACTAAAATTGACCAAGCAAACAAAGGCATCTTGTGCAATGTCATACCTGGAGTTCTCATATTTAAAATTGTAGTTATAAAATTAACAGCACCCAGAATTGACGAGGCTCCTGCCAAATGTAAACTCAATATTGCTAAGTCCATTGCTGGACCTGGTTGACCTGCTTTTGATGATAATGGAGGATAAATAGTCCATCCACCGCCGACACCTGTTTGTCCCGGAGGGCCATCTACAAAAATTGATAAAATTAACAATGTTAAAGACACGGGTAACAACCAGAAAGAAATGTTATTCATTCTTGGAAATGCCATGTCAGGTGCACCAATCATTATTGGAACAAACCAATTACCAAAACCACCAATCATAGCAGGCATCACCATAAAAAAAATCATGATTAACCCGTGACCAGTCACTAGAACATTGTATAAGTGATAATTTCCACCCAAAATACCATCTCCTGGATGCATCAGTTCCATTCTCATTAAAACTGAAAATGCGGTTCCAATAACTCCTGCAACAATTGCAAAAATTAAATACATTGTTCCTATATCTTTATGATTAGTAGAATAAGCCCAACGTTTCCAACCAGTTGGTGTATGATGATCGTCGTGTGAAGATGTTTGTGTATACATATTTATTTACTCGCTAATTTAAGTTTATCATTTTTAATTTCTTCTTTTGCAAATTTTACTCGTGCCTCTGATAACCACTCTTGATATTCATCTTCACTAACAACTTTTACCGCTATTGGCATGAAAGCGTGTTTAATACCACAAAGTTCAGAACATTGTCCATAATAAGTGCCAACTTTTTCTGCCTTAAACCAAGTTTCATTAATTCTGCCGGGCACCGCATCTCTTTTTACTCCAAAAGATGGTAAGGCCCATGCGTGAAGAACATCATTAGCAGTGATTAGTACTTTTATTACTTTTCCAACTGGGACAACAACTTCATTATCAACAGCAAGCAATCTTGGTTGATCTGGTTTCAAATCTTTTTCTTCTATCATGTAAGAATCAAATATTAAATTTTCATCTGGGTACTCATAGCCCCAGTACCATTGATATCCAATTGCTTTAATTGTTAAATCCGCTTTTGGAATAGAATCTTGTTTATACAAAATTTTAAAAGATGGTACTGCCATTACAATTAAAATCAAACAAGGTATCAGAGTCCACAAAACCTCAACAGTAACGTTGTGTGTTCTTTTTGAAGGGTTGGGATTTGCTGAGGCTCTAAATCTTACACATGCATAAAGCATTAAAAATAAAACAAAAACACTAATCGCAATGATAATTGGTAATAATAAATTATTGTGAAAAGATACAATATCTCTCATAGACTCTGAAGCTGCTTTTTGGAACCCAAGTTGCCAATCAGTTGGTTGATTTGCAAAAGCTACAGTTGTTATTAAAAAGCCTGAAAATATAAATAAAATTTTTTTCATAATTTAATAGCTATATAAAGCTCTTTTTATAAAATTACACTTTAGTTTTCGCGACAATTTATCAATTAAATGCATAATTAACGATTGAAATTGCTGATATCACAGCTGTTTCAGATCTTAAAATATTTTCATTAATTTTAACTGCTTGAACTCCCTTAAAAGTAAGAATCTTTTCTCTTTCTAACTCAGAAAAATCTCCTTCCGGACCTACGATTATACAAGTTGGTTTATTCGTTAACTTATATTTATCAATTTTTTTATTGGTAGAATTTAAATCTGTAAATATTAAATCTACTGAATTTGAATTTAAAAAACTTTCAAGATTTTGGGTTTGCTCAATTAATGGAATATTAACACGATTTGATTGCTCGCTAGCTTCTATTGCAATCTTTTTTAATTTCTCAACATTTATACTTCTTACAATTGTTCTTTCAAAAATTATAGGTAAAAATTTTGTTACCCCAAGTTCAGTCGCTTTTTGTATCATAAAATTTTGATAATTAGATTTAATTGGGGAGAATGCTAACCACAAATCTTTCATATTTTCTTTCTGTCGTAATTGCTTGATTATTTCAAATTCAACTTGGCCTTTAGAAATTTTCAAAATCTTTGCTTCCCACTCACCTTTATTATTAAACAAAGAAAAAATCTCATTTTCTTTTATTCTCATAACTTTCTGCAAATAATGTGACTGAGATTTATCCAACATGTCAGTCATACCAGTCGTTATGGAATTTGAAAAAAATAATCTAATATTGCCCATATATGATAGGTTAATTTATGAAAAATATTAAAGCAATAATTTTTGATGCTTACGGGACATTGTTTGATGTGAATTCTGCTGCTGAAAAATGTAAAGATAAGATAGGAGACGAATGGGAAAAATTTTCAAATTACTGGAGAACAACTCAATTAGAATATACCTGGCTTAGAAGTTTGATGGGAAGACATAAAGATTTTTGGAAAATAACCGAGGATAGCTTAGAAAAGTCGATGGAAAATTTTAAGATAAGTCATTCAATGAAAGATGAATTGTTAGATCTTTACAAATCTCTATCTACTTTTGAGGAAGTGCCAGAAACTTTAAAAATTTTGAAAGAAAAAAATTACAAGTTAGCTATCTTATCAAATGGAACACCACAACTATTAAATGAGTTAGTGAGAAGTAACGATCTAGAGAATTTATTTGATGATCTATTTTCTATTGAAGAGGTTAGGATTTATAAACCAGATTCAAAGGTATACGAAATACCAACTAAAAAATATAATATTAAAGTAAATGAAATTGCTTTCTTAAGTGCAAATACCTGGGATGTTTCTGGCGGAGGAAATTACGGGTATAATGCTATTTGGGTAAACAGGAATAAAAATATTTTTGACAAGCTTGATTTTAAACCAAAGCACGTGATTAAAAATTTGAAAGAATTATTAAATATAATCTAATAATATAAATTTCATGATTGTAATTCAGAATATTTATAATAATAATTAAATATATTTATGAACAATTTTGATAAAAAAATTGATAATTATCTAAAAAATTTTGAAGCATTAGCCTCTCTTTCACTTAGATTTATTCTTGGTATAGCTTTTATAATTTATGGATCAAAAAAATTTCCACTACCTCCAGAAGGTCTTGTAGAATATTATGATTTACATCCAATCTTAGCATCTACTGTAGCATTATCAGAATTGTTATCAGGAATAATTATTATAATAGCAGCTTTTATAAAAAATCCTTTGGGGAATATATTAACAAGATTAGCTGGACTAAATATAGTTTTATTAATGTCTAGTATTCTTATAGTGGCACATTCTGATTGGTTTATAACAACAAAATTATTTTCTAGTGTGCAAATATTTCTACTAGTAAGTGGATTATTCTTTTTTATAAAAGGTAATAATAAATAAAAAGTTATGAGTTCAATTGAGATTCAGAAAATTATAAAACCAATTAATTCATCCGATGGTGCAGGAGTGAAACTCAAAAGAAGCATCGGGGTGGAGCCTAATTACTTTGATCCATTCTTAATGTTAGATGAATTTGGCTCTGAAAACAGTGAGGACTATATTGCTGGTTTTCCTCCCCATCCTCATAGAGGTATCGAAACAGTAACATATATGCTTGCCGGTGACTTTGAGCATAAAGATAGTACAGGTGGTGAAGGAAAAATGTCGGCAGGAGACGTTCAATGGATGAAAACAGGAAGCGGAATAATTCACTCGGAAATGCCTGCAATGAAAGAAGGTAAATTACATGGTTTTCAATTATGGATTAATATGCCAGCAAAACTAAAAATGAGTAAGCCTGAGTATATTTATATTGATGCTGATAAAATGAAAATTCATAAAGATAAAGATAAACAAATCAAAGTCATAGCTGGTAAGTTTGAAAAAGCAGAAGGTCCTGTAAAAGGCCATAACGTTGAACCTATTTATTTTGATGTTGAGCTAAACAAAGGTAAAAAATTTGATTTTAAAATTCCTTCTACTCACAATTCATTCATCTATCTAATAAATGGTGAAATAGAAATTGGTGAAAAAAAACATACTAAAATAAAAGATAGTACTCTAGTATTGTTATCACGAGGTGAAAATTTAAAAGTATATGCAAAAATTAACGCTAAATTCTTAGTTATTTCAGGAAAACCTATTAATGAAGAGATAGCACGAGGTGGACCATTTGTAATGAATACTAAATCAGAGATCTTACAAGCTGTTCAAGATTATCATAATGGTAATTTTGTAAAATAATAAATGAAATCAATCAAAATAGAAAAATTTGGTGGACCTGAAGTTCTAAAATTAAAAGATGTAGAAATTGGAAAGCTGGGACCAAAAGAAGTTTTGATCAAAAATTTATCTATCGGTTTAAATTATATAGATGTTTATCATAGAACTGGTCTTTATCCTATTCCATTGCCAAGTGGTATAGGTCTCGAGTCTTGTGGAATAATTGAAGAAGTCGGGTCAGACATAAAATTTTTTAAAATTGGTGACAGGGTAACTCATGCGTCAATGCCTATCGGTGCTTATTCAGAGAAGCAAATAATGCCTGAGGAAAAATTAGTTAAAGTTCCAGATGGAGTTTCTGATGAAGTGGCCTCATGCATAACATTAAAAGGAATTACTGCAGAGTATTTGATACATAGAGCATATCCTTTAAAAAAGGGTGATAAAGTTTTATATCACGCTGCAGCAGGAGGTCTTGGTCAAATTTTATGTCAATGGGCAAATTCATTAGGCGCTGAGGTGATAGGAACTGTAGGTTCCAAAAGTAAAGAAGAAATTGCAAAGAAAAATGGCTGCCATCATGTAATAAATTACTCTGAAAAAAATTTTGTTGAAGAGGTAGAAAAAATTATCGGAAAAAACAGCATTGATGTAGTTTATGATGGTGTTGGTATTAAAACTTTCAAGGGTTCAATCGAAACACTAAAGATAAGAGGTATGATGGTAGCTTTTGGAAATGCGTCAGGGTACGTTGATACAATCGATGTTAAAAAAGACATTAATGCCAAAGGATTATTTTTTACAAGACCTTCAATCGCTCATTATACAGTTAAAAGAGAAGAGCTCGTTGAATCTGCGAAAAAAGTATTTGATGCTTTACTAACAAATAAATTTAAAGTTAAAGTTTCAAAAAAGTATTCCCTAAAAGATGCTGCACAAGCTCACAAGGATTTAGAAGCAAGATTACTGACGGGTCCTGCAGTTATAATTCCCTAGTCTACGTTTACATCCATATCAGACATATGAAGTTTTAGAGCATTCGTCGATATATGTATTTCTCTTATAAAAAATACTATTGATATTATCATTGACAGACAGCATGAACCAAAAATAATTCTTGCCAATAAAAGCTCATCCATATAAAGGGCAAATACGGTCAACATATTAAATAAAAATCCAAAAGCTGCAAACAAGATTGTCCATCTTAAAAGAGTTATTCTATTACTTAAATTGAGAAATTGTTTTTTCCATTCAGGTGGAATATGTTTTTCATAAACATGTTCATCATGTAACTTTCTGACCAGATTACTTAAAGTATGAAACCTATTACTGTATACTCCCATCAATAAAGGAATGGCCGGGAACATTAATGCTGTTACTGTGTAATCTATGTTCATACGAATCAATTTGATTATCAATCTTGCCCCTGTTATTTACAAGTAAAATTTATGAACCAATTAAATATTTTTATTGAAATAACAAGACTAAAAAAACCTATTGGTTATATGCTATTATTTTGGCCGTGTGCATGGGGCCTAACTTTAGCTTACGATTTTAAAAATAGTTTAGATAATTATTTTTTTTACTTAAGTTTATTTTTTATGGGGTCTATATTAATGAGGTCAGCAGGATGTATTGTAAATGATATACTTGATAAAGAGTTTGATCAAAAAGTAAAAAGGACAAAGGAAAGACCTTTGGCTTCAGGAAAAATTTCCTGGAAGTTTGCTTTAATTTATGCACTTATACTTTGTTTGATCGCTCTCATTGTTTTAATAAATTTCAACACACTCACAATCATTTTAGCATTAGGCTCTATGCCGTTAGCTTTTACTTATCCCTTGATGAAAAGATACACATATTGGCCACAACTTTTTTTAGGAGTTACATTTAATTATGGCTTGATTCTTGGTTGGACATCGTCTTCTGAACAAATAAGTTTAGTTCCACTAGTATTCTATTTTGGGGCCATATTTTGGACACTAGGATACGACACAATATATGGGTATCAAGATATTAAGGATGATGAAATAATAGGATTAAAATCAACATCAATTAAATTTAAAAAAAACGCAAAATTATTTTTATTCATATGTTATTTAATATTTATTCTTAGCTATATAATGGGTGGGTATCTTTTAGATTTTAGTCGTATGTATTTTTTACTGTTAATTTTTCCAGTTATTCATTTATTTGTTTATCAAATTAAGTCTTTTAAATTAGATAACCCAGAAAAATGTCTTGTGATATTTAAAAGCAATAATTATTTCGGTTTAATTGTTTTATTAATTATCTTGATTGGAAAATTATTTTAATGGATAAAAAAGAAATTTATACGAGGCTTTACAAAGATTACTCAAAAATTTACTTGGATAAGATTATCTTATCTGCTTTTTTTTCTATTGTTGTTGCAGCTAGTACATCTGCAATAGCTTGGTTATTAGATCCAGCTATCAAAAAAATATTTATTGAAAAAGATCAAACACTTATTTTTTTAATACCTTTTATGATTATAATTGCTTTTGCATTAAAAGGGACATCTTTGTATTTTGCAAAAGCAACAATGATAAGCGTTGGTGAAGAGGTTAAAAAAAAATTACAATTTGATATGACCAAATCACTCATTAAAGCGGATACTCAAACTATAGATAAAAAACATTCTGGAAATTTTATTTCCAACCTCACTTACGATGTGACACATATAACAAATTTACTAAGCCATGCGCTACTAACACTCTTTAAGGACTCTCTAACATTAATTGGTTTATTGTGTGTTATGTTTACACAAAATTGGAAATTAGCTTTAATATCTATTGTGATGATCCCCTTGGCAGGTTTATCTGCAAAGACGTTAGGTAAAAGGATCGGCAAAGTAACTACACAAGCTCAAGAAAAATCTGGTTTTTTAACAACCTATTTAGTTGAATTATTTAAAAATCATAAACTAATTAAGATTTTTCAAAAAGAAAGTTATGAAAATTTAAGAGCAGATCGTCATCTTGAACAATTGAAAGATAAAAATAAAAAAATATTAGTTGTTTTCTTAAGAATGTCGCCAATTATGGAAACTTTAACTGGAGTAATGATTGCCGTTTTAATTTTTTATTCTGGCAAGTTAATGATGCAAAATGAATTAGATATAAATAATTTTTTTTCATTTCTAGCTGCTATGATGCTTGCGTATCAGCCAGTTAGATCATTATCGACTTTAAATATGGTTCTAAATCAAGGCTTATCTGCCGCATCTAGAATTTTGCCAATAATAGACAACAAAAATAAAATTAAAGATGAAAAAGAAGCGAAAACTCTGACTGTTAATGACGCAAAAATAAATTTTAAAGACGTTAAATTTTCATATGATGTTGATAAAGAAAACATAGTGCTCAAAGAAATCAATTTAGAATTTGCTGGAGGAAAAATGACTTCTTTGGTCGGCAATAGTGGATCTGGAAAATCAACAATTTTAAATTTAATTCCAAGATTCTATGATGCAAATTCAGGTGACATCACTATTGACAATCAATCTATTTACAAAACGAAAATTCAGTCACTAAGAAATAATATTTCATTAGTAAGTCAAGAAACTACTTTGTTTGATGATACAATAAAAAATAATATTAAATATGCCAATATAGATGCTAATGATGAAGAAATTTTACGCGTCGCAAAACTTTCTTATTGTGATGAATTTATAGAGTTACTGCCACAAAAATATGACACTATAATAGGTGAAAATGGAGTTAGGTTGTCAGGTGGTGAAAAACAAAGAATATCAATAGCCAGAGCGATGATGAAAAAAAGTTCCATCATTCTTTTAGATGAAGCAACATCTTCTCTAGATAGTGATACAGAGTCAAAAATTCAAAATGCATTATCTGTATTGACTAAAGATAGAACTACAATTGTAATAGCTCATAGATTATCAACGATATTAAATTCAAATAATATTTATGTAATTGATACGGGTAGAGTAGTAGCAAGTGGTAAGCACGAGGAGCTATTGGAGAATTCCAAACTTTACAAAAACTTTTACGAAAAACAGATTCAAAAATAGAGATGTTTTTTTTTTATCAATTATTATTATCTATAGTAATCTTAATCTCACCTCTAATAATCTTTATTAGAGTTATCAAAGGTAAAGAAGACATAATAAGATTTAAAGAAAAATTTTGTTTAATTTCTAAAAAAAGACTCACAGGAAAAGTGATATGGTTTCATGGATCAAGCGTGGGAGAAATAATGAGTGTAATACCTATTCTTAATAAATATGATAAAGAAAATACTTTTAATCAAATTCTTGTAACCTCAAGCACTGTAAGTTCGTCAAAAATTATAGAGAAATATAATTTCAAAAAAGTTGTACATCAGTTTTTACCAATAGATCATATATTTTTTTCGAATTTTTTTCTTAATTATTGGAAACCTGATTTTGCTATTTTTTTAGAGTCTGAGATTTGGCCAAGTATGTACAGATCAATCAAAAAAAATGATATCCCATTAGTTCTACTAAATGCAAGAATAACAAAGAAGACTTTCAAAAGATGGTTAAAACTAAAAAAATTTTCTTTAAAAGTTTTTAGTCAAATTAGTATTGCTCATCCCCAAAATAAAGAAACAATGGTGTATCTTAAAAAACTTGGTGTAAAAAGAATTGAATATATTGGAAATTTAAAATTTTTTGAGGATAAAAAAACTTCCTTTAGCGATATGAATAGTGAAATCCAAAATCAGTTTAAAAAAAAAAAAATTTGTATAGCTGCTAGCACCCATGGAAGCGAGGAGATATTTGCAGCTCAAACACATATTTTGCTAAAGAA
>CACNSS010000013.1 GCA_902623215.1 uncultured Pelagibacteraceae bacterium
AATAATATTTTTTTAAACCGAATAATGGAAAAAATAAGAAAAAATTATATTTGTAAATATCAAATCAAAAAAGGTATTGGAGGAATAAAAGAATTAGTTAAATTAAATAATGATGGATTTTCAACTGCACTAATGATAGATCAAAGAGTTTCGGAGGGAGTCAAATCGAATTTTTTTAATGAAAAAGCCTTTACAACAACTATTCCAGCTCAATTAGTTAAAAAATATAAAATACCAGTTGTTCCAATTTTTATTGAAAGGTTTGACAACGTTAAATTTAAAATTACCGTAGTGAAACCCATAAATTTTGACGAAAATAAATCTATTGAAGACATTACAAATCATCTTAACAAAATACTTGAAAATTTTATAAAAGATAAACCAAATTATTGGATTTGGTCTCATAATAGATGGAAATAAATTATATTTTTTCTATCTCCTCTTTTTTTTTGCTCGCCTCAACATATGAATAATATGGTTCTTGTAAATCTACATTCCAATAATTCAAATTTTCTAAACTGATTGATTTACCTGAAACTGCACAAATAACATAATCTCCAGGCTCAATTACTTGAAAATTATTTGGTAAATATTTTATTTTTGCTAATTTTTTTATCATTTTTAGTTTATATACTTATACATGATAGTAGGTGTTATAGGAAGTGGTGGTAGAGAACATGCTATATGTGAACTCTTAAACCGCTCTAAAAAAATAAAAAAATTGTATTGTTTTCCTGGAAATGCTGGAACAGCAAAAATAGCAATCAACGTTGAAATAGATACAAATGACTTTGAAGGTTTTAAAGATTATGTTTTAATGAATAAGATTGAACTGGTAATAGTAGGTCCAGAAAAACCATTAGTGGATGGCTTGGTGGACTATTTGGAAAAATTTAAAATTAAAGTCTTCGGTCCAAATAAATTAGCATCTAAACTTGAGGGTTCCAAAATTTTTACAAAAAGAATTTGTGAAAAATATAATATTCCGTCTGCAAAATTTGGGGTATTCGAAAATATTAATGAAGCTAATAATTTCTTAAAAAAATCTAATCATCCCATAGTAATAAAAGCTGATAATTTAGCTTCAGGCAAGGGGGTTTATATATGTGAAAATCTTAATGAGTCTTATGACGCTGTTAAAGAAATATTTGATGGAAAATTTGGCATAGCTAACAATGTATTGATTGAAGAATTTCTGAAAGGTGAGGAGATGAGTTTTTTTGTTATTAGTGATGGAATTTCGATCAAAAATTTTGATACAGCCCAAGATCATAAAAGAGTCTTTGAAGGTGATAAGGGAAAAAATACGGGAGGGATGGGTGCCTATTCACCCTCTAGATTAATTGAGAAGCAATTAGAAAAAAAAATATTAAGTAAAATTATAAAACCAACTTTAAAAGCTTTAAAAGATCTTGGGACTGAATACAAAGGTTTTTTATATGCAGGGTTAATGATAATTGATAATGAGCCTTACCTTATCGAATATAACGTGAGAATGGGTGATCCAGAATGTCAAACAATTCTTCCAAAGTTAAAAACTGACATTTGTGAAATATTTTTAGCTTGCTGCAACAAAAAATTAAAAGAAACTGAAATTAAATGGAGTGATAAAAAAAGTTTATGTGTTGTTTTGTGCTCAAAAGGCTATCCAGAAAATTATAAAAAAAAAGTTGAAATAGAAAATCTCAGCAAAATTGAATTAAATTATGAAGATTACCTATTTCACGCTGGAACTCTTGAAAAAGAAGGAAAAATTTTTTCTATAGGAGGAAGAGTGTTAAATTTTGTCTCTTTATCAAATGAATTTATTGATGCTAGAGAAAACGTAAATAAATACTTGAATAAATTAAATTGGACTGGTGGTTTTTACCGTAAAGATATTGGTTACAAAGTAATAGATAAATGAGAATTATTTCTGGAAACCTTAAAGGTAGAAAAATATTAGCACCTGATGATATCAAAACTAGACCACTTAAAGATTTAACTAAAGAATCTATTTTCAATATACTTAAACATTCTAATAAGTTTAATATTAGGATAAAAAATTCTTTAATTTTAGATTTATTTGCTGGTGTTGGATCGTTTGGAATAGAATGCTTATCCAATGAGTCAAAACATGTCACTTTTGTTGAAAATTATAGCAGCGTTTTGCCTATATTAGAAAAAAATTTAGCCAATTTAAAATTGTATAAAAATTATGAAATAATCAACCAAAATATTTATGCTGGGCTTTATTTAACAAAAAATAGTTATGATATCATTTTTTTAGATCCACCTTATAAAGATAGAAATATATCCGCATTAATTGATAAAATTTATAACATGAAACTGCTTAATAAAAATGGAATCATAATCATTCACAGAAATAGAAAAGACAATGAAAAATATTCTAAAAATTTAAGTATTTTAGAAGAAAAAACATATGGTATTTCAAAAATTTTATTTGGTATCTTAAACTAAAATTTTTTTTGTTTCTTTTTTAATTAGTTCTACGGCTGGTTGGTCGTAGGGATTTACTTTTATTGCCTGACCTAACAAAATAGTTTCTAAAATAAAAAAATTAAATAGTTCTCCTAGAGTTTTTTCATCTCTTTTGAAAATTTCAAAACTCCTAAAAGGTATTCCTCTTTTTTTAAAAACAATTTCTGTAGCTTTTTTTTGAGCATATGTCACATCTAATAATCTTTTATTTCTTAAAAATTTTTTTGAATAAAGAATATTCTCATTGATGATTTTAGATGAATTTTTTGAATGGACAAAAAAAGTTGTAAAAAAGTTATTTTTAAATCCATCCAAGTAAAGCTGCATAACACTATGGTTATCTTTTGGCATATTGGATACTATTGGTAACAGACCCTTTTTATTTTTTCCTATACTTTCTGCAACTAATTGTTGATACCAAAAAAAGAGACTCTCTGAACTTTTATCATAATTTATGATAACTGAATTGTGTTTTTTTCTTTTAATAAAATAAATAATTGAACTTACATTTTTAACTAAAGAATTTAAAAATTTTTTATTTTTAATCAAATTATTTAATTGTCTAAATTTTTTAATATCTAATCCCATAAGCTCAGCTGGAAGCATTCCCGTTTCAGATAAAACCGAATATCTTCCACCAATAAAATTATTGTGATGTATTACCTCTGCCTTCAATTTTAAAGCAAGTCTATATAAATAATTGTTTTTGTTTTCGGTAATAAATAAATTTCTATCTTTTTTTTTAATAATTAGATTTGAATTAATAATAGTTTCAACTGTTTCACCTGACTTAGAAACAATTAAATTTAAGCATTTTTTATCATTTTTAATTTTGTTGCTAACATCTAGATCGTCTACAAAAGAAAAATTCTTTTTTATCTTTTTTCTGAGAAAATCATAAATCGCCTCGCTACCTAAAGAGGATCCACCCATGCCAATTACTCTTAAATTTTGAAAATTTTTATATTTTTTAATATTTTTAATTTTGAAACTATCTTTGTAATTTATGCTTAAAGATTGAATAACCTGATTTTTTTTTTTTAATAATTGTCTGAGATAACTTTTAATTAGTTTAGAATTTTTATTGATTGCAAAGTTTCTAAAATCGATACCATTAGTAATCATTAATTTTGTTTAATTTTTTCTATAATTGAATTCTCAAAATTCTTATTTTGAGTTTCAATTTTTTCCTCTGAGTTATTATTAGAAATTAATTTTTTAATATTATTACTATTTGTTTCAAAGTTAGATTCCTCTTCTGTTGTGGGTAATGGCAATTTGTCAAATTCGGGTGGCATTACTAATGGTGATTTTTTCTCAACTAAAAATTCATCAGTACTTTTTTTTTTTTGAGAAGTTAATCCATCCTTAACAGCTTGACAACTCTGTAATATAAATAGAGTAAAAATTAAAAATAAAATAAACTTAATTTTTGTCATTTTGAAATTTATCTTTGCTAAAAAACATCTCTAAAAAAATCATTAATACAACACCTGTGGTAATAAATATATCTGATACATTAAAAATAAACCAATGAAAATTTTCAATATGAAAATCTATAAAATCTGGCACAGCTTCAAAAAAAATTCGATCATAAAAATTACCTAAAGCACCACCTAATATCATTAAAAGAGAGTATTTTTTCAGCCCTTCGCTGTTATTGAGCATCAAAAGTATTATCAATATCACTACCCCTATAAAAAAAGTTAAGATATGATAAAAAAATTTATCACTAAAGGATAATAGACCAAAAGCGATACCTTCATTCCATATTAAACTTATATTTAGAAATTTTGAATTATACAAATCAGAATCATAATTCGTCTCATAAAAATTGATCACATAAATTTTTGAAAATCTATCAACACAAAATATGCTAAGGACTATAAAAAAGTTTATTAGAAAATTTTTAATTATGTTATTTGACATTTGGGATGCCTCTCACATGGATCTTTTCTTATCTTCCAACAAACAGAACATTTATTTCCAGACGCTTTTTTTGTCTCAACCAAAATATCTAATTGATCATCAAAATTAACATTAGCTTTAGAAACTATACATAGCTCCGATAAATCCATATTTCCAACTATATCCTTATATTTTTGATTAAGTTGAATATTAAGGTCTGCCTCTAAACTTGAACCAATTTCTTTACTAGCTCTTTGTTCTTCAATGCTTATGTTGCATATATCTCTTATTTTCATTAATTGAGACCATTTCTCTGCCAGTTTATCATTTTTGAATTTTTCTGGAAATTTTAAAAATTTTTCTAAATGAATGCTTTTACTGTTCTTTGATATTAGCTGATAAATTTCTTCAGTGGTGAAAGATAAAATAGGAGCGAACCACCTAAGCAAGGATTTTAGCAGAATATTTAAAACAGTAACACATGACTTTCTTTTCTCAGAATTAATTGGATCGCAATATAAAGTGTCTTTTCGGATATCAAAATAAAAAGCTGATAAATCTACTGTGCAAAAACTTAACAATTCTTTATAAAGATTATGAAAATCGTATTTATGAAAACAAGTTTCAAATTTTTGATTAAGTATATATATCTTATTTAGCAAGAACTTTTCTAGTTCTGGCAAGCTTTCGATATCAATTTCATCAAAATTAACATTCTCAAATTTATCGTTTATATTTCCTAGTAAATATCTGAATGTATTTCTTATTTTACGATAAGACTCCGAATGCTGGTCTAATATTGAATAATCTATTCTTAAGTCTTCTGCATAATTTGATGCAGCCACCCAAATCCTTAATATATCAGCACCATACTTTTTTAAAATATCCTCTGGTGCAATTACATTTCCAAGAGATTTTGACATTTTAAGACCTTTTCCATCTACAACAAACCCATGTGATAGTATAGATTCGAATGGTGCTTTGCCTCTTGTTCCACACGACTCTAATAAAGAAGAGTGAAACCAACCTCTATGCTGATCTGAACCCTCCAAATACATGGATGCAGGCCACTTAAGATCTTTTCTTTTCTCTAGAACAAAAGAGTGAGTTGATCCACTATCAAACCAAACTTCAACGATGTCGCTGAGCTTTTCAAAATCCTCTGTTTTATATTTATCACCTAAAAATTTTTGAGGGTCATCTGCAAACCAACAATCCGAACCCTCTTTCTCATAAATTTTTGCAATATTTTCAAATACTTCATCATCTATCAAAATTTCATTAGATTTTTTATTTACGAAAATTGGAAGAGGTACACCCCAAACTCTTTGTCTTGACACGCACCAATCTGGTCTTGTCTCAATCATTGATTTTAATCTTTCTTTGCCTTTACTTGGATAAAAAGTTGTATCATCAATTGCTTTTAAAGCTTTACTTCTTAGTTTATGACTTTCCATAGAAATAAACCATTGTGGTGTTGCTCTATGAACTAAAGGTGCTTTCGACCTCCAAGAATGAGGGTAGGAATGAACTAATTTACCATTTGAAAGAAGTTTATTTTGATCGTTTAATTTTTCAATAACAATTGGGTTGGCCTTAAAAATATGTAGACCTTCAAACAAAGAAACATTTTTTGTATATTTTCCATCATCATCGACTGTTTCAATGGCTTTTATTCCGTTATTTAAACATAGATTAAAATCATCAGGTCCGTGACTTGGTGCACAATGAACAATTCCTGTTCCTTGTTCAGTGGTAACGAAACGGGCCTCTAGCATAGGAATATCATAATCATAACCCAAATTAACAAATGGATGCTTGCAGATAGTGTTCTTTAAATTTTTACCTTTAAATTTTTTTAAAATTTTAAATTCTTTTAACTCACAATTTTTTAAAACCGAATCTAATAATGCTTCTGCTATAATGATCTTTTTATTTTTAAAATTTCCCTCATCACTTATTTGAATTATTAAATAATCCAAGCTTTCGTTGTAAGCTAGAGCCTTATTAGCTGGTATGGTCCAAGGAGTAGTTGTCCATATTACAATATCACAGCCATTAAGCTCTTTAATTTTGGATGATTTTACCGGAAAGCAAGCATAAATTGTATCAGATTTATGATCTTGGTATTCAACTTCAGCATCAGCTAAGGCTGTCTTTTCTACTGTTGACCATAAAACTGGTTTAAATCCCCTATAAAGACTTCCTTCTTTTAAAAATTTACCTAACTCTCTTACAATTTGTGCCTCTGCATCATAACTCATTGTTGAATAATAATTTTCCCAGTCACCAACAACACCCAGTCTTTTAAACTGGTCTTTATGAACCTCTATCCACTTTTCTGCAAATGTTCGACATTCTTTTCTGAATTCAACTATTGGAACATCATTTTTATTTTTTTTATTTTTTTTGTACTGCTCTTCAATTTTCCACTCAATAGGTAAACCATGACAATCCCAACCTGGCACATAAACAGAGTCTTTACCGTCCATTTGATGAAATTTCACAATTATATCCTTTAATATTTTGTTCAAAGCAGTACCCATATGAATGTTTCCATTTGCATATGGAGGACCGTCGTGAAGAACAAATTTTTCTTCTCCTTTTCTTGATTTTCTTAATTCTTTGTAAAGGTCAATTTTTTTCCAAAATTCCAAAATTTCTGGCTCTCTTATTGGTAAATTTGCCTTCATTGAAAAAGCTGTTTTAGGTAAATTTATTTGACTTTTACTCATTTTATTTTTTTGCAATTAGAAGATCGACATTAATTTGTTTCTTTAATTGTTCTACATTTCTGAATTTTTTTTCTTCTCTTATAAACTTTAAGAATTCAACTCTTAAATACTTATTATATAAATTTCCAGAAAAATTAAATAAATGAACCTCTAATAGTATTTTCTTTCCATTAAATGTGGGTCGATATCCTAAATTTGCTATACCTTTAATATAATTCGATTTATTCATTTTGCTAGCTTTAACACCATAAACACCAGGTTTAGCTAAAACGTAATCATAGATATCAATGTTAGCTGTTGGAAAACCAATCTTTTTTCCTAGCTGTTTGCCTTTTTGAACCTTTCCATCGATGGACCAGTTTCTTTTTAAAAGTTTGTTTGCATCCTTAAGCTTTCCATTTTGTAAATATTTTCTGATCAGAGAAGATGAAATAATTTTTTTTTTAACTATTAAAGGTTGAGGTTTAATTATCTTATATTTGCATAACTTCTCATACTTTATCAATTGTTTTACATCTCCCTCTCTTTTATTCCCAAACCTAAAATTATTACTTACAAAAATAAATTTTGGATTTATTCTTTTTCCTAGAGTTTCTTTTATAAATGAAATTGATTTTGTTTTTGAAAATTTATGGTCGAATTTTTTAATTATAACAAAATCAACATTAAGCTTACTTAAATTTTCAATTTTCTGATTTAAATTAGATAGTCTAAAATTTTTTAACTGTGGGTTAAAAAACATCTTTGGCATTGGCTCAAAAGTTAAAACACCAATCTTTGATGAATATTTTTTTTTATACTTTTTTGCAAGCTTAAATAACTTTTGATGTCCGAGGTGAAGTCCATCAAAATTACCAATTAAGATAATCGAGTTTTTATGTTTTTTAGAAATATTAAAACTATTATATAATTTCATCTTCACCATTTTAATTCAGATTGAATATAATTACAGATTGTTTCGTAGGATCTTGCTGTCTCTTCAATTCCTTTATTTTCAATTTCTTTTTTATGTATACCATTTGAAATGATTAAAGAGTCGTAATTGAGAAGATTTGCACCTTTTATATCTGTATTTAAATTATCACCGACTGAAAGAGTTTTTTTACCTTTATTATTGATGGATAAATTATAAACTTCAGGGTAAGGTTTACCAAAGTATACAACTTTACCCCCCATTTTTTCAAAAACCATAGCAACTGAACCTGCGCAAAGTTCTCTCTTGTTTCCTCTGTCCACAATTAAATCTGGATTAGTGCAAATCATTTCTTTATCTAAATTTTTCTCAAATAATTCTTTATAATAATTTAAATCCTTATCAAATTTTTCAAACAATCCAGTGCATAATATATATTCTCCTTCATCAATGTTGTTTGACTTCATTTTAACAAAGTCATTAAACAAATCAAAATCACGTGGTGGTCCAACATGAAAAAAATTTTTATTAGATAAATTTTTTTTGAGATAATTTAGTGATGCTTGCCCAGATGTAAAAACATGCTCTCTAATTTCTTTTGCCATGCCCATTTCTTTTAAAAAGGATTTAACAACATCGTTAGGTCTAGGTGCATTTGTGAGAAGAATGTATTCTTTACCCTTTTTTGTAATTTCTTTTAGAACGTTGATTGCTTCTTTGTGAAGATTTATCCCATTATGAATGACACCCCATAAATCGATATAAAAGAGCTGATAATTATCAACGATTGAACTGAAACCATCATTATCTAAATTTTTAGTCATCAAAATAATCTATAACCCAAAAAATCCACAATTTCCTACCTTTTTTAATAAACTAAATTTTAAGTATATCTTGAAATAGTATTACCAATCTCTATATGAGCTTCATATTTATATAGGAGAATATATGAAATTTAGACCGTTACATGACAGAGTTTTAATAGAAGTTTTAGATAGCAGCGAAAAAACTGCTGGAGGAATAATTATACCAGATACAGCTCAGGAAAAACCTCAAGAGGGAAAGGTTGTAGCTGTTGGCAATGGTGCAAAAACTGATGATGGAAAAAAAATTCCAATGGACGTTAAAGTTGGAGACAAAGTTTTATTTGGCAAATGGTCAGGAACTGAAGTCAAAATTGATGGTAAAGAATATAGCATAATGAAAGAGTCAGACATTATGGGTATTTCAAGTAAATAATATAAGTTAAAAGGAGAAAGTAAAATGGCAAAAGTTGTTAAATTTGATGCTGAAGCAAGATCAGCAATGATAAGAGGGGTAAATATCCTAGCTGATACTGTAAAGGTGACGTTGGGTCCTAAAGGCAGAAATGTTGTAATGGATAAATCTTATGGCGCTCCTAGAATTACAAAGGATGGTGTTTCAGTTGCAAAAGAAATTGATCTTGAAGACAAGTTTGAGAATATGGGTGCTCAAATGGTAAAAGAAGTGGCCAGCAAAACAAATGATGAAGCTGGTGATGGGACAACAACTGCAACCATTTTAGCTCAAGCTATAGTAAAAGAAGGTGTGAAATATGTTACAGCTGGAATGAACCCAATGGATGTAAAGAGAGGTATTGATGCAGCAGTGGATGTTGTTAAACAAAACTTAGTTTCCTCCGCAAAGAAAGTAAAAGATAGTGATGAAATTGCTCAAGTTGGAACAATTTCTGCTAACGGTGATAAAGAAATCGGAAGTATGATTTCTAAAGCAATGCAAAAAGTTGGTAATGAGGGTGTTATTACAGTTGAAGAAAATAAAGGAATTGAAACTGAGCTCGATGTAGTTGAAGGTATGCAATTTGATAGAGGATATTTATCTCCATACTTTATCACAAATAGCGATAAGATGACTACAGAGTTAGATAATCCTTTTATTCTTTTACATGAAAAAAAATTAACAAATCTACAACCAATGGTTCCACTTTTAGAGGCTGTTGTACAAGCTGGTAGACCATTAATGATTATATCTGAAGATGTTGAAGGTGAAGCTTTGGCAACTTTAGTAGTAAACAAATTAAGAGGTGGTTTAAAAGTAGTAGCTGTAAAAGCTCCAGGTTTTGGTGACAGAAGAAAAGCTATGCTTGAAGATATTGCAATCTTAACTGGTGGAAGTGTAATTTCTGAAGATTTGGGAATAAAACTTGAAAACGTTAAATTAGATGATCTTGGATCATGTAAAAAGGTCAAAGTTGATAAAGATAATAGTACTATCGTAAATGGTAGTGGTAAAAAATCTGATATCGAAGCTAGATGTTCTTCAATCAAACAACAAATTGAAGAAACAACTTCTGATTACGACAAAGAAAAACTTCAAGAAAGATTAGCTAAACTAGCTGGTGGTGTTGCTGTAATTAAAGTTGGTGGTGCTACAGAAGTTGAGGTTAAAGAAAGAAAAGATAGAGTTGAAGATGCACTTAATGCAACAAGAGCTGCAGTTGAAGAAGGTATTGTAACAGGTGGTGGATGTGCTTTGTTATATGCTGCTCAAGATCTTGAAAAAGTTAAAGCTAAAGGTGAAGATCAAAAAGCTGGTGTTGATTTAGTTCGAAGAGCTTTAGAGGCTCCAATAAGACAGATTACAAAAAACGCTGGAGTAGATGGTTCAGTTGTAGTTGGTAAATTGTTAGAACAGAATAAAAAAACTCACGGCTATGATGCACAAAATGAAGAATATTGTGACATGTTTGCCAAGGGTATTATTGATCCAGTGAAAGTTGTTAGAACTGCACTTCAAGATGCAGCATCAATTTCTGGATTATTAGTAACAACAGAAGCAATGATAGCTGACAAGCCAGAAGAAAAAGATGCGGCTCCTGCTGGAATGCCTGGTGGAATGGGCGGCATGGGTGGCATGGGAGGAATGGGCGGCATGGGTATGTAATCGTTCTCACTCATTTAAAAATTCTAAAAGGGCAGTTTTTACTGCCCTTTTTTTTTGCTTAAAAAAATTTGTAATATAGAATTATTGTTATGTCGAAAAGATATAGTGGAAAATCGTTTAAAGACTCTAGTGTCAAAAAAAAACCTAAATTAAGTTTTAAAGAAAAAAGAAAACTTAAACGCGAAAAGCGAAAAAAATAAAAATTAAAAAAAAATCCTTAATTTATTCAAGCCTAGTGTAGTTTTTTTTAAGTTTTCAAAAGTGTTTAAATATGTATAAGAACTCAGATTTATGAATAATACTATAAGAAACATCACCATAATTGCCCATGTTGATCATGGCAAAACAACTCTGATTGATAACTTAATGAAACAAAGTGGTTCATTTAGAGAAAATGAAGTTGTTGATGAAAGGCTGATGGACTCTGGAGAATTAGAAAAAGAAAGAGGAATTACAATATTAGCTAAACCTGCCTCGATTAATTGGAAAAATTCTAGAATAAATATAATTGATACCCCCGGCCACAGAGATTTTGCTGCTGAAGTTGAAAGAGTACTTAGTATGGCTGATGGAGCATTATTGCTAATAGACTCAGCTGAAGGTGTGATGCCTCAAACAAAGTTTGTTTTAGCAAAAGCATTAAAACAAGGCTTGAAGCCAATTGTGGTTATAAATAAATTAGATAAATCAGATCAAAGAGCTAATGAAGTTTTAGATGAAACATTCGACTTATTTGTAAGTTTAGATGCTAATGAAGACCAACTAGATTTCCCAGTTTTGTATGCCAGTGGAAGATCTGGATGGGCTGATCATGAAGTTGATGGTCCAAGAGAGAATCTTAATCCGCTTTTAGATAAAATCGTAGACCATGTTAAACCAGCAGAATTAGAC
Source organism: uncultured Pelagibacteraceae bacterium (assembly GCA_902623215.1). GTDB lineage: Bacteria > Pseudomonadota > Alphaproteobacteria > Pelagibacterales > Pelagibacteraceae > Pelagibacter. The sequence continues at coordinate 11,854 of CACNSS010000013.1, forward strand.
AAATCAAAACCTTTTGCTATGCTTTCTACACTTCTTTATGCTGATAGTTTCTTAGGAAGAAGTTTAGTAGGTCGAATTTCACAAGGAACAGCAAAAGCTAATCAAGCAATTAAAGCAATCAACTTAAAAGGAGAAAAAGTTGATGAAGGTAGATTAACTAAAATTTTTAGATACGAAGGTACCAAAAAAGTTCCAATTGAGGTTGGTGAAGCTGGAGATATTGTAGTTGTTGCGGGTCTAGAAAAAGCTAATGTTGCAGATACTATTTGTGATCTTGAAGTTAACGAACCAATAGAAGCTACTCCTATTGATCCTCCAACTATGTCAATTACAATAACTGTGAATACATCTCCTTTGGCTGGTACGGAAGGCAAAAAACTTACAAGCACGCAAATAAGAAATCGATTAGTTCAGGAGGCACAGAATAATGTGGGAATTACATTTACTGAAAATGAGGGAAATGACTCCTTTGTGGTCAGTGGAAGAGGTGAATTAATGTTGGAAATTTTACTTACTCAAATGAGAAGAGAAGGTTTTGAAATGACTGTGAGCCCTCCAAAAGTTCTCTATAAAAAAGATGAAAATGGAAACAAACTTGAACCAATTGAAGAAATTACTATGGATCTTGATGAAGAGCATTCCTCAAAAATAATTGACTCGATGAATAGAAGAAAAGGTAAATTAATAGAACTAAAAGATACTGGTAAAAATAAAAAAAGACTTATATTTCATGCACCAACAAGAGGTCTAATGGGATATACAAGTAGATTTTTAACACTCACAAAGGGTAATGGTGTTATCAATAGAATTTTCCATGAATATGGTCCATTTGAAGGTGAAATGGAGGGTAGAAGAAATGGTGCTCTTATTTCTATGGAACAAGGTAAGGCAGTTGCTTTTGCAATATTTAACTTACAAGCTAGAGGAGAAATGTTTGTAACTCATAACGATCCTGTTTACCCAGGAATGATTGTGGGCTTGTCACCTAAACCGGGAGATATGATCATTAATGTTATGAAGGGTAAAAAATTAACTAACATGAGAACGCAAGGTACTGATGAAAATGTTGTCTTAACGCCAGTAAGAAAAATGTCGATTGCTGAACAACTAAGTATGTTAAATACAGATGAAGCTTTAGAAATTACTCCAGAGTCTTGTAGATTGAGGAAAGCAATACTTGATCCTCATGAAAGAAAAAGAAGTGAAAAATCAGGCGCTGCTGCCTAATCAAATATTTTATCAACTAAAAATAATCCCAAGGCTACGCACGGGCCAATACCAAAAGCAAATAAAAGAGTCCCAACACCCACAGTTCCACCTAAATACCAACCAATACTTACAACAGAAATTTCTAAAAAGGCTCTAACAGCTGCTACTGGAAAATTAGTCACTTTTTGTAAACCAATCATTAATCCATCTCTTGGTCCTGCACCAAGATTAGAAACTAAATAAATGCCCCCACCTATTCCAACCATCATTACAGAAATTACTGCTAGGATTAATTGATTAGGATAATTAGACGGGGTTGGTACAAACTTAATACAAAGATCAATCATAAAGGCTATTATTAAGGCATTAAATATTGTACCCATTCCTGGTTTTTGGCCCAGAGGTATCCACAAAATTAAAACAGCAATACTTATTAAAAGAGTAATTGTTCCAATACTTAAATTAACATTTAAGGAAATACCTTGAGCTAAAACACTCCACGGAGAAGCGCCTGTAAAGGAAACAATTAGTAAACCTTCACCAAGACCAAATAACGTCAGACCAAAACATAAAAAAAAGAAAGTGGAAAATTTTGGTTTAAAATTATATGGCTTATCAGAACTCCAATTAACTTTTGGTATTTTCTTTATTTTTAAAAACATTTTAATAAGTTATTTCTATTATTGATAAAGTCCACTAATGTAATTGCTAAATGAGAAAATTTATAGCCATTCTGATTATTGTAATTTTTCCAGTTATTTCTATGGCACATATGGGTCACTACAATAAATATAACAAAATTGAAATGGAGATTTTTAGAAATGGTGAACTAATTGGATACAATTATTATTTTTTCAAAAGAAATGGCGAAGAAACTATTATTAAAAATCAATTTAAATTTTCTGTTGGTCTATTAGGAACTACAATTTTTAAGGTTGAGTCATATGGTGAAGAAAAATACATAAAAGATCAGTTGATATCATATGATTCTAAAACTCTTCAAAATGAAAAAGAAAAATTTGTAAATTTAAAGTTAAATAAAAATAGTAAAAAATTTGATATCAAAGGCTCCTCATTCAATGGAGAAGCAAACATTGATAATGTTATTGGAAATTGGTGGAATCATAAAATTTTACAAGCAGGATCTCAAATAAGTCCAATATCAGGAAGTATTAAAGAACAGGTTGTAACTTTTGTGGGAAAAGAAAAAATAGACCTTTATGGAAAAATTTATGATGTTGATCATTTTACACTTAAATCTAAAGATATGAATATTCCAAAAGATAAACGATTAGACTTTGACATTTGGTATGACAGAAAAAATTTAAGAATTTTAAAAGTGACTTACTCAAGAATGGGAAATTGGGAATACAGGTTGAAAAGCTTTAAATAATATATCTTGAAATTTTTTTATATAGGTCCTGTGCACTTATCCATCCCGACTCTAGTCTTGGTCCTACAAACCAATCAGCACAAACACCTATTTTTTTCTTTGGATCCCAAAAACTTTTAATTTTAAAAGGTTTTGAATTTGAAGAATATTTCCACCCATGATTAAGAGAGAAATTGATTTTTGTTCTTTTAATATTAGAAAGTTGAAAGAACTTGTCGATCATAATTTTTGAATTTTTTTTCTTATTTTTTTTATTTTGGTTAATCTTTTTATTTGCCCACTCAAAGGTACTTTGTAGAGTCCATAAGTCATATTTTGATTTAAATCTTTTTTTCGAATTT
>CACNSS010000014.1 GCA_902623215.1 uncultured Pelagibacteraceae bacterium
TCTCTTAAATAAATTGGCAATAAATAGCCCTGAAATTCCAGCACCAATTATAGCTACTTTTTTCATTAATTTTTTTCTAAATATTTAACAACTTTTTTGGTGAATGTTGGAAGCATATAATTATCTAATTTTCTTCTATCAAACCAATAGGATGAAGGAAATCTTTTTGCATTTTTGAGATATTGAATTTTTATGTTCATATTCATGTTTGACATTTTAAAATTAAGATTTTCATTAAAATTTTTTGGGTTAGACAGCTCTTCCATTGGAAAAATTGCTAAATTTTTAAGAAAACTAAATTTTGTGTTTTTAATTAATAGATATTTTCGATTTTTTTTATAAACTTTAAGAATAAAATATTTTTCTATATTCTTTTTTGAAATTTTAGTTAAATTAAAATCTTTCTTCTTAAAAGACATACAATTTTTTTTGATTGGACACCTAGCACATTCAGGATTTTTAGGTTTGCAAATAATTGCTCCCAATTCCATTAAAGCTTGTGCATAATCGCTTGCTCTTGATGAAATTCCAAAAATAGATTTTTTTTCTATTAGATTGTCTTTTTGAATTTCTTTTTCTTTTTTTAAATAAAGATATCTTTTTAAAACCCTTTCAATGTTTCCATCTAAAGGAATACAAGATTTATTAAAGGCAATCGCTAAGATTGCATTAGCAGTGTAATTGCCAATACCAGGTAAAGATATTAAATCCTTATAATTATTTGGAATTTTTCCATGATATTTACTAATTATAATTTTAGCAGTTTTTTGTAAATTTCTTACTCTTGAATAATATCCAAGACCTTCCCATAATTTTATTAATTCATTTTCTCTAACTTTAGCGAGGTGCACAAGAGTGGGTAATTCTTTTATAAATCTATTAAAAAAAGGAATAACAGTTACAACTTGTGTTTGTTGTAACATAAACTCACTTACCAATGTAAAATAATGCTTTTTGTCAGAAGGTACTTTTTTCCGCCATGGTAAGTTTCTTTTATTTAAATCATACCATTTGAGAACTTTTTTTGTTATGATCTTTTCTGTCATATGTATTTCAAAAATAATACTAAGCAGAGATTAAGATCCATTCAAGGCTTAAGATCTTTTAAAGACACCTTACCAACAAGTGTAAAAAAAGTTATTAGCAAAAGAGGCCATATTTTTTCTGAAATACTTAATAATTGGAAATTTTTGGTAGGAGAAAGTCTCTTTAAAGTTTGCTTCCCAAAATCATTTAAAAATTCAAATAAATTTGGGGTTAGTACATTATTAATTATGGTTAAAAGAGGTCATGAAATAGATTTAGAATATTCTAAAAAAGAAATCATGGATAGAATAAATAATTTCTTTGGAAATATAGTAATTGAAAAAATCAAATTTACTACTTTTGAGGAGGAACGTAAGCAATTAATCAGTGACAAGATAGAGAAAAAAGCTGTGACAAGAAAAACATTCAATAAAAAAATTGAGAGTGTTAAAAATGAAAAAATTAAAAAGTCCCTAATAGAACTAACAAAAGTATTTAAAGAAAAATGAAAAAAACTATTTTATTAATTTTGATTATTTTTGGATTTTCTCTCAAGGTAAATGCTGAAAATAATCGAATTGTTTCTGGACAAAACGATGCCAAAATAACAATTATTGCTTACGAGTCTCTGACTTGTAGTTTTTGTGCAGATTTTCATAACAATATTTACCCATTACTTAAAAAAGAATTTATTGATACTGGTTTGGTAAAAATAGAATTTAGGCACTTTCCCTTGGATATTATTGCTCTTAATGCATCAAAAATTTCACAGTGCAAACAAGATCAAAGTTTAGAAATTATGATGAGTTTATATTCTGATCAGCAGGCTTGGGTTAAAGGCAAAACAATAGAGGAGGCTAATGAAAACTTAAAAAAATTTGTTGAAAACAAAAATTTTAGCTTAGATTTTGAAAAGTGCATAAACGATAAAAAGATTGAAGATTTCGTTTTAAATGATCGAATCGAAGGCACTAAAAAATTTAAGGTAAATTCCACTCCTACGATTATAATTAATGACAAAAAGTTCGAGAAAACTCTTAATTATAAAAATTTAAAAAAATCTTTAGAAAAGCTGATATAAGCTAATTAATGGAGTTTAAAAAAATCCAATTAAATGGGTTTAAGTCTTTTGCTGATAAAACCAATTTCTTAATCGAAGATGGTTTAACTGGTATAGTTGGACCTAACGGTTGCGGAAAATCAAATATTGTCGAGTCCATCAGATGGGTTATGGGCGAAACATCTGCAAAAAGTTTACGTGGCTCAGGAATGGAGGATGTGATTTTCTCTGGCACTTCAAACAAACCATCTAAAAATATCGCTGAGGTTTCTATAACAGTTAAAAATGATACTGGCGAAGGACCTATTCAATATCGGGAAGTTAATGAAATTAACGTTAGAAGAAAAATTGAAAAAGATAAAGGATCCAAGTTTTACATCAATGATAAAGAAGTAAGAGCAAGGGATTCTCAAATGTTTTTTGCTGATTTATCCACTGGAGCTCACTCTCCATCGATGATTAGTCAGGGTAGAATTGGAGCCCTAGTGACGGCTAAACCTACTGATAGAAGAGCAATTCTCGAAGAGGCAGCTGGTATTTCTGGTCTACATGTAAGACGACATGAAGCTGAGTTAAGATTGGGTGCAGCTGAAAATAATCTTAAGAGAGCAGATGAATTAAGAAAACAGCAAGAAAGACAATTGGCAAATCTTCAAAAACAAGCGGAGGAGGCTTCAAAATATAAAAACATAACAGATGAAATAAAAAAAATTGAAGCTGGTCTTTACTATCTGAAATTAATAGAAATTGATAAAGAAATAACTATTGAAAATGAGATAAACAAAGAGGCCGAAGGTGAGGTTAGTGGATTTAATGAAAGAATTACAGAAATTGAAACGTTAATCAAACTAGAAACAGAAAAAGTTACTCCATTAAGAGAAAAAAACATCGAAAATTTATCTAAAATCCAAAGATTGAATTTAGAACTTCAAAGTTTGGATAAAGAAAATACTAGGACTCAAGAAGAGATTGAGAATATTAAAAAGTCATTAAAAACACTTGATGAAGATGTCTCAAGAGAAAAAGGAATTATTATAGATGCTAATTCTAATGAGAAAAGACTCAAAGAGGAAAAAAGTGACCTAATAGAAGTTGACTCAAAATATTTTGAGACAGAAAAAAAATCAAATGAGGATCTTGATAATTCAAAAAATAATTTATTTGATGAAATAGAAAAAATTAAAACTTTAATAAGTTCAAATCAAAATGATAGTGCATTAGATATTCTAAATGATCTTGAAAAAATTATTGATAAATATGCCGATAGCTATAGTAAAAATCAAAATATCAAAAAAGAATCTGTTAAAAGAAATGAGAGAATCAAAATAATTGAAAAAGAAATTGAAAGCTGGAAAAATTTACTTTCAAATTCTGAAAAAATGGTAAATGAATTAACTGGTAGAAAGAATAATCTAACCAATCAATTAGAAATACTTGATAATCAACCAAAAATGCAAGCAGAAAAAAAGGGACAAATTTCAGAAAATTTAAGAAATTCAGAGGAAGAAAAAGAAGAAAATGAAAAAATTATAAATGACACTGACGAAAAAATTGACTCACTCAGAACAAAACTTAATGAAATACAAGAACAATCTATACAAATAAGAGAGAGAAAAGCAAGCTCTGGTGCAACTATCGAAGGATTAATAAAAAGAAAAAATGATTTAATAGATCGAATTACTTCTGAGCTTAATTTGACTGAGGAAAATATCTTAGAGAATTCAAATTTAAATGGTATCGAAGAATTACCTGACGCTGTAAATCAAGAAGATTTATTGGATAAAAAAAAACAGGAAAGAGAAAAATTAGGGTCTGTTAATTTAAAAGCAGACGAAGAAACTAATAAATACGAGACAGAAATTAAAAAAATGGAGTCTGACCGGGCAGATTTAGTGACAGCAATTGTAAAATTAAAAGACAGTATTAATGAACTCAATCAAAAGGGTAGAGAGAGATTGGTTGAAGCCTTTGAAAAAGTTAATAGAAAGTTCAATGAAGTTTATACAAAATTATTTAATGGTGGTAATGCAAAACTTGAACTCGTTGACTCAGAGGACCCTCTAGAAGCAGGTTTAGAAATGTTGGTTAGTCCACCAGGAAAAAGACTTCAATCAATAACTCTATTATCGGGTGGAGAACAAGCTTTAACTGCACTATCACTTATCTTTGCAGTTTTTTTAACTAATCCTTCTCCTATTTGTGTACTAGATGAAGTAGATGCTCCTTTGGATGACGCCAATGTCACAAGATTTTGTAATTTATTAGATGAGCTTACAAAAATAACAAATACAAAGTTTATCATCGTTACTCACCATGCATTGACAATGTCAAAAATGAATAGATTATACGGTGTAACCATGCCTGAAAAAGGAATAAGTCAGCTGGTAGCAGTTGATTTACAAAAAGCAGAGAGTATGGTTGCTTGATTAAAATAATCGGATGTCTAAAAATCAGTTCAAAACTCGCTTAGAAATTGCAAAAAAAAAGCTCTCAAAGAAAGACAGTGAAAACAAAAAGGAGAATCCATCGCCTATTGGCTCAGCTTTTAAGCTAAGTACAGAATTAGTATCTGCAGTTGCTGTAGGGACAATTATTGGGTTTATTTTAGACAATACCTTTGGTACTAAACCTTGGTTAATTTTAATTTTTTTTTTTGTAGGTGTAATTGCAGGCATTACGAATGTGATTAGATCTGCCAAAAATATGCAAAAATAGATATAAGATTTATGGCAGCAAATCCAATGACTCAATTCGAAGTTTACAGAATTGGGCCAGAAATAAAAATCGGAGCTTTTGATATCTCATTTACAAATGCAAGTTTGTTTATGGTGGTCAGTTCTCTTGCAATTCTCCTGATTTTTAATTTAGGGTCTAAAAAAAATTCTATGCTACCTAATAAGATTCAACTATTAGCAGAACTAAGTTACACTTTCGTATCTAAAATGATCAGCGATACAGCAGGATCTAAGGCAAAACCTTATTTTGCATTTATATTTTCATTATTTATGTTTGTTCTTTTTTGCAACATGTTTGGAATGATACCTTATACCTTCACAGTCACTAGTCATATAATAGTAACATTTGTTTTAGCTGCATTCATATTCATCGGTGTAACAATTATTGGTTTTATAAAACATGGATTTGGTTATTTAAAACTTTTTGTACCAAGCGGAGTTCCTATTGTTTTATTACCTTTGATAGTTGTCATTGAAATAATCTCATATCTAAGTAGACCTATTAGTTTATCAGTAAGACTTTTTGCTAATATGATGGCAGGTCACACAATGATGAAAGTTTTCGGAGGCTTTGTTATAAGCCTTGGAATAGTTGGAGGATGGCTTCCTTTAACATTTTCTGTTGCATTAACTGGTTTGGAGATCTTAGTTGCTTTTCTTCAAGCTTATGTTTTCGCAATTTTAACATGCATTTACTTAAATGATGCATTAAATTTACACCATTAACTAATAAAGGAGGATATAATGGAATTAGAAGCAGCAAAAATGATCGGAGCAGGTTTAGCGGCAATCGCTTTAGCTGGTGCCGGTGTCGGAATCGGGATAATTTTTGGAAATTATCTTTCTGGTGCAATGAGAAACCCTTCTGCGGCACAAAAACAATTTCCTAACTTACTTTTAGGATTTGCTCTAGCGGAAGCAACTGGATTGTTTGGTCTTGTAGTTGCATTAATCATTCTATTTGCATTTTAAATTTGATGATTAAAAAATTTTTTTTTCAGTTAGTATTTTTATACCTCTTTTTTTCAAAAGAGGTTTTTGCAGCTGAAAGTGGTGGTATGCCTCAATTAGATCCTGAATTTTGGGTTTCTCAGGTTTTTTGGCTTACATTGGTTTTTGGTACTTTGTATATCGTTTTATCAAAGCTTATATTACCAAAGATTAGTGCAAACCTGGAATTAAGAAAATCTCAAATACAAGAAAACATTGAGGCTGCGGATAACCAGAGGAAAGACAGTGAATTAAAACTCAAAGAATATGATGATATAATTTCAAAAAGTAAGCTTGAGTCGAAAAATTTTTTTAATGATACTAGAGAAAAAACATTAAAGACAATTAATGTTAAAAGAGATTTATTAGAAAAACAAATTGATGAAGAAATAAAAAAAGCTGAAAATGAGATTGATCAGCTCAGAAAGAGTGCTCCTCAAAAAATAAATAAAATTGCGATTGAGACATCTTCAGAAATACTTAAAAATTTAATAGGGACCGAAATAAATAACAGTAGTATTTCAGCTATTGTTGATGATCTTTTCAAAAAAAATGGAAGCAAATATTATGGTAATTGATTCAACATTCTGGGTAGCCGTTTCCTTTTTCATCTTTTTTGGTGCACTTGTTTATTTAAAGGTGCCACAGAAAATAAATGAAGTTCTTAATAAACTAATTACTGATATAAAAAATGAGATTGATGAAAGTGAAAAGCTTAGAAAGGAAGCAAAAAATTTATTAATTAACGCTCAAAATAAACTTAATACTGCTCAATCCGTAAAAAATGAAATTTTGGAACAGGCTAAAAAAGATAGTGATAAATTAATCATAGAACTGAATGAAAAATTTCATAGATCGTCAGAAATAAAAAAAGCGTCTGCTGAAAACAAAATAGTTCAAATGAAAGAGGCAGCGATTAAAGAAATAAAGGATGCATCAGTAAAAATTGCAGTGGACTCTGTTAAAAAAATTATTACAACATCCGTTGATAAGTCTAAACTCGATAATTTATTTCAAAAAAATTTAGAAGAGACTAAAGAAGAGTTAAAAAAAATTAATTCATAATTTTCTTACAATTTTTTAAAAAAACTATAAATTATCAAAATGAATTCTATTGTGATCGGCTCAGGTTTTGGTGGTATTGCCGCAGCTCTAAGATTAAAAGCTAAGGGTCATCAAGTAACATTGGTTGAAAAACATCCTGATCTTGGTGGGAGAGCAAGAGTTTTTAAAAAAAATGGTTTCACTTACGATGGTGGGCCCACCGTAATAACTGCACCCTATTTAATCGATGAATTATTTAGATTATTTAAAAAAGATCCAAAAAATTATATAGAACTTTCCCCTCTTAAAATTTGGTATCAATTCATTTTTGAGGATAATTCAAAATTTAATTACTCAGGTGATGAAACTAAAATGAAAGAACAAATAGCAGAAATTAGTAAAGATGATGTTGAGGGATACGAAAAACTATTAAGTTTTACAAAGAAAATTTTCGACAAGGGTTTCTTAGAGCTTGCAGATGTGCCTTTTGATAAACCCTTTTTTATGATGCAGCAACTTCCCTCACTTCTAAAACTAAAAAGTTATAAATCAGTTTATTCATTGGTTTCATCTTTTATAAAAAATGAAAAACTTAGAAGAATGTTAAGCATGCATCCTCTTTTGGTTGGTGGCAATCCTTTTACAACTACTTCTATTTATGGGCTAATTTTATATTTAGAGAAAAAATGGGGAATACATTACTCAATGGGTGGGACAGGCAATATTATCAGAGGTTTTGAGAAACTTATGAATGAAGTTGATGTTAAAATCATAAAGGGCCATGAAGTAGAAAAAATTATTTCAAGTGGAAATAAAATAACTGGAGTCAAACTTGATAATGATACTAATATTTTAGCTGATAATGTTATTTGTAATGCCGACCCACCTGCAGTTTACGAAAAGATGCTTAATGGAAACTCAAAAAATTCAATTATGTTCAAATGGAAAAGGGGAAGGATGGAATACTCTATGGGATTATTTGTTTATTATTTTGGAACAAAAAAAACTTACCAAAACGTGGAACATCATACAATTAAATTTGGAAACAAATATAAAGAGCATCTCGATGACATATTTGAGAATAAAAAATTAAACGATGATATAAGTTATTATCTTCATAGGCCCTCTGCCACTGACAAAACTATGGCTCCTGCTGGACAAGATTGTTTTTATGTTCTTGTTCCAGTTCCCAATAATCAGTCTAAAATTAATTGGTCTATTCAGGGAGAAAAGATGAAAAATTTGGTGATTGAAAAAATGGAAAAGGATCTTATGCCAAACTTAAGAGAAAATATTGTCGAAGACTTTTATTTGACACCAGACTATTTTGAAAAAGACTTAAATACAAAATATGGATCGGGCTTCTCAATTCAACCAAAATTTACACAATCTGCTTATTTTAGATTTCATAATAAATCTGAAATATACGATGGACTTTATTTTGTTGGAGCTGGAACACATCCAGGGGCTGGTGTGCCCGGCGTCCTATCCTCAGCTAAAGTATTAGATAAAATTTTATAATGTCTGATAAAAGTTACTTGTCTGTTTATGCTAAGTCATTTAGCTGGGCTGGTTTTTTTTTACCAAAGGAAACACTTAAAAAATGTTCAGTATTGTACGATTTCTGTAGAGTTGCAGACAATATTGCAGACGATAAAGACGAGATAGAGGTGAAAGAAAAAAAATTTGCTGAATTTGAAAATGACTTTATTCAAAAAAAATTTGATAACCTTATTATAAAGAATATGTGGGGTATCATGGAGGAATTCGACATATCCATAAAAATAGTTCAAGATTTATTGGCTGGTATTAAATCGGATATTAAAGAGAGAGTTAAACTAAATTCAAAAAAAGATTTATTAGTTTATTCATATAGGGTTGCTGGCACTGTTGGCTTAATGATGGCGAAAATTTTAAATGTAACAAAAAAAGATTCTCTTAAATCAGCTATTGATTTGGGAATAGCAATGCAATTAACAAATATATCTAGAGATGTCCTAGAAGACTCCAAAAATAACAGATTTTATATAGAGGAAAATTTTGAAAAGATCTCCTCAACTGTTGATCTTGCTAACCGTTTTTATCAAGATTCTTTCTATGCAATAAAAAGTATACCAATTAGTTTCCGTTTTTCTATATTGGTTGCTAGAAGAGTGTATAGAAAAATAGGATATAAAATTTTAAAAAAAAAAAACTTGGAGAACTACCAAAGATCAGGGAAGATTTATGTCTCAAACATTGAAAAAGTATTGGAGACTTTTCTGTCAATTTTTGACTTAATCAGTTTATATTTAATTAATAAAAACGAAGATCAAATTCAACATGATCACATTCTGATAAATGAGGAAATAAATTTAAATGAGAGAATTTGATTATGTAATTATCGGTGGTGGTTGTGCAGGATTATCTCTTGCTTATGAGTTAGAAATTCATGAAAAATTAAAAGATAAAACTTTAGCAATTATTGAACCTAGGAAGGAATATAAACGAGATAAGACTTGGTCTTTTTGGAAAATAGCACCTCATAATTTTGACGATTGTGTAAAAAAAAATTGGGAGAATTTTTCAATTAATATCCCAGGTAAAACAAATTATTTAGAATGTAAAAATTTTCCATATCAAAGCATTGATAGTGGTTTATTTTATGAAAAAATTAAGAACAAGCTAAAAAAAAATGAAAATATTTTCTTTTTTAAAAATATAGAAGAGATTAACAGGCAAAATTCTTTAGTTTTTAATAGTGTGCCAAATATCAAAAAAAACCATCTAAATCTTTGGCAACATTTTTGTGGTGTAGAGATAAAAACAGACAATGATATTTTCGACGAAAAAATTTTTAACCTCATGGACTTTGATTGTGAACAAAGAGAAAGTGTGCATTTTTTTTATACATTACCATACACAAAAAATAGAGCTTTAGTAGAGACAACTTGGTTATCAAAAATGAATGACAATTCACAAAAAGATTATGAAAATCAAATCAACAATTATATTAAAAAAAATTTAAAAATTAAAAATTATGAAATTACTTATAAAGAAGAGGGAGCAATACCTCTGTTTTATCCATTAAATAAAAACGAAAAAAATAGAATCAATATTGGAACAGCCGGTGGAATGACAAGATTAAGCACTGGATATACTTTTTTAAATATACAAGAACACAGCAAGTATATTAGAGAGAATATTGATAATATTTCAAATACTAAAAAATTTGAAATAGATAGAAAATACCGATTTTTGGACGAAATTTTCCTACGCGTTCTTCAGAAAAATCCTGAAAAAATGTCTGATGTATTTTTTAGGATGTTTAAGACTTCACCAAAGACTGTTATAAAATTTCTATCAAATAAGAGTAATTTTTTAGAA
>CACNSS010000015.1 GCA_902623215.1 uncultured Pelagibacteraceae bacterium
ATACTGATTGCCGCAATGTACACTACTTATTCTGTCATAAACAATACTTACTCTAGAGTGACGGACGTTGCTGGAATAAGTAAGTCAGGAAGAGATATTGTCTCTATGATAATGAGAGATGTAAGGATGGCAGGTTTTAAATATTATTATGGTTACAATGCAGAGAATGAGGCAAGACCTTTAAATATTAAAATCCCTAAAACTGACTATTTAGAGTTTGTTGCAGGTGACACTGCGGCTACAGAGAGAGATAGTCACGCACCTGTAGTTATTTATAGAAATACAATTGGTGATGCAACCGCAGTAAGTACTGAAGAGCCTATAGCACCAGGATACGAGATACTTGATACCGCTGAAAAAATAAATAATGTTTGCTGTGATCAAATCCATATTGTTTTCGGAGATTTTGATGCAAATGCTGACATTGGTGCTGGAGAACAATATTATAAAAAATATAAAATATCTTATTTTGCTCGAGCTCTGAGAAAAGATGGAGATGAATTTTATGGTGTTTTTAGATCTAAGAAATACTGGCGTCAACCTTTAGATGAAGATACGGGAAGTTGGGTTGTCGATAATTGCCCAGGTAGTGATTGTTACTCTGGAGAACTTGTCAGAGAATATCTCACAGATATGTCATTTGTTGCTATGGATAAATTTGGTCGAGCTGTAGAGGCAAATCCAAAAGATCCAGACAAAATTTACGATATTCGATCAGTTGATATGACTTTAACATTTAGATCAGCTACTAAAGCTGGATTTTTTAAAAATCTAAAACAAGGAACATCAAGACAGATTTTATCACTTGGAAGAGAAGCAGAACAATTTACAGGTGAAGATGCCGCTTATAAGAGAGACTCAATATTTCTAACTGTGCATACAAGAAATCTTGGAGGAATAGGTATGGCAAATTAATGATTAAAAATAACAAAGAAAAAGGATTTGCATTAGTTTTGTCCATTATACTTTTAATAGTAATGTCTTTAATGGGTGGTTCCTTGATTGTTATTTCTTCTGGAGATCATCAAAGTAATAATAATAGTGACCATTACCAACAAACTTTTTATGTAGCTGAGGCAGGACTTCTGGAAGGGGAGAAATGGATTTTAGATAAATATCTTGGACCATGGATGAATAAAATGCCTGATGATGACGATGTATTAGGAACCCCACCTGCAGATCCAGGTCCATTATCTGTATACAATTTGAAAGTTGATATATGGCAAGATACAAAGACTGAGTATGCAAGCAAGACTGAAGACACTTATTTTAGACATACATTTGTAAGAGGACCTGCAACAAATGACACAACTATTCCAAGAGATAGTTCACGATGTTTAATGAGTTTCAAAAACCTTGAAACAGATGATGATGATAATGTAAAAATTATTGGAACTGGACAACTTCCAGTACAAAAAAGTTTTTTGGAAATTGTTGGGCCATTATTGTGTGCAGGAGGATATAATGGGTGTATTGCTGCTGATAGCACTAACTTTAATACTGATGATGAGGTAATAAATGAGACTGGACAAGAGGTGACCAATGATGAGGGTGAGACAGTAATGGATTTCAGTTCTAAAGAAAAGTTTATTAAGGCAGAATTCAATTTCTTAAAAAGATTTGCTTACGAATACTTTATAATTAACATTGGTGCAGCTGCGTACAGAAATGATGGATCTAGTATCGCTACAGATGTAAGTAATGTTGACTCACAAGGAACAGCGTATAAAATATATTCATGTGGGATTCTTTATGGTGCAGGTAGGGGGGATGACTTACATAACGGTGAAATTGAAATTTTGATACCTTTGGAAAACATTGTGGTAATGCCAACTTGATATTATGAAAAAAAATATATTTATAATTACTTTAATTTTTTCAGCTTTTTTAAACTTTAGCTTGGTTAGTTCTGAAGAGTGTGATCTTGAATTTGAAATAGGAGAGAGTTTCTCTAATGTTACAAATATGTTGGGTGAGCCTGATATTGATAAGAATATTGAGTTACTTGATCTAAATCTAAATGACGAAAAAGTGAATTATTGGTTTGCTACAACAAATTTTAAAAACTGGTGTCCAGATCATCATCCGCAAGATACCGAGATTAGAATACACTCTTTAGGTGGTGAAACGGTCATTGGCTATGAATTGATATCTTATAATAATATCTCTAAGATAAATGACAAAAAATCTTTTCTCTTTTACTACATCCAAGATAATTATGGAGAAGAAGCAGAAGAAGTTTTTGATCCAAAATGGTTAGGACACATAAGTTGGGAGAAAAATAACAAAAAATTTTATTACAGCAAAACTTTAAGGCTTAACACAATAATTGAAGAAGAGTTAATAATTACAAATAATGAATATAGGCAATTTTGGTAATACTTAAATGAAGACAATAAATAAATTATTTTTATACCTGCTAATTACTACCATGGTGTTTTGTCAGAATGTTTTTTCAAAATCACTACCTCCAGGCTCAGGTTCGGGTGATGTTAAAGCAAACGTACTAATTCTTCTTGATACATCAGCTAGTATGAACGGTAATCCTTTTGGTGGAGCAGCAATATACAATCCAAACGATTTAATTTTACTTAACGATGGTGACGTAATGGTAGGCCAACAAAACGGTGCAATTATAAAATTTGATTATGACACAGAGGATTTTGACTCCTCATTTGTTGATCCAGACGGAGATGGCAAGGGAGATAGATTGTTCCAAGGATCAAATAGTATGCCATCGTGCGAACTTGAGACTGGCAGGCAAGACAGCAGAATTAGAACAGTTGGTGAAATGGATAAGTCTTCAGATGTCAATGGAGTATCACCTTCAGGCAAAGAAGTTATTTATTCGATTTCATTTGACTACCAATCTGTTGTTGCAATAGACGCCGAAGGAGACTGTGTAGAAGTTATCGATAGCTCAGAGTTCGGCAAAACTACCAATGGAAGATTTGATAGACTATATCCCTCCGGTTTAGACATTAGGACTATTGGTAGTAATGATCATTTAATTGTCACTGGTTTTCAAAATGTATGTGTTGATATGAGAAGAGTAGGAAGAAAGAAAAATAAAAAATGGGTTTGCCGTAGATATGCTCAATCAGAATTTGTTTTTACAAAAAATCTTTCGACTGGTAACCAAAAACTTTGTGACGTAAGTAGTATTAATTCAACATTCAGAGATCATTTAAAAAAAACAAATTCAATTTCTATGGACGGTGGAAACAATCTTTATTACGTCGTTAATGGAGAAATTTATAAAATTGGTATTTCATCAGACGGTACAAACTACTGTCCAGATACAGGGGCGCCTACACGTTTCACAAGAGGTGGGAGTGGTAATGTTTACAACTTAATAACAAAAATGAGTATCGATCCACAAGACGCAAGCATTATTTATGCCACGAGTGACACCAGTCATACCCTACAAAAATTATCAATTAATGCCTCTAACATAACCACTTCACTTACTGTTGGATCATTTGGGACGAGTGAGTCTAGTACAGATAACACATTTCTTGCTCAACCTATTGGTCTTTATGTTTCAAATGACAGAGTTTGGATTGGAAATGCAAAAAATTCAATTCAAGAATTTGATATCAGCGCAGGGGGTATTACTTGGCAAAACGAATTAGGTACTAAAGTAATTAGTAGAGCAGAAGGAGCTAAAAGAGCGATTAAAGCAGTTGTTAATGACAGCTCTTTAACAAGTGGAGCATATTTTGGTTATGGATATTGGAATGCTGGAACTGTACCGAATAAAAAAGGTGCTAAAGGTAAATGGGTAAAGAATTCTGAATACTCATGTCACAATATGTGTCCTAAAGCAAAATGGTTTCATAGATGTAATGATTATTGTGATTATTATCGAGGATGGTCTGACCCAACACAACATCCTAATGGCAAGTCAGTTCAGTGTGATGACAATTCTTGTATACCAGTAGCAATTGGACCAAATACATCTGGTCGAATAATTCAAGCTGTAGATAATATGAAAACAAGATTTGGTACAGATGGAAATGCATTTTCACAACTTGCGTATGAGTACATGACAGATCCTAACCTCGGCATAACAAAAGATGGTCCAGAATGTCAACTTAATTACGTGATTGTAATAGGCGATGGTATGTGGCAACACCATGATAGAGCGATAGCACAAATTAAAGCTTTAAGAACTGAAACTGCAGCAATGGGAGTCAATAAAGATGAATTTGGTGTAGCCCACGGCGTTAAAACAATTTTTATTGCTTACGGAGGGGGAATAAAAGATAGAGGAGATGAACAATTCCAAGAGGCAGCAAAAGCTGGCAGTTGTGACGATCCTAATTTTGGTACAGCTGAACAAGACTCAGAATGTAGACAAAGAATTATTGCTGAGAATCCAAAAGAGTTAGTTACAAAACTAAAAAGTGAGATAGAAAGAATTATTGCAAGCAGACTTTCATTTTCAGCTCCATCTATAACTGCTACGGTGCAAGAGGGTGGAGATTTATTTCAAGGACAATTTTCATTATCTCAGGGGCAACAGTGGATAGGACATTTGATGAGAAAAGAGGTTACTCCTGATGGTTTTGTAATTCATAAAAAAGATCATCCGGGAAATTGGGATGCAGCTGAACTACTTGCACAAAGGGAACCATCAACTAGAAAAATTTGGACTGCTTTAAAAGGAGTAGATTATATAGATAGTAATTATAATAACTGGGTAGATACTAATGCTGATCAAATTAATGGACTATTTCAAATTTTAGGAAATGTAGTAACTGATTACCATAAACCAGGTTCGACTTGTGGAGGTACTACTGGAAATTCAGATGATATCTCAGGTTTGATAAATTTTGTAAGAGGTACAGATTATTTTGTTTACAAGACAGGTGCTAATAGATGCGATGGAAAAAATGCTAAAAGAGATTCTATTCTTGGAGATATTTATCACTCTCAGATCGTAGAAGTCGGACCTCCTGGAGCAAACACTAATTATACATCAACAAACCAAGAAGCATACTTCAGACAAAAAAATGGTTACAATAATTTTGCCAATAGCTTAAGTCAAAGGCCCAGGACACTTTATGTTGGTGCCAACGACGGAATGTTGCACGCATTTGATGCGAAATCTGGAGAAGAGCGTTGGGCTTTTGTGCCACCGTTTATTGCTGGAAAGTTACCAGAGATGATCAATGATAATTTAGACCAAGGTTCTGGTGATAATGCCAAAGGGGGTACAAACGCGATATTTGCTGTTGATGGTTCACCTGTTGTACACGATATGTTTATTACTGGTCTGAAACCCGATGGGAAAACTTTTGAAACAGCGGGAAATAAATCTTGGCACACCATATTAATGATACCTTACGGCAGAGGTGGCGCTGGATATTCAATTTTAGATGTTACAGACCCACTAAAACCACTTCACGTATTTTCAGTTTACAATGACTTTGTTAGAAGTAAAGTAATGATAGCTCTCCATGACGGAACGATAATTAATAGTGCATCTAATCCACAACCGGCACTAAATTATACAGGCGGGAGATTGACTATTAATGATTCAGAGGAATATAAAAATGCAAAATACAACATAGAAACAGCCAGAGCCGACGATGTAGCTAATCGTGGCGCTGACGATTATACAGAAAGAGATAAAATTAAAGATTGTGTAAGTGAAACCGATTTCTACTCTACCGGAACAGCTGCCTGTTATAAAGGAAGAGTGTGGAGGTTCCCTTATATTATGCCTGATGAATTTGTTGACGATCCAGCATCTTTGCCTGTTGAAAGGGTTGTAAATGGAGTTTCCAAACCAATAAGTGTGGTCAAGATTGATCAAGAGGCGTCAATAGCTACAATTACATTTGGAGAGGATTTGGTAATTAATCTTGGTGAGGGGGATGAAAAAGCTGATGATGAGTCAGACTTCTTTTCTATAAAGATTCCAAATATAGGTACAGAGGATCCGGTATACGATTATAGTAAGATGGGTGAGACTTGGGCAACTCCAAGAATATTCAGACTTCCAGTAGAAAGAGAGCAACCAATTGATGATGACAGATATGTTGCTGTTATGCCTGCTGGATTTGGAAAAGTTGGTGGTGTTGGATCTGCTGTTTATGTGATTGATTTAGAGACAATGAATGAACAAAGCGGAGGCCAATATCCAGGTAAAATAGCGAGCGGAGGAAATGGACTAATCAATTTAGTTGATATCGACAATACGTTTGAAAGTGCTTATGGTGGCACCTTAGATGATCTTCCAAATTCAGTGTTGGGTGATCCAGTAGTGATTACTCCTGATACTTTTAGAGGAGCAAAATGGCGGGGTGCATTAGTTTATGTGAATGATTATGAGGGAAAAATTTCCAAAATCAACTTAACTAATGATCTGACATCCAATGATCCTAGTGCTACCGCAATAGATTTATTTGATCACACAACTCTATTTTCACTAAATACCAATCAAGAAAATGGTAGAGTAAGTTTCTTTGGAATGGATGCTGCATTTGGAAAAGATACTAAAAACTTATATCTATTTGGAGCCACGGGAGACTTTAACGACATATCTAGAAAGTCTAGAGGAATGGATAACATCTTGTATGGAATTAGAGATTTTGATTTTCCAAATTTTAGAATGGTTAATACTGGAGCCTCAGGCTCTTTAGCAGAGGCAATGAACGCAAGAAAAATTGATGCAGATGATGGATACACTCTAAGCCCTAATTGTGTAAATACAGCTGACGAAACATCAGATCAAGGTGATTGTCCTGCAATCGCTAAAGATGCTTGGGTGTTTAAATTAGATAAGCCTTTTGATAAAAGACAAGATGAGTCATTATTTACAAGTGATGGATCTCGTCAGTCAACTCAAAATTTATATCACAAAGCCACTGCGTCACCCACTGTGTTCAAGGGTACAGTGTACTACCCAGTTTACCAACCACCAGAGGGTGCAAAGTGTAGTGTAGGAAATGCTTACGTATGTGCTGCCGATGATGAATGTGGAATTAATACATCTGAAGATATAGGTCAGGCAAGCAAACAAATGAGTGCGGAAGCTGGTTTTGATGAAAAGACTGGCTGTTATTACTTGCAACCAGGTGTTCTTTCAAAATTGGTTGTGTTTGCAGACAAACTATTTGCCAATATAACAACAGACAGTGATGACCAAGCAGACACACTTATATCCTTACTTTCTAACGACGGTGCGATCTCTGTGTTCAGAGGAAATTGGCGAGAGAACTATTAAAACAATAAATATATTTTAAATTGATCAAAGAAAGAAATGTAAATCATACATCCTGTTATTATGTATGGACCAAATGGAATTTGAGAAGACATCGTCTTAGATTTTTTTATTAAAGAGGGCGTCACCACAAGAAGAGCTATTACGGATGACAAAAAAATTATAAAGGGAATACAGATCCATCCAAACCAAAAACCAATTGCAGAGAGTAATTTTGCATCACCTAGCCCCATACCTTCCTTGTTTTTAAATTTTTTATAAAAAAGAATTATTAACCAGATTACTAAGTAACCCATAACCCCACCTATTATAGAATTTAAATAATTGGGAAAAAGACTTGTATTTAAGTTTGGATCAAACGATTTAACAAATCCAATTATCATTAATGGAAAAGTAAGCGTGTTAGGAATGATAAAGTGTTTTAGGTCAATAAAGTATATGATTATAAAAAAAATACTTAGCACAGCTAATAATAATGTCGTGATAGTAAGTCCGTAGATGGAATAGATTAATACAAAACTTGTGACACTCAACAATTCAACAATAAGATATTTTTTATCAATTTTGGATTTACACTTCCTGCAATTTCCACCAAGTATTAAAAAAGATAATATTGGAATATTGTCAAACCAGCTAATTTTCTCATTACATTTTGGACAATAAGACCTTTTAATAGAGATACTTTCCTCAATGGGAAGCCTATGTATACAAACGTTTGCAAAACTCCCCCATATACTTCCAAGGACAAATGCTATAATATAGAACACAATTTAGAGTTTAATTTGAGAGGAAAGTTCTATGAGCCCGTTAATGCAGTATTGTACAAACATCATTGCATCTGTTAGGTGCAGATAGAAATTTGGCGTATGAATAATGATTTCCATCAATTTCAAAACTATCAAAAAAATAACGAATATCAATTTATAAATGACATGTTTTTTGGTGTAAAAAAAAAGGAAACAATCAAAATAGATGACACTAGCAGTAAAGATTTAGAGCTAGTAACAAAAATGAATCAAGAGTTTGCAATGTCTCTTGATTTAAAAGAAACACTAAATAATTCATTAGAATTAATTATAAAAAGAATTAATGCACAAGCGGCAAATATTTTTTTAATAGATAAAAAAAATCAATCGTTCCAATGTATTGCTTCAAAACATCAAGCATATCTTGAGGATTTTGAAATCCCAATTACCCAAGGAGTTATGGGAAAAGCTGCAGTCATGAAAAAATGTATTAGAGTTGGTGATGTTAGAAAAGATATTAGAGAAATTGCAGAATTTTATTTTGATTTAGATAACAAAACAAATTTTACAACTTATTCAGTTCTATGCTCCCCTTTAATTGTATCAGATGAATGTATTGGAGTTATTCATTGCCTAAACAAAAAAACTAATAATAAACTTTTTGAAGAGAATGATAGAAAACTTTTAGAAACTTTGTCCGGTCCAGCTGCATTAGCAATTAACAATGCTAAGATGGCAAAAGATTTAGTTGATAAGAATAGAATGCAAAAAGAAATTGAAATTGTTGGTGAGATACAAAAAACTTTGTTGTCTCAAAATAAAAAAGAAAACTTTCCTATAGCAGGAATAAATATCCCAGCAAAAGTCGTATCAGGAGATTTTTATAATTTTTCTGATCTAGGTAATGGTAAATTTGGTTTTGGTGTTGCAGATGTATCCGGTAAAGGAATTAAATCTTCTCTTTTAATGTCAAAGGCTTCGAGTCTTTATAGATGTTTAAGTAAAACAATTTTTTCTGCTGCCGATTTATTAAATTTACTTAATTCTGAAATTTGTGAAACAGCTGCACGTGGAATGTTTGTAACAATGCTTATCGGTATTTATGACAGTAATAAAAAAGAATTACTACTTGCTAACGCAGGACATGAACCACCACTAATTCATTCTAAAGATGGAAAATTTACAAACTATACTGAAGCGGGTCCACCTTTAGGAATTATGTCGAAGATTAAATACAAAGAGACAAAAATAAAATTTTCTGAGAGTTCGATGTATGTATTCACTGATGGTATAACAGAAATGAAAGATCCTGAAGGTAACATGTTAGAGTCCGATGGTTTCAAAAATTATATTACAAAGTATCAACAAACTCCTAATCACGAAAGATTAAATAAAATTGTTGAGGATATAATTAAGTCTGGCCGTATTCAAAAAGATGATTTGACTATTGTTGTTGTAGACGGAGTATAATTCTTTTTTATGTTTGCAATAAGTAAGATAATGATTTTATTCGCAATAATTATTTCTGCTCTTTTGTTTTGGGCGACGTCAAATGTTTGTAGATATAATTTTACAATTGAAAAAAAAAAATCAGCTTAATATTATCTCTGAAGATATATTTCCAACACTTCCACGAGCAAAAGTCTATTACTTTAGAGAATTAAATTGTAGTAATGTTGATACCAGTTGGAATTTTAATAGAATTATAAATAACCTCAACGCAATTACAGTTTTAATTTATCAGGAATTAACTACTGACATAAGAGGAGAGCCTAATTAAAAAAAAAAAGTGTTTTAAGAAGATTATTTCTAAAAATTATTAAAGAAAATAAATTATTATTTAATTTTCGCTCAAAAAGAGAAAAAAACTATTTTTTTTTAAAAAAAAAGCTCAATCTCTAATTGAGTAGATAAATTTTTCATAAATTAAATATAGAATTTACAATTTTTGAGTGTAACAGAGTGAAAATATTCAACTCTAACACATAAATTA
>CACNSS010000016.1 GCA_902623215.1 uncultured Pelagibacteraceae bacterium
CTAAAATCTTTGCAGCTCTTGCATTTTGGGCTGTAGCTCTAATTGCACGACCAAGCTTAGATTTTTTCATGTAAATTACTAAACAAATTGCAAATAAAATGCTTATAAAAGCTGAAAATATTTTTGAATTTGGAAGCACTACATTGCTGTTAAATAACATAGTTGTTCCATAATCTGAATTTGCTAGAACAACGTCAGCTCCAAATGCAAAGTTCATTAATTGCATGAAAAGAATACTTATTCCAAAAGTTGCTAAAATAGAGATAAATAAATCTCTATCAACTACTTTATTAATTACGAGTTTGTAAATTGCTATACCTACAAAGAACATAATTATTGGAGATACAATTACTCCCCAAGCTGGATGAATTCCATATAGATACATAAAGTAAGCAATGTATCCTCCTAAAATAACAAGATCTCCTTGAGCAATATTAATTATATTCATTACTCCCCATTGCAGCGCCATACCATAAGCAATCAATGCAAATAAAATGCCAAGTAAAATTCCATCCAAACATGCTTGAACGGAAATCATTGGATATTGGAAGACCATGAAATCCATAATGAGTCCTATAAAAAATACCCCCTATATATATTATATTAGGGGGTATTTATAGATTTGTTTATCTTTCAGACCACGAAGGAATTGGGTGAATCAATTTAGCTGAAGCCCATTTAGTTGGAGCAACAACTTTGTTTTCACATTTTCCTCCATCATCACACATAACTTGGAAAAGTACCATTGGCTTATCAACATTCTGACCACCTTCAGCAAATTTTATATTTCCATAAAAAGTTTGCATGTTAGTAGCAGCGAGAGCATCTCTTACTTTCTTTTGATCAAAAGAATTTGCTCTTTCAAATGCATCTTTAAATACCAATAGCGCAGCTGATGATTCTGCTGCTTGATATGGCGGCGCATAACCAAACTCTTTAGTAAAGTCTGCATCATATGTCATACCATCTTTAAAGAAATCATCTTTGTAAGTTAGTGTTTTGTGCCACTGAGAAGCGCATAAAGCATATTGTGAGTTTTTACCATGTTGCTTTGATAATTTAGCTGCATCACAGTGAGTCATTGCTAACATTGGAACATCTACTTTCATCTCAGAAATTTGTCTGATAGCAGTAAGTGCACCTTTTGTATGACCTGAAACAACTAAAACATCTGGTTTCATTTGCTTCACTTTTACTAAAGTAGCTGCCATATCATTCAGCTCTTTTGGCAATTTATCATCGATTACCTTTTTAGAGCCAGTTCTTTTAATTGCATCCAAAACTCCAAGTCTTACGTCTTGAGAAAACGCATCTTGCTCAAATGCCATTGCAACTGTTACACCTTTTCCATTATTCTTTTCAACTGCTAAATCTATAGCAACATCAAGATATAAGTTAGCTGGAGCTAAAACTGCAAATAGATATTTGTAACCTTTTGTAAACAAAGATCTAGAGGCACCATTTGCTTCAACCATTGGAACACCATATTTTTCTGTAACCGGTGCAATTGCTTTTGTCAAACCTGAGCTATACGGCCCAAGCATAAACTCAACACCATCTTGTGAGATTAATCTTTCTGCTAACTGAGCTGCTCTTTTTGGGTTTGATTCATCGTCATAATAAATGATTTCAAACTTATAAGTTTTTCCACCAACTTTTACTCCACCCATGCTGTTAATTCTATCAACAGCCATATTGTAACCGTTTTGTGTGTGAACACCATTAGATGAGTATTTTCCAGTTAATGAAATGGCAGCACCTAAGACAATCTTATCTCCAACAACTTTTGCAAATGATACAACTGAAGTTGAAAGTAAAATTGCTACTGCAGAAATAAAACTCAAGATTATTTTACTTATTTTCATTTTATTTCCTTTTGTTATTAATTAATTAATACTCAATTTAATAAATATTTTGAAAGTATTGCAAGTGGCAAAAATACTTTTACGTATGTACTAATATTGTTGTGTAACAATAATAATTAAGGCAATGATTACTAAAACACTCGCTGAGATTGTATTAATTGTTTTTGGATTTGCTTTTATCCATGTAACAAGTTTTTGTGCCAACAGAGCGTAACCAATCAAAGAAATAAAATCCAAAACAACATAAGTAGTTATTAAAATAAAAAATTGGACGATATAATTAGCACTAAAGTCAATAAATTGAGGGAATATTAAGGGAAAGAACAACCAAGCCTTAGGACTTGTGCCCGCAACTAAAAAACCATCTTTATAAAAAGAAAAAGTTCCTTTTGAACTAATAATTTTTGAATTAACCTCTTTTGGTGAAGATTTGTAAACATCATAAGCTAAATAAATTAAATAAATTACACCAATCCATTTGAAAATATTTAGGATATTTGGATTGTCAGATAAAAAAGAACCAATGACAAAAATTACTAAAGTTGCTTGCAGTAAATTTGCGGTAACATCTCCAAAAGCTGTCCAAATACAATTTTTAACCCCATAATTCATTGAATAAGAAATGATTACTATTCTAGGTGTACCAGGTGTAATAAATAAAAAAATAATGATCTGTAAAAAAAGGACAAAATCTAGGGGGAGCATAAAAAAGATAGTCCTTAAAAACCGGGAGCTAAAGATGGCTAAGAAGGACTATCGAACTATAATATATCAGGTCTTAAAAAAAATGCATTATGGTATTTTTTAAAATATAAGGATTTTATGAAAAAAAAAGGTCACAGGCCAGTTACCCGCGTCAAAAATCCTCAGCCCAATATTGAAGATCCAGATTGGGTCATCTGGGCAGCTTGGGCAGACAGAATCACTTTTGAGGAAATCGAAAAAAAAACTGGTTACTCAGAATCTGACGTCATAAGAATAATGCGGAGGTCGCTTAAACCATCATCATTTAGATTATGGAGGAAAAGAGTTCATGAAAAAAGTATCAAACATAGAAAAAAATTTGAATACTCTCGAAAACAAATATCTAGTAAAATTAAAAAAGGTGATTATCTATAGTCTATGAAAAATGTTACAATATATACTGGACCATACTGTAATTATTGCGATGCAGCAAAACGATTATTAACAAGAAATAATGTACCTTATAAAGAAATTAATGTAGCTGAAGTCGATGGTGCAAAAGATGAAATGATAAAGAAAGCTAATGGAAAAAAAACAATACCACAAATTTTTTTCAATGATGAACACATTGGTGGCTATGATGAAGTCAGAGCTTTAGAAAAAGAAAAAAAACTTCAAGATTTAGTAAAGTAAACTAATTACTCAAGTGTAAGAACTACATCAGGTCGGTTTGCATAGAAACCTCTAGTTGCACCAGCAGTTCCAGTACAATCGCTTGCTAATCCAGCTTTTTCTAAATATCCCAATGCTGTTGATGTTCCAAAAGCAATTTTAACTGTTGGAATTTTTCCAGCGCCCATAGTAAATGGTTTCGAAAGTGCTTCTCTATACTCAAAAAAAGCATCACCAGCATCAACTGTTCCTGTTGCTGAGTCTGTTCCTGTTCCATCACCAGCTGTAGTGCTGTTCATTACATCTCCATGATTTGTACCACCCGGAATACCTGCATAATAAGTTCCAGCAACTGCAGCTCCTGAAGTTTTGCTTCCTATTCCATTTACGCTGGCGGTTCCAGTTGAACTTGCAATGGTATAGCAAGTTGTTGCTCCACTTGTAACACTACCAGCAACTGTAAAAGCTCTATTCATAGTAATCTGAAAATAAGTATAAGTTTTTCCAAATTCAACTTTTGATAAATCTCCTAAACTTGCTGCTGCTGCTCCAGCCGAAGTAGATGCAATATCAATAGACCCGGAATTACCAGAATATAAAACTATAGGATTATTACATGAGGCATCAGTACTGGTGCTGTCACAAATTTCAATTCTTGTTATTGTGATTTTATAAGTTGTTGCCTCAGCTTCAAGTGCAAAAGATTTTGTGTTGAAAAAAGTTAGGATAAATAAAATTATAAAAAAAATATTTCTCATATTATTGACTTGTAATAATTACCGTACCTTGGATTTCTACAGTTAAATCGTAGTTTCTTCTAACTTTTTCAT
Organism: uncultured Pelagibacteraceae bacterium; assembly: GCA_902623215.1. Taxonomy (GTDB): domain Bacteria; phylum Pseudomonadota; class Alphaproteobacteria; order Pelagibacterales; family Pelagibacteraceae; genus Pelagibacter. Next base: position 4,052 of record CACNSS010000016.1, read on the forward strand.
TTAATTTTGCTTGCATGTCTTCTTTTTCAAAAGCTACATCAGATAATCCTTCATCCATCGTTCTTATATTTTCTCTAGGCGGATAAACAAATAATAGTTCAGCTTCCAAAACATCATCTACACCAGGAAGAGAAGAGTCGTCCATTGATAAGTTCAATTGTAATGAAGGGTTTATATTTAATTCTGAAATATATTTATTTCCTTTTGAGTCTTGTGAAGTTTTTTCACCCTCCCATTTATAACCTTTGAAACTAAATTTTGCCCAAGGTGTATAAGGAATTTGAGTGGTTAAGTAGTAATCCCAGCCACTAAGTATTTGTTCAGCTGTTCCATTAATAGTTTTCATATTTGTTATCTTTTGGTATCCATTTAAAGATAAATCTAATAGCGATGCTTTTGCTTCAAGTCCATATCCCAATCTCCTGTGTCCCTCGAATATGTCTGCATCAATAAAAGTATTTGCACCATACATCATTGAATTATCATCACTTAATTTTCTATAACCAATACCTAAATTACCATGAATTCTTCCATCGCTATTTACTTCTTTAGTTCTCAAGCTAAATTGCGTGAATAAATTTGAATTATCCTCCTCAAGGATATTTCTAAGGCCTAAAATTGAAAATTTTATCTGATCTTCATCCTTATCATTTAATTTAATAGATGTTTCAGTTAATCCCTCGCCAGGAATAAAATTTGAAATATACTCACTTATTTTAGTATCTAAACTCTCTGCGTTTGAGTTTGAAACTAAACCTAAGCTGAAAACAAAAAATATAGCTATTATTTTTTTTAACATTTTTTTAAAGATTATTATAAGCACATATATAATTATTGCTATTATTATATTATTTTTTTGGTTTAAAGATTAAACACACACCGTTATTACAATATCTTTTACCAGTAGGTTGAGGTCCATCTTCAAAAATATGTCCATGGTGGGCATCGCAATTCTTACAATGATATTCCGTACGTGCATAACCTATTAAATGATCTGTTTTGGTTTCAAATACATCTGGTAAGGACTCATAAAACGAAGGCCATCCGGATCCACTTTCATATTTTGTTTTTGAATCAAATAACTTTATATCACAATTAGCACAGTGATAAGTTCCCTCACTCTTTTCATTATTTAGTTCACTTGATCCAGGTGGTTCAGTGCCTTCTTCAAACATAACTAATTTCTGTTCTGCTGTAAGATTTGGATTTTTTTTATTCATAGCTACTAAATTAATTTAGCACATGACTGGTGCAAAAAAGAGTGCAATTCAACAAGTTTATCAATATTTCTATTGTAACCACCACCTAAAACTCCACAAAGAGGAATTCTTTTTGAAAAAAAATTTTCTGTAACAATTTCATCTCTTATTTTTATACCATCATCTGAAATCTTTAATTTACCTAAGCGATCATTAAAATGGATGTCAACTCCTGCAATATAGAAAACAAAATCAAAATTTTCTTTATTTAATTTATTTAAGTGGAGTTTAAGTATATTTAAATATTCCTTGTCCTCTGTATTGTCTTTAAGCTCAACATCGCAATCACTAATTGATTTTTTGGCAGGATAATTTGATTTTGAATGCATACTAAAAGTAAAAACATTTTTATTATCCTTGAATATATCTGAATTACCGTTTCCTTGATGAACATCCAAATCAAAAATTAATATTCTTTTTGCCAATTCTCTATCTAATAGAAATTGAGAGGCAACCGCTACATCGTTAAAAACACAATATCCTGCACCACTATCATAATTCGCATGATGACTTCCTCCTGCAGTATTACAAGCAATACCATGATTTATTGCAAGTTTAGACGCAAGCACTGTTCCTCCTGTTGCAACTAACGACCTTTGAACTACGCTATCAACTAATGGAAAACCAATTTTTTTAACTCCAATTTCATCTAGTGTTTTATTTTTAATTTCTTTAATATATTTTTCAGAGTGAGCACCCTTTAAAGTTTCATCTGAACATGGATATGGTTTATGAAAATTTGTTACTATCTTTTTCTTTAATAAAAAATCTGCAAGATCACCAAATTTATTAATAGGAAATTTATGATCATCGCCAATTTTAGCAAAATAAGCTTCATGATTAACTACAGGTAAATCCATTTTACTCAATCACCCGAATTGGTTCACCATTAACGCAAGCCTCTAGTGACTCGATCATTTGAGTAAAATAAACGTGATAATTTTCAGCCGTCACATATCCAATGTGAGGTGTGAGTAAGGCATTAGGTAAAAATCTTAATTTATTATTTTCTGATAAAGGCTCTTTTTCATAGACATCTAATCCAGCACCTGCAATTACATTTGTTGATAGTGCAATTATCAAATCGTCTTCGTTTATTATGGGACCTCGAGAGGTATTAATTAAAAATGAGCTCTTTTTCATCTTATCCATTTCTTTAAGAGTAATGCAATTTTTATATCTCTCTCCACCTTGTACATGAATAGATAAAAAGTCAGAGTTTTTTATTAGATCTTCTTTGCTACAAGGCAGAACGTCTAATTCTTTACAGGTGTCTAAATTTAAATTTTCACTCCAAGCCATCACCTGCATACCAAATGCCTTGCCAACTTTAGCAACCTGCGTTCCTACTTTTCCGAGGCCAATCAAACCGAGAATTTTACCTTTTAATTCTACACCAACTGAAGTTTGCCAATAACCTTGATACATATTATCAATTTCCTCTTTTAAGTTTCTTGCTAACCCAAGTATTAATGCCCAAGTTAATTCAGGTGTTGGATTAGTATTACTCTCAGTACCACTGACAACAATTTTTCTTTTTTTCGCAGTATCTAGATGAATTGATTTATTTCTTAACCCGCTAGTGATTATAAATTTTAATTTGGTTAAATTTTCTATCAAATTTTTTGTTATAGGAGTTCTTTCTCTCATTATAAGGAGAGCCTCAAATTCTGCTAATTTCTCTATAGC
>CACNSS010000017.1 GCA_902623215.1 uncultured Pelagibacteraceae bacterium
CTATAAGGAACTAAAAAGATATTTCTACAATAAAACAAAAGTTAGGTGTTATGAATTAAAAGAGCTTAATTTGAAGAAAATTTTAAAAATTGATGTTAATTATAAGCAAGTAGGGTCAGATAGATTAGCAAATGCAATAAGTGTTACGCAAAAAAACAAAAATTTTATTATTTTAGATTTTGGTACCGCAACAACATTTGATGTTTTAATTGGTAATAATTATAAAGGTGGAATTATATCTCCAGGTATTCAAATTTCTCTTAACACACTTTCAGACAAAGCATCATTAATTCCACAGATTGATTTAAAGAAAATAACAAAAGTAATTGGAAAAGATACTAAGTCAGCTGTCCGCTCAGGTTTTTTCTGGGGATATGCTGGATTAATTGACAATGTTGTAAATTTAATTAAGAAAGAGACAAAAAAATCTTTTGATATAATTACTACTGGAGGTTTTTCTAGATTGTTTAAAAACTCTATTAGTACAAAAGTTAAAAGGAATAATGATATAACAATTAACGGCTTAATAAAGGCTTCAAAATTAATTAAATAATATGAAAGATGAATTTTTATTTTGTCCATTAGGTGGCTCTGGTGAGATAGGGATGAATATGAATTTATTTGGCTATGGTCAGCCAGGAAACCATAAATGGATTATGGTTGATATAGGTGTTACTTTTGCTGATGACACAGTTCCAGGAATTGATCTTATTTATCCGGATCCAGGGTTTATTCAGGAAAGAAAAGATAATCTATTAGGAATTGTTTTAACACATGCTCACGAAGATCACATAGGTGCCGTAGCTCATTTATGGCCAAAATTTAAATGCAAACTTTATGCTACTCCTTTCACAGCTGTATTAATAAGAGAAAAATTTAGAGAAAAAAATATTGATATTACTAATGACTTACAAATTGTAGAACTAAACGGAAAGGTGAATTTAAATCCTTTTGAGATTGAATATATCACTTTAACCCATTCGATTTTAGAACCTAATGGCCTTAGAATTCAAACACCAGCAGGTATTGTTTTACATACTGGTGACTGGAAAGTTGACCCAAATCCCCTGATTGGTACCGAGATTAATTCAAAGAGATTAAAAGAAATTGGTGATGAAGGTGTTCTAGCAATGATTTGCGACTCTACTAATGTTTTTAGTGCTGGGCGCTCAGGTTCTGAATTAGATGTGAGAAAAAGTATGTTGAACATAATGAGTAGGTTGAAAAAAAGAATTATAATAACCTCATTTGCATCGAACGTTGCAAGAATGGAGTCAGCTTTTTATTGCGCAGAAAAAACAGGAAGACAAATTTCCCTTGTTGGTAGATCTATGCACAGAATATACAAAGCAGCTAGACAATGTGGGTATCTTAAAAATACCATTGAACCAATAGATCCAAGAGAAGCAAAAAATTTTGCTAGAGAAAAAATTGTATATCTTTGCACAGGTAGCCAGGGTGAACCGATGGGCGCAATGATGAGAATTTCAAATTATACACATCCGGATGTATTTATTGAGAAAGGAGATGCAGTAATTTTTTCCTCAAAAATAATACCAGGAAATGAAAAAAAACTTTACAAACTTCATAATCAATTAGTCAAGGATGGAATAGAAGTAATTTCAGAAGAGAGTGAATTTATCCATGTTTCCGGGCATCCAAATAGAGAAGATTTAAAAGATATGTATGATTGGGTTAAACCAAAATGTATAATTCCTGTACACGGAGAACACAGACATATGATTGAGCATATTGCTTTTGCTAAAGAAATGCAGGTACCTTATCCTGTTCAAGTAGAAAATGGTGATATAGTAAAATTAGCTCCAGGAGACTATCCAGAAGTTTATGATAAAGCTCCCAGTGGCAGACTATATTTGGATGGCAATGTAAGTGTTGAGGAAAACTCTCAATCTATAAAAGATAGAAAAAACTTAGGATCTAACGGTTATCTTGAAATAACTATTTTAATTACACCTAAAGGAAATATTCATAATAATCCAATAATAAACTTTAGAGGATTACCAATTTATGAAACAGATGAATTTATTTACTTATTAGAAGAAGAAATAGAGAAAACAGCAAAAACATTTAATATTGGAAATAAAAGTCAAAGACACAATCTTATAGAAGCACTTAAAATTGTAGCTAGAAAATTTACGAAAGAAAAAACAGGCAAAAGACCTTTCACCAACATTAATTTAGTTGATATTTAATGAGTGCTACCGGACTTGCTATAATTTATATAATCATTTGGTGGATTGTTTTTTTTGCGATTTTACCTATTGATGTTGATAGAATAAAGATTGAAAAAATTGAAGGTGAGGATCCCGGATCACCAGAAAATCCTAAGATTTTAAAAAAATTCATTTATTGCACTGGAATAACAACTATTTTATTCACAATTATATATTTGTTAATGAGGTTTGAATATTTAAACTTAAGAAATATAATTATCTAACATGCATATTTCAAAATCTTTTATTCCAATTTTAAAAAATAATCCTTCAGAGGCCAAAATTAAATCCCACCAATTAATGTTAAGGGTGGGTATGATAAAACAATCCTCAGCAGGTATATACTCCTGGTTACCACTTGGCTTCAAAGTTATGAAGAAAATTGAACAAATTGTAAGGGAAGAACAAGATGGGATTGGTGTTCAAGAAATTTTAATGCCGACAATACAATCCAGTGAAATTTGGAAAGAGAGCGGAAGATATAAAGATTACGGTGAGGAAATGCTAAGAATAAAAGATCGTCAAAATCGTGAAATGTTGTATGGCCCTACAAATGAGGAATTGATAACAGATATATTTAGAACCTCGATTAAATCTTATAAATCTCTTCCACAACTTTTATATCATATTCAATGGAAATTTAGAGATGAGATCAGGCCAAGATTTGGAATAATGAGATGTAGAGAATTTTACATGAAAGATGCTTATTCTTTCGATATATCTGACGAAGAAGCACTTTTTTCTTATAATAAATTTTTCTTGTCATATCTTAAAACATTTAAAAAATTAAATTTAAAAGCTATACCAATGGCAGCAGATACTGGTCCAATTGGAGGAAATCTATCTCATGAATTCATTATTCTAGCTGAAACTGGTGAAAGTAAAATTTTTACTGACAAAAGAATTTTTGATTTAAGTATAGACAATGCAAAATTAGAAAAAAAATCTCTAGGGAATATGAGAAAAGAATATGAACAATATTATGCAGTTACTGATGAAAAATTTAATAAGACTGAATTTGAAAAGAAAGTTTCTGAAAAAGATAGATTAATAACAAAAGGAATTGAAGTTGGTCATATATTCTATTTTGGAGATAAATATTCTAAACCAATGGGCGCGTCGGTTGATTTACCAGGTGGAAAAAAAGATTTTGTCAAAATGGGTTCTTACGGCATAGGAGTTTCTAGATTAGTAGGCGCAATAATAGAGGCTAAATATGATGAAAAAAATGAAGTCATGAAATGGCCAATTTCTATTGCTCCCTATCATGTTGCGATAATTCCAATGATCAACAAAAATGATAATTCACAATTAGATAAAGCAAATAATATCTTACTAGAACTTAAAAAAAATAATATTGAATCAATAATTGATGATACTGATGAAAATATCTCATCAAAAATTAAAAAGATGAATTTAATAGGTGCACCTTTTCAAATTATAATTGGTAAACGGGTTGAAGGCGATAAATTAGAGTTTAAAGAAGTTGATGGAGTAACTCAAAAAATTGAATTAAAAGACATCATTAAGATAATTAATAAACAAAAAGTAAACAATTGATTTCTCGATTAGAAAAAGAGATTACATTTAGATTTCTAAAAGCCAGAAAAAAAGATGGTTTTTTAAATATTATTTCAATTTTTTCATTTATTGGAATTGGGTTGGGTGTAGCTGTTCTAATTGTAGTTATGTCGGTTATGAATGGTTTTAGAACAGAACTGGTAAATAAGATAATTGGTTTTAATGCCCACATGACAGTTAAGCCTTATGAAAACAAAATTGCAAAAGAAAAATTAAATAATCAAAACTTAAAATCAATTTCTGAAAGTTTAATTTTTAGTAACTCAGGCGAAGGAATTATGATCAAAAAAGATATTACCAAAGGTATTCTTTTAAGAGGGTATTTTGCCAAAGATTTTTCTAAATTAGACATCGTTAATAATGGAATTTTTTTGGGTAGTGAAAATGAATTGTCAAAAAACTCTATATCTATAAGTAAAGAATTAAGTTTTTCTTTAAACTTGGAGATTGGTGATGAAATTACTTTAATGTCTTCATCTGGTGTACAAACAATTATCGGCAGTCTTCCTAAGCAAAAAAAATTTACAGTTGTTTCACTCTTTGATAGTGGTGTAATTGACTTTGACAATAATGTTGCTTTTATAAATCTTGTCACACTTGAGGATTTTTTTAATTTAAAACCAAAAAAACGTAATTTAGAAATTTATTTAAATAACCCTAAAAATATTGAATATAAAAAGACTATAGTTCAAAAAGTTTTTGATGATGAATTTATTTACACTTGGTCCGATATGAACAAATCATTGTTTTCCGCATTAAAAGTTGAACGAAATGTTATGTTTATTATTTTAACATTAATAATAATCGTTGCAGCGTTTAATATAATTTCTGGTTTGACAATATTAGTAAAAAATAAAACAAAAGAAATTGCTATACTTAAATCAATTGGTGTTCTTAATAAGTCAATCATAAAAATTTTTTTCTTAATTGGTGTGATTATAGGAACTTCGGCTACAATTTTTGGTATAATCTTGGGTGTTACTTTTTCTATGTATGTAGAAAATTTAAGACAATTCCTAAGTGAATTTTTTAACATAAGCTTATTTCCTGAGGAAATATATTTTTTAAGCTCTATGCCTTCAGAAATTAATCCCATTTCAATATTAATTATTTCTGCTTGTTCAATTTTGATAACTATTTTGGTATCAATATTTCCAGCGTTTAAAGCTGCAAAACTCGATCCTGTAAAATCCCTTAAATATGAATAATCTAATTAAAATATCTAAATTAAATAAATCTTTCGAAGGTATAAAAAAGATTAATGTCTTAAAAAGTATTTCTTATAATTTTAAAAAAAGGTAAAATTTATTCCTTGATGGGCCCATCAGGTTCAGGTAAATCAACATTATTAAATTTGTTATCTTTAATTGATAGACCTACTTCAGGTTCAATTACATTTGAAAATAAAAAGATAAATTACAATGATTCTAATAAAAATGATGTTTTAAGAGCTAATAAAATTGGGATTATTTACCAACAAGATAATTTATTACCAGATTTTACTTCATTGGAAAATATTTATTTAGCTGCTCTAGCAGGTGGTAATGATGAGAAAGTTGCAACTAATAAGGCAAAAAATTTATTAAAAAAAGTAGGGCTGACTAATAGATCAGATCATTATCCATCACAATTATCTGGTGGTGAAAAACAGAGGATTTCTATTGCAAGAGCGGTTGTCAATAATCCCCAAGTAATTTTAGCTGATGAGCCAACTGGAAGTTTAGATTTACAAACAGCAAAAGAAATTTTTGGACTTTTAAAAAATCAGATAAATAAAGAAAGATTAATAATATTTGCAACTCATAATAGATTTTTTGCTAATAAGGCTGATTGCTTATTGGAAATAACTAATGGTAATATAAAAACCATTAATGCTCGAGTCTAAATTTCAAAAGTTTAATCATTTAAAACTTCACACTCAATATTCTATATGTGAGGGAGCAATAAAAATTGATGATCTTAAAGAAACTTTAAAAGAAAATAAAATTAAATCTTTAGCAATATGTGACACTTCAAATTTATGTGGAGCATTAGAATTTTCAGATAAAATATCTAAAATCGGCACTCAGCCAATAATAGGAACTCAAATAAACTTTAAGTATGAGGAAACTAGGGGATTAATTCCATTATTTGCAATGAATGAAATAGGTTACAGAAGGATAATTGAACTATCTTCAATATCGTACTTAAATAACGACGACTTATCTGAACCGAGTGTTCCTTTTAGTGAATTATTAAAAAAAAAACCAGGGTATTGCAATATTTTCTGGGACCGTGTTCGGTTTATTCGGAAATTTATTTGATAAAGGCAAATATTCAGATATTGAAAAATTATATTCAGAACTCAAATCAATTTATAAAGATAGATTTTATATTGAACTACAAAGACATGGAGATCAAAACGAGGATAGTTTTGAAAAAATGAATTTAAAAAAATCCAATGATTTAAAGATACCTTTGATTGCAACGAACGAAACCTTTTACATTGATAAAGATATGCACGAGGCACATGACGCCTTAATTTGTATTAAGAATAAGACTTATATACAAGAAAAAAAAAGAATAAAATTTAGTAATAAGCACTATTTAAGAAATGATAAAGAGATGTATGAATTGTTTTCCGACATCCCCGAAGCACTTGAAAATAATTATAACTTTCCATATAGATGTAATTTTAAGCCTTCATTTTCGAAACCTATTTTACCCAATATTAGTTCTGAAAAAGATGGTGATGCAAATGATATTCTTAGAAAAAATTCAATTATTGGACTAGAGGAAAAATTTATCAAAATTTTTAAAAAAAAAATTGATAATTTAAC
>CACNSS010000018.1 GCA_902623215.1 uncultured Pelagibacteraceae bacterium
TTTTCAAGCTCTATTGCTAATTCTGGGCCACCAGATCTAATTATTTTTCCATTCATTAATACATGGACAAAGTCAGGTTTTATGTAATCTAGTAATCTTTGATAGTGAGTAATTATTAAAAAAGAATTATTTTTGTTTCTTAAAGTATTAACTCCATCAGCTACTATTTTTAAAGCATCTATGTCTAAACCTGAGTCTGTCTCATCTAAAATAGATAATTTTGGAGCCAACATAGACATTTGTAAAATTTCATTTTTCTTTTTTTCTCCACCTGAAAATCCAACATTTAATTGTCTGTTAAGTTTTTCCTCATCAAATTTTAATTCTTTAGCTTTTTGTTTAACAAGCTTTAAAAATTCAATTGCATCTAATTCTTTTTCTCCACGTGCTTTTCTAATTGCGTTAAGTGATGTTTTTAAAAATATATTTGTATTTACTCCCGGAATTTCTAAAGGATATTGAAAAGCTAAAAATATTCCTTTATGCGCTCTTTCTTCTGTCTCAAGATCAAATAAATTTTTATTTTCAAATAAAATTTCACCTGATACCTCATACCCTTTTTTTCCTGATAGAATATTAGATAACGTGCTTTTTCCTGACCCGTTAGGACCCATAATTGCATGAACTTCGCCAGGATTTATATCTAAAGAAAACCCATTTAATATGGATTTATTCTCAACATTAGCATTTAAATTGTTTATTTTAAGCATTAACCAACACTCCCCTCTAAGCTAATACCCACAAGCTTCTGAGCTTCCACTGCAAACTCCATTGGTAATTGTTGTAGTACTTCCTTACAAAAACCATTAACAATTAATCCTACAGCTTCCTCAGGATTAAGACCTCTTTGTTGGCAATAATGTAATTGTTCTTCACTTATTTTTGATGTCGTAGCTTCATGTGCAATATTTGAATCAAAATTTTTATTTTTAATATATGGGACTGTGTGTGCACCACATTTATTTCCCATTAATAAGGAATCGCATTGTGTGTAGTTGCTAGAGTTTTTAGCTTTTGAATTAATATCTACTAAACCTCTGTAAGTCATGTCAGAAAATCCAGCACTTATACCTTTAGAAATAATTTTACTTTTGGTATTTTTTCCCAAATGAATCATCTTTGTTCCAGTGTCTGCTTTTTGATGATTGTTTGTAATTGCTATTGAATAAAATTCACCAATTGAATTATCACCCTTTAATATGCAGCTTGGATATTTCCAAGTTATAGCAGAACCTGTTTCAACTTGTGTCCAAGAAATCTTAGAATTTTTTCCCTTACATAATCCTCTTTTAGTAACAAAATTATAAATCCCTCCTTTGCCATTTTCATCTCCTGGATACCAATTTTGAACAGTTGAATATTTTATTTCTGCATCATCTAAAGCAATCAATTCTACATTTGCTGCATGTAATTGATTTTCATCCCTCATTGGAGCAGTACATCCTTCAAGATAACTTACGTAACTGCCTTTATCAGCAATAATTAATGTTCTTTCGAACTGACCAGTCTCTGATGCATTAATTCTAAAATAAGTTGATAGTTCCATTGGACACTTAACACCTTCAGGAATATAAACAAATGACCCATCTGTGAAAACAGCAGAATTAAGTGTCGCAAAGAAATGATCAGTAACTGGTATTACAGTACCTAAATATTTTTTTACAAGATCAGGATGTTTCTGAATAGCCTCTGACATTGAACAAAAAATTATTCCATGTTTAGTCAATTCACCCTTAAAAGTGGTTGCTACTGAAACAGAGTCAAATACAGCATCGACAGCAATTCCATTTAATCTTGCTTGTTCTTGTAATGGAATCCCAAGTTTTTTATAAGTCTCTAAAAGTTTTGGGTCAAGCTCGTCTAAACTTTTTGGTTTGTCCTTCATACTTTTTGGTGCTGAGTAGTAATATAAATCTTGATAATCAATTTTAGGATATTTTGGTTTTTGCCAATTAGGTTCTTTTAAAAGTTTTAATCTCTCATAAGCTTTTAGCCTAAAGTCTAACATCCACTGCGGCTCTTTTTTAATATTAGAAATAAACTTAATTACATCTTCATTCAAACCTTTTGGAGCTTTGATATTTTCTATATCAGTAGTAAAACCGTATTTATAATCTTTTAACTTTTCTATATCTTTTTCTCTAGTATCCATCTTTAAATTCTTCTCTCAGTATTATCTTTTATTAAATCTTCTAAACTTTTTTTCTCAAAAAAATCATTAATATGGTTTTCAAGCTCATCCCATAAATTATGAGTCAAACATTTTGTAAGTTTTCCATTACAGCCTTTTTTTGACTCTTTTTTACACTGCACAGTTTTTACTTTTTCATCTACAGCATCAAAAATATTCGTTAGTTTTATTTCATTGGCTTTTTTATTCAAAACATAACCACCCTGGTTTCCTCTAACACTTTGAACAATTGCTTTTTTTCTTAGTTTAGAAAAAATTTGTTCCAAATAATCAAGTGAAATGCCTTGTCTTAAAGATATGTCTCTCAGGGAAACTGGATTAATATCATTAAACTTTGCCAGGTCCACTAAAGCCATTACCGCATATCTGCCTTTAGATGTTAGTTTCATATATCCTTATTTTTCAAGGATATATATAAACCTGACTAAATTAGTCAAGTATCTGAAAGCAAAAAAAAACAACATTTTGTCACGCACATGTGATATGTCTAATTTTTTTTTGATAATAGTTATCAATAACAATTATGGATAATAAAATTTTAGAAATTTTTATTCCTGGTCCAGCTGGAAGACTCGAAGCTAAATATTTTAAAAGCAAAAAAAGTACTTCACCGATAGCATTAATATTACAACCACACCCTCAATATGGAGGGACAATGAATAACAAAGTTGTTGTAGAAACATTTCACTCATTTATGGATAATAATTTTTCAGTTTGTCGAGTTAACTTTAGAGGTGTAGGAAAAAGTGATGGAGAGTTTGATAACGGACAAGGAGAACTTGCAGACGCAGCTGCTGCATTAGATTGGTTAGAAAGAGAAAATTTTGATAACTCACAATGTTGGGTATCTGGTTTTTCTTTTGGTTCATTGATTGCAATGCAGCTTTTAATGCGAAGACCAGAGATAAACAGATTTATCGCAATATCCCCTCAACCAAATGTTTATGATTTTTCTTTCCTTTCTCCTTGTCCTACTTCTGGGCTAATGGTTTATGGAAAAAAAGATGAATTAGTGCCAGTTGAATATATTAATGAATTAAATAAAAGACTAAGTAGTCAAAAAGGTATTAAAGTTGAATTTCAAGCAGTTCAAGAAGCAAATCATTTTTTTTCAAAAAATGAAATTAATTTAGTGAAGGTTTTAGATAAATACATAAAAAAAGAAACTGCTTTATACTAACAATTTTTTATTATTATACCTCCAGAAATTGATTTCTTACATCCCGTAGTATCAGGAAAAGAGATTGGTAAGCTTAAAAGAGATCTAATTGCTAAATAAGCAAAAGCTTGTGACTCTACAAAGTCACCATCTATACCATAATCTTCTACTGGGACAAAATTTGTTTTATTCAAACCATGAATTTCATTGACTGAACTTAGAATTGAGTCCATTAAGTATTTGTTTTTTCTTCCCCCACCGCAAACCAAAAAAATTGATTTTTTGGTCGGATCTTTAAAATAATTAAGCGCTTTAGAAATTTGTAATGATGTAAAATCAGTCAGTGTTGATGCTCCATCTTCTAAAGATAGACCCTTTACAAAAGATATATCAAAATCTTTTATATCTAAAGAGTCTGTATAGGGGGGGCCAATATTAAAGTTTTCTAATGCCTGATTTAGAATTAATCTGTCAGTATTACCGACGCTTGCAAGTGTACCATTAGCATCATATCTCTTTTTTGAATTTTTTCGAACCCACTCGTCTATAAGACAATTTCCTGGAGCAATATCACAGGCTTTTATAAATTCCTTTTTTTTATCTATCTTATCCCATTTAACTGTTTTAGTAAGATTTGAAATTCCTCCAATATTTATAATATTGACAGAATAAGATTTATCTAATTCTTTTTTTAAATATTTGTTGGCAATTAAGTTATGAAAAATTGGCGTTAATGGAGCTCCTTGACCTCCATTTTTTAAATCATTTTGTCTAAAATCATACACCACCTTTTTTTTTATTAATTGAGACAATAGTTTGCCATCACCTAACTGTTTAGTAATTCTTTTTTTACTATCATGAAATATTGTCTGTCCATGAAAACCTAATAGATCTAAATCTATCTTTGTGTTGTTTAAAATTTCTTTGACAGCATTAGCATGAAATAACGTAATTTCTCTCTCAATATCCTTAATCTCGCTTTCGTGTTCAATAAGGTGATTTGGAACTGAAATTTTTGCTCTTAAATTGATTATTCTTTGTCTCATTTTGTCCCCATACTCAAAATATCTATCAATTAAAGGGGAATATTCCCTATTACCATCTGACTTTATTATAGATGCATCCACTCCATCCACAGAGGTCCCACTCATCAATCCTAAAGCTGTATATATCTTGCCCATTCTTATTTTTTTTTAAAAAAATTTGTATATTGTAAGACTATAAGCTTATGAATAAATTTTTAAAAGAATTTAAAGACAGAGGATTTTTTTATCAATGTACAAACGAAAGTGAATTATCTAAAATATTAAATAAAAAAAAGATCACAGCATATATTGGTTTCGATTGCACTGCCGAAAGCCTTCATGTAGGAAGTTTACTACAAATAATGTGCTTAAGGCTTCTCCAAAAACATGGTCATAGACCAATAGTATTATTAGGGGGTGGCACTACAAGAATTGGTGATCCGTCTGGAAAAGATAAAACACGTAAAATTCTATCTGAAAAAGAAATTATTAAAAATTCAAAAAATATAAAAAGAATCTTAGAAAAATTTCTAGATAATAAAGATAAAAAGACTAAAGCAATATTCGTAGATAATTATAGCTGGTTAAAAAATCTTAACTATATTTCATTTTTAAGGTCGATCGGAAGACACTTCACCATAAATAAAATGTTAACTTTTGAGAGTGTTAAAACACGATTAGAAAGAGAACAATCACTAAGTTATATGGAATTTAATTATATGATACTTCAAGCGTATGATTTTTTAGAATTAAATAAAAATGAAAATTGTGTTTTACAGATAGGCGGTTCAGACCAATGGGGGAATATAATTAATGGTGTTGATTTAATAAAAAGATATTATAATAAAGAAGTTTTTGGTTTAACAACTCCATTAATTACTTTAGCAAGTGGAGCCAAAATGGGTAAAACTGCTGAGGGCGCAGTTTGGCTTGATAATAAACTTCTACCAGCTTATGACTATTGGCAATTTTGGCGAAATACAGATGACAGAGATGTTAAAAAATTTATAAAATTTTTTACAGATATTATGATTAATGAAATTGAAGATCTAAATGAGAAAAGTATTAATCAACTAAAAATTTTACTTGCTAATAAAACAACTGAAATGCTTCATGGAAAAAAAGAGGCATTACGAGCGGAAAAAATTGCAAAGGAAACATTTTCTGAGAACTCCTCAGGTTCAAACCTTCCATCAATTGAATTAAATAAAGAAATGTTAAAAAAAGATATAAATATTATTGATTTAATCATTTTTGCAAAATTTGAAAAGTCTAAAAGTGAAGTGAGAAGGCTAATTAAAGGGAAAGCGGTAAAAATAAATAATAAGATAATCGAAGATGAAAAGTTTCCAATTAAAGATGAAATTTTTAATGATAATTATCTTAAGCTTTCAATCGGAAAAAAAAGGCATATTAAAATTCAATTGATCTAATTTTTTTTGATTTTTTCCAGAGTTCTTGTTATAAATCTAGGTGTAAGTGTTTTTATTGGATTCACAGTCGTCTCTAATTTTTTCGGTGGACCTTTAATCTTAAAACTAACTCCAAAAACTCCCTCACCAGTTTTTGAACCAACTAATATTTTTCCTAAAACTGGAATTGTTCCTATCGCCTTATTTATTGTTGTTGCTGGAACCAATGTTCCCCTTAAACTTATTAATTTGTCTTTTTCGACATATCCATTCATTAGTACTGATATCGCAGGTCCAATTGCGAAAATTTCGTTTATATTCATAAATTTATTTTTATTTTCAAATTTCATTTCAAATTCATCAAACCTTATTCCCTCACCTGACAGAATGTCTGCGATACCTTGAAGAGATGCCAGTGTAAGTAGTTTTGTTAGGGTCGGAAGTTCTTTTAATTTAAAATCATAGATCTTTAAGGTAGAATTGGAAATATCAGCATCTTTAATGCTATAAAAATCTAAAACACCACCATCAAAACCTTTAATAAATTTATATTTTCTAACAATTGGCTCAGCAAAATCTAAAAATAAAGTTGTTACTATTTTAGTATCATTGCTTCTAACTGAAAAATTCATCTTTTTGTCTCCAGGAAAATCTCCCACAAGACTTCCTTCTATCAATTTTTGTTTTTTGAATATTAAATTACCGTTTAAATTCTTTAAATTAAA
>CACNSS010000019.1 GCA_902623215.1 uncultured Pelagibacteraceae bacterium
AACCTCCTGGTCCGTAGCCAAGCGCTCTATCCAGTTGAGCTACAGGCGCATTTATAATTTTATTTAAATACATTATATTAATTTTTAGTATATTTTAATTATAAGATAAATTTAAAAATTAATGACATATAAATCAAAAGAAGTGGTGATTGTTAGTGCTGTTAGGACACCTATAGGATCTTATAGAGGTTCATTAAAAAAAATGAGATCTGATCAGCTTGGATCTTTAGTAATCAAAGAAGCTTTAAAACTAACTAAATTTAGTCCAGATGAGGTAGATGAAGTAATAATGGGCCAAGTATTGACTGCTGGCGCTGGACAGAACCCTGCTAGACAAGCTGCAATAAATGCTGGAATACCAATTTCAAAACCAGCACATATAATTAATCAAGTTTGTGGATCTGGATTAAGAGCAGTAATATCGGGATATCAATCTATCAAATTGGGAGAGTCATTAAATGTTATTTCTGGGGGACAAGAGAATATGTCAATAGCACCACATTCAATTTTTTTTAGAGACGAAAGAAAAATTTCAGAAGATAAACTAACAGATACAATGATTAATGATGGATTAATGGATGCTTTTAATAATTATCATATGGGCGTTACAGCAGAAAATATTGCAAAAAAATTTGACATATCTAAAAAGGAGCAAGACGAGTTTGCTCTAAATTCTCAAAAAAAAACAGAAGAGGCAATCAAAAATAGCAAATTTGATGATGAGTTAGTTAAGATTAATCAAAGTAATAACCTGCTAAACTTAGATGAGCATCCACGAATAGGTCTAAAAATTTCTGATCTAGAAAAACTTAAAACAGTTTTTAAAGAAAATGGAACAGTCACAGCTGGAAATTCTTCTGGTATAAATGATGGTGCTGCAGCTTTATTTTTAACCACTATTGAAGAAGCAGAAAAAAAATCTATCAATCCGCTTGCAAAAATAGTGTCATGGGCATCAGTTGGAGTAGATCCGACTTTAATGGGTCTAGGGCCAATAGAAGCTGTTCGCAAGGCAATTAATATAGCTGGATGGAGTTTAGATGAGGTTGATTTATTTGAAATTAATGAAGCTTTTGCAGCTCAAAGCATAGCTGTAATTCGTGAGTTGGGTGTTGACCCAAACAAAGTTAATGTAAATGGTGGTGCAATCGCGCTAGGTCATCCTATTGGTGCATCAGGAGCAAGAATACTTGTAACTTTAGTACATGAAATGAAGAGACAAAAAAAAAGCAAGGGTTGTGCAACTCTCTGTATTGGAGGTGGAATGGGTATAGCTTTATGTGTTGAAAGAATTTAGGAATTTATCTTTCCGTACTTCCCTTCTAGTAATATTTTTTGTATCCACATTTTAGCGTCTACGTGTGTATTATAATTTGAATGAATAAGTAATTTTAGTATCTTTTTAATCATTTTTTCATTTAAGAGTAAAAGAGTGTCAAAAAATAGGACAGAATGTGTTAAAATTTGCAATTAACTATATTTTTATAGTGTATAAAACATAAAGATGACTGAAAAATTATTAGTTCCTGATATTGGCGATTTTGAAAATGTTGAGGTAATTGAATTACTTGTTGCAGAAGGTCAAGAAGTTAAAATAAATGATCCAGTGGTCACTATTGAAAGTGACAAATCTAGTGTTGAAATTCCATCAACTTTTTCAGGGAAAGTTGAAAACATTGAGGTAAAAGTTGGTGATAAAGTTTCAAAAGGAGATTTGCTTCTCAATATATCAAGCCCTAGTAAAAAATTGTCTAAATTAGAAGAGGTTCCAAAAAATACTGAAAATTTAATTTTAGAGGCGGAAAATTCTTTAAAGAAAAATAAAGAACAAAAAAAGCAAATTCCAGAATTAGAGAAAGAAAAACCTAGCAAAATTGAAGTTGTAAGTGAGGGTGATATTGATCCTTTAGAGACACGTGAATGGATAGAATCTCTATCAGATGTCATCGAAAAAGATGGTAATCACAGAGCTCACTATTTGATTAAGGAATTAATTAATAAAGCTTATATGGAGGGCGCCAATATTCCATACACACAAAATACCCCTTATATAAATACGATTCCTGTGAGTGAGGAGAAGAAATCAAATGGTGATCAGAATATAGAAAGAAGGATTAGGTCATTAATTAGATGGAATGCTGCTGCAATGGTAGTAAGAGCAAATAAAAAATTTCCTGAACTTGGAGGTCATATTGGAACTTTTGCATCTGCAGCAACTTTATATGATGTTGGAATGAATCATTTTTGGAGAGCTAAAAATAATAAATTCGGTGGAGATCTTATTTATTTTCAAGGTCATAGTGCACCTGGTATGTATGCTAGAGCATTCCTTGAAGGAAGACTTAATGAAACACAATTGGACAGTTTTAGACAGGAAGTTAAGCCTGGCGGTTTATCTTCATATCCACATCCTTGGTTAATGCCAAACTTTTGGCAATTTCCAACAGTCTCTATGGGTTTAGGACCAATGTTAGCGATTTATCAAGCAAGATATATGAAATACTTGATTAACAGAGGTCTAATTAAGGATGAGGGTAGAAAAGTTTGGTCATTTTTAGGTGATGGAGAAATGGATGAACCAGAGTCTTTAGGAGCAATTGGTTTAGCAGCTAGGGAAAATTTAGATAATCTTATATTTGTTATAAATTGTAACCTTCAAAGATTAGACGGTCCAGTGCGAGGTAATGGAAAAATTATACAAGAATTAGAGGGAATTTTTAGAGGAGCTGGATGGAATGTTATTAAAGTAATTTGGGGTTCATATTGGGATTCACTGTTAGCGAATGACAAAACAGGCCACCTTATTAAGACAATGAATGAAACAGTTGATGGAGAATATCAAGCAATGAAAGCGAGAGATGGAGCTTATGTTAGAGAAAAATTTTTTGGAAAATATCCAGAAACTTCGGAACTTGTCTCAAGTCTTTCAGATAAGGATATTTGGAGATTAAATAGAGGTGGACATGATCCCCATAAAGTTTTTGCAGCATATGACAAAGCATCTAAAAATGTCGGTAGTCCCACTGTAGTAATTGCTAAGACTATAAAGGGTTATGGCATGGGTAAAAGTGGTGAGAGCGTAAATACAACTCATCAGACTAAAAAATTAGATGTTGAAGACCTAATGTATTATAGAGATAGATTTGATGTGCCATTAACAGACCAGCAGGTCAAAAATATTGAGTACTATAAGCCAGATCAAAATTCTCCTGAAATAAAATACATTAAAGAAAGAAGACTTCAGTTGGGTGGCTTTATTCCTGAGAGAACTACTTATGCAAAACCTATTAAAGCACCTCCAAAAGATATTTTTGATAATATGAAAGTTTCAACCGGTGAAAAAGAAATGTCAACCACAATGGCACTAGTTAGAATGTTGACAAATCTTTTGAGAGATAAAAATGTTGCGCCAAGACTGGTCCCAATTATTCCTGATGAAGCAAGAACTTTTGGAATGGAAGGATTTTTTCAAAAGATAGGAATTTACGCACATGAGGGTCAAAAATATGAGCCAGAGGACTCTGCTCAACTGAGTTCGTATAAAGAGGAAAAGAGCGGTCAAGTTTTAGAAGAAGGAATTAATGAAGCTGGAGCAATGTCATCGTGGATAGCTGCTGGAACTTCATATACCAATCATGATATTGAAATGATCCCAATTTATCTTTTCTATTCAATGTTTGGCTTTCAGAGAATTGGGGATTTTGCTTGGGCAGGTGCGGATAGTCAGTCTAGAGGATTTTTAATTGGAGCTACTGCTGGAAGAACAACTCTTGCTGGAGAGGGTTTACAACATCAGGATGGTCATAGTCATTTAATGGCCTCGACTATTCCTAATTGCTTATCATATGATCCAACATTTCATTATGAGCTTGCAGTCATTTTTCGAGAAGGTTTAAGAAGAATGCATGAGAAAAAAGAAAATATTTTTTATTATATTACAACTATGAATGAAAATTATCCTCACCCAGAAATGCCAAAAGATAAATCATGTGAGGAGGGTATTTTAAAAGGAATGTACAAAATAAAGGAGTTTAACAAGTATAAAAAAACTAAAATTCAATTTCTTGGATCTGGCACAATATTAAGAGAAATGATAGCTGGTGCAGAAATATTACAAAATGAATATCAAATCGATAGTGAAATTTGGAGTGTAACAAGCTTTAACGAATTAAGAAGGGACGGTCTTGAAGTAGAGAGATATAATCTTCTAAACCCTGATAAAGAACCTAAAAAAAGCTATGTAGAAAAATGCTTAGGTAACGCTGAAGGGCCAATTTTAGCAGCCTCTGATTATATGAGAATGAACTCCGATCAGATAAGACCTTATGTAAACAAAAGTTTTTATTCACTAGGAACAGATGGATTTGGACGAAGTGATACAAGAAAAGAGTTAAGAAAATTTTTTGAGGTTGATAAGGAACATATCACAACATATGGATTGAGCATTTTAGCTAAGGAACAGCTTATTGCATCAAAATATGCTAAAGAAGCAATTAAAAAGTATAAGATTGATACTGATAAACCTATGCCAACAAAACTATAGAATGCCTAAAAAAGATATAAAAGTTCCAAACATTGGTGAATTCAAAGATGTAGAGGTTATTGAAATTTTAATTAAAAAAGGTCAAGAGATTAAAAAAAATGATCCTTTAATCACAATTGAAAGTGATAAATCGAGTGTTGAAATTCCCTCATTACATGATGGACTAGTTACAGAATTAAACTTAAAAGTTGGTGATAAGGTTTCTGAGGGTAGTAAGATTTTAGAAATTGAATTAAAAGACAACAATGTAGAAACTAAGGTAATACAATCAACTAAAAAAGAAAACATCAAAGAAAACAAAATAGAAATTGAAAAAGAAGTTAAACCAAAAAATATTATTGTAAAAGATTTTTCAAAAAAAACTTCAGCCTCACCAAAAGTCAGAAGATTTGCTAGAGAACTTGGTGTTGATATTAGTAAAGTTGAAGGTAGTGAAAGATTAGGAAGAGTAACGGAAAGTGATGTTAAGTCATTTGTTGCAAAAACCCCTGAGAGAAATATTGAAAGAGAATTCAAAAAAGATGAAATGATAGAACTAGAGTATCCTCACTCTGAATTTGGAAAAACGGAAATAAAGGATATTCCTAGAGTAAAAAAACTTTCATCTAAATATCTTATGAATTCTTGGTCCAATATTCCTCATGTGACCAATCATGACGAAGCAGATATAACCGAATTAGAGGAGTTTAGAACTTCTCTAACAGATATTTACACTGGAGAAAAAAAAAAAATTACTCCTTTAGCTTTTATTGTCAAAGCTTTAACTGCATCACTTAAAAAATTTCCAAATTTTAATTCATCTATTGATGAAATTGATAAAGGAAAAATGACTCTAAAAAAGTATTATCACATTGGAATAGCTGTGGATACGAAGCATGGGCTTATGGTACCAAAACTAAGAAATGCTGATAACAAGAACATCACTTTAATAGGTATTGAGCTTAAAAAATTAAGTGATCAATGCAGAAATCTTAAAATTGACAAAAAAGAATTATTTGGTGGTTCTATGACTATAACGAGTCTAGGAGGTATTGGTGGTTCTTTTTTTACACCTATTATTAATTACCCTGAAGTCGCAATTCTAGGAGTAGGTAAATCTCAAAAAAAACAAATTTTTATTGATGGAAAGTTCATGACACGAACAATTCTACCTTTATCTTTATCATATGATCATAGAATAATTGATGGAGCTGAAGCTGCTCGATTTAACAACGATTTGAAAGATAATCTTGGAAAAAATTTTGCTTATAAATTAGCTGTATAAAAAATATGTCAAAAACTCTATCATTATTTAGTGCATTACTGTGCACTTTCATTTGGGGGACTACATTCATTGCACAGGATACAGGTATGGATGATATCGGTCCATTCACTTTTAATTCTGTA
>CACNSS010000020.1 GCA_902623215.1 uncultured Pelagibacteraceae bacterium
GGCTCTTAATCCACCATAAAGAGTATAAGTTAATGTTGCTAATAATACTATAAAGGCAGTCAACCATAATGGAGTTCCTGAAATATAATTTATTAAAACAGAAATAGCGGTTACTTCTGCGCATAAAAATATAAACATATAAAAAATCATCATTAACAAAATAAGTTTAAATAAACTCTGTCCAAATTTTTTTCTTAAAAATTCAACTAAAGTTGATCCTTTTGGAAATTCTTTTCTAATTTTTTTTCCTAAAAAAATTAGAAAGAACATTGGAAATGCTGTTCCCAAAGAGTATCCTATAATAGACCCGATCCCTCCCCAGGTTGATGCAGATACTGGTCCAAACAAAATCCATGCTCCTAATGCAGATGCAGTTAAGCTGGTAGTAAGAGAGAACAATCCTACACTACGGTTTGCCGTTAAATAATTGCTCAAATCTTGGAATTTCCTCGAATAGTAAATTCCAAAAAAAGCGAAAAATAAGCAAGTACAAATTACTAGAGCTAATGAAGTTGATTGGCTTATAAAATATTTATCCATTTTCCCTTTCTGAATTACCGGACAGGTTCTTAGGGTTTAATCTCAGTCTGTGTAGACACCCCTTAATTCAATTACAATATATACGAAATTAAAATTTTACAAAATTATATTATCAATTTGCTTTTCAGCATCCTTTATTGATTTTTCATAATTTAGAGCCATTTGATCGGCATTGATTGTCTCTATTTTATCAATACCAAAAAAATTTAATATAAATTTCAACCAAGGTGTTAAAAAATCCTCTTTACTATTTAATTTAGTTCCACCAGATGTAATAACTAAATAAGCTTTTTTATTTTTTAATAAACCCTCCCTTCTTCCATTTGGCTTAAATTTAAAAGTTTCACCAACTCTTGCAGCTAAATCTGACCAGGCTTTTAATGTAGCTGGTGGTCCGTAATTATAAATTGGAGCTGAAATTATAATAATATCGCTTTCTTTAAGCTCTTTAACCAGTTGATCTGATAACTCAAACATTTTTCTATGATGATCAGTTTGATCTTTTTTTTCAATATTCATCCCTGACTCTGTTAACCCTGAGACGAAAACCATTTCCTCATTTAAATCCCTGTAAATTATCTCATCCTCTGGACTTTTAATTTTATCTAATAACTTTTTAGCTAAAGCTCTTGAAGTTGATCCCTCTTTTCTGGCGCTTGAGTCTATTTGATAAATTTTCATTTCTTAATTATCCAAAATTTTGAAGAAAAGGAAATATATTTAATAAATAAAAGCCAAGTGCTTGTAGGTGATTAGTTATCATTAAAATACCAGTGATTAACAATATAGATCCCCCGATTTTAGATACCTTATTAATATTTTTTCTAAAATTTTTTGAAAATACTAAAAATCTTTGTATCAAATATCCTGCCAATATAAATGGCACTGCTAATCCAATAGAATAAAAAGTTAAAAGTAAAATACCTTGTTGTAAACTTTCTTCTGTTGACGCTAAAACTAGTATTGATCCAAGTATTGGACCAATACAAGGAGTCCATCCAAATGCAAAAGCCATACCAATCAAAGCTGGACTAAAAAAATTTCTTTTTATATCTGTTTGCACTCTTTTTTCATAATTTAAGAATTTTATATTTATAATTCCAATTAAATGGAGAGATAGAATAATAATTATAACTCCTGCTACTATTCTTAACTCATAAGAATTTTGTAGGAGAACTTGTCCAAGTAATGTAGACGCTGCACCAAAAAAAATAAAGACGATTGAAAATCCAACAGTGAATAGAATAATAGGGAATAAATTTACGCTTTTTTTTTCAATTAATTCATTAATTGAACTTCCAGATATGTAAGAAATATATCCTGGAATAAGTGGTAAAACGCATGGGGATAAAAAACTTATCAATCCAGCACCTAACGCAATAAATAGTTCCATTATTTAAATGTATTAATCTTTATAAGGTATGACTTTATGTTTTTGTTGGCCTAGCTTATCTATTCCCAAAACGACTTCTTCACCGCCTTTTAAGAAAACAGGTGGCCTCATATTTTCACCAACACCTGGTGGAGTTCCCGTGCAACAAATGTCACCAGGATGTAAGCTCATACACGAGCTCATATAAGAAACTAAAGTTTTAATATCAAAAATCATTTTACTTGTATTTCCAGTCTGCATCCTTTTCCCATTTACATCTAAAAACATATCTAAATTTTGATAGTCTGGTAATTCATCTGTAGTAACTATGAACGGGCCTATTGGACCAAAAGTATCAAAACCCTTTCCTTTATCCCAAGTTAAACCTCTATTCTTTTGAAAATCTCTTTCACTCACATCATTAACTAGAAAAAAACCAAGAACATGATCTAAAGCGTTTTCAACACTAACATTGATAGCTTTTTTTCCTATTACAAAACCAATTTCAACCTCCCAGTCAGTATGATTAGATCCTTTTGGTACAACTATTGGATCATTTGGTCCTGTAATGCAACTTGTAAACTTTGAAAAAATAATTGGTTCTTTTGGTATTGGCAAATTTTGTTCTTCGGCATGATCTTTAAAATTTAAACCAATACCAATAAATTTTGATGGGTTAGAGACGCATGCACCTATTCTAAAACTTGAGTCAAGCTTTGGCAAAGTTGAAATATCAGTTTTTTTTATTTTCTCTAAAGTATCAAAATTTAATGTGTCAGGGTTTAAATCATTAAATATTGATGACAAATCTCGGTAATTGTTTTCACTATCTATGATTGCTGGTTTTTCTTCTCCAACACTACCTATTCTGCATAATTTCATATTTATCTTCCTAGACTAAAATAATTAGTTCCTTTTGTAGTAAATGAATTTTATTCACTAGTCAATAATTTGTGGTTCTTGCTAATCGAGCTGCACCCCGAACACCGCTTGCATCACCAAATTTAGGTTTTAAGAAAGTCCCCTCAAATTCACCCCCTGCTACAAATTTTTTCATTTTTTGTTTAATTTCATCTAAAAAATTTATTTCGTTAGATACCCCACCCCCGAAAACAAATACATCTGGATCAATAATATTAACAACAGTCGCTAAAGACATAGCGAGTTGATCTTTATATTTATCAATTAATTTTTCTGCATCTAAATCAAGTTTTCTATGCATCTCAAATATCTTTTGGGCAGATAAATCCTTTTTAAACTCATTTTTGAACGCTTTAGAAATACCTATACCCGCAACAAAGTTTTCTATTTCCCCAGCTCTTAAATTGGTTTTTTTTATCTGAACACCTTCAATACAAGCACTCGGTATTTGATTGTGCCCCCATTCTCCAGTAATCCCATTAGGTCCATTGACAATTCGTTTATCTATAACTAAACCGCCTCCAACACCAGATCCAAGAATTACACCAAAAACAATTTTATAATGTTTTCCAGAACCATCTATTGCTTCTGATAAAGCAAAACAGTTTGCATCATTTTCACAATAAATTTCTTTACCAATCTCACTCCGCAAATCTCTTTGTAAAGGTTTACCATTTATCCAAAAAGAATTAGGCGCATTTTTAACTAGTCCTGTTTGAATAGAATGAATCCCTGGATGACACACGCCCACTGGTAATTCTTTACCAGCTTTACGCTCGAGTTCGATAACTATTTTTTTAATTATGGATAATGTATCTTTATAATTTTTTGGAACTTCGGTTCTTTCTCTATGATGCTCATTGCCAACATCATCTAATAACACATACTCTATTTTACTTGCCCCAAGATCGATACCAATCTGCATATTTTATCTCATTAATTTATTTATTTCTTTATTGGTAAAAAGTTTTGGAATTTTACATGTTGTGCTAAGTCTAATTGGTTTATTTGTTTTAGCTGATTGCATAGTTGATTGTATCAAGTCAAGAACATGCAAAGATACTTCTCCATTGCATCTATGTATTTTTTTTTTATTAATACAATAAGCCATTTCTGCAAGACCAACTCCTCTGTAATTAGCATTAGTAGGTGACTCATTTGCTCTAGAACTTTGCGTTCTAATATTAATTTTTCCTAGCGGCAATTGATTTGTTTTAAATTCTTTCCATGGGCTTCCTAATTTTTTACAAACATAAACTGAGCCACCAAACATATTAGGATCTGGTACAATCATTGAACCTTTGGTTCCATAAAGTTCAATATGATTTCTTTGATGAGCAATAACATCAAAAGATAAAGTGAGTCTGATTATGCTTCCATTTTCAAATATGATTGTTGTAAAATATGTAGTTGGACATTCTACCTTAATTCTTTTTCCCTTTTTAGGACCAATACCAATTGTTCTAAATCTTGAACCTTTCATTAAACTTGCTGCTTTTACCTCTTTGGCTGGACCCAATAAATTTACTAATGCAGTGAGATAATAAGGTCCCATATCGATTACTGGGCCACCTTCTTTTTTTGCAAACCATGGTTCTGGATCAGGATGATAAGATTGAACCCCTGGAAAAGCAAAAATCGCATTACCTAAATTTACTTTGCCTATACTTTTACTTTCTAATAATTCTTTCGATTTTTGATTGCCTCCTCCTAAAAAAGTATCTGGAGCATTTCCTAAATATAATTTCTTTTTTTTTGAAAGCTTTAGTAATTCTTTTCCGTCTTTTAAATTAATTGCTAATGGTTTTTCTGAGTATACATGTTTTCCATTTAACAATGACTTTTTTGCAATTTGGTAATGAACTTTTGGAGGGGTTAGATTTAATATTATTTCAACCTGTTTATCTTTAAGTAAATTACTTACCGAAACTGCTTTAATTTTATAAATTTTAGCACATTTCTTGGCTGCTTTTTTTTTAACATCTGCACATTTAATGATTTTAAAATTTTTGAAATATTTATGAGCTCTGAAATATGTTTCTGCAATATGACCACAACCAATTAAGCCAACTTTAAATACTTTGCTCATTAGGGTTATACTCCCTGTCTTTGTTTTGCTTTGCCTTCTTTGTGTAATTTTAGAGCTTTTTCATTTTCTTTGGTTTTAGGAATTTCTAAAGTTGGACTTTCCCAATAAGCTGATCCTTCAAGCCATTGATACGAATGAGTTTTGATTGAAATAACGTAAGTCACTTTTGATTTCTTCGCTCTTTTGAAAGCTTCCTCTAATTCACTGATAGAACTTACCTCTTCAGACTTTGCCCCCATACTTTCTGCATGTTTTGCAAAATTTACTTTTACTAAATTTGAGACATTTGAACTCTCAAATAAACAATTAAATTCTTTTCCACCTTTAAATAATTGAAGTCTATTAATGACAGCGTGACCACCATTATCACAGACAATTACAATTAGTTTATTATTAGTTATTACAGATGAATATATATCTGAATTATAAAGTAAATATGATCCATCACCTACAAATGTGATAACTTCTTTGTTTGGATTAGCCATTTTAATTCCTAAAGCTCCAGAAATTTCATAACTCATACAACTAAAGCCCCACTCTGTTTCATGAGTATTAAGTTCTCTTGGTCTCCAAATTTGAACAACTTCACCTACCAAACCTCCAGCTGCAGTGACAGCGATATCACTTGGATCAGAGTTTCTATAAATTGCACCAACTGCATGAGCATAACTTGGGAGTTTTTGATTAGTTGGTCCACTTTCTTTATCAA
>CACNSS010000021.1 GCA_902623215.1 uncultured Pelagibacteraceae bacterium
TGTTGCAGGATTAGGAAATTTACCTGGTGTTGCAATGTCAGGAATGGGACTAGGAGTTTTTGAAGAATTTGCCGATTATATTTTAGGCACTGAGTTTAGAATAGGTTCGGTGTTCTTATTATTAGTATTAATCTTAGTTTATAGAAGATTTAAATTATCAAGAAAAAGGGAATACTTAAAATGAAGAAAATATTACTAATTATATTAATGTTAACATTTCCAAATTTATCTATAGGAAATGAAAGATTTATACCGTTGGAACTTTTTACTGGGGGAGAGATAAGAGATGATAATGAAATAAAATTTACTCCTGCGGACAAAATTTTTGGTGAAAAACGCAGAAAAAAAATTGTAGGCCCTATTGATTGGAGAGCTCCAGGCTCTAAGGAAATTATCAAAGTTTACAAGAGAACGCAAAAAAATAGAGAGGGTAGAGTTAAAAAAACACAACTTTTTACAGTTACTAATGATGGTCAGTGTATGGGAAGAGTATATGATCAAAGAAGATCAGGAACTAAATACATCAAAAATGGATGCAAGTTTCCTTTAGGTTTTTGGAAAAAAGGTGAAATTAGAACATTCTCAGTTACTGATCGTGGAGCAAGGACTGTTGAGCTTAAAATACTTAGTTTAGGAAAAAAACCAAAAGATTGTGTAAAATTTAATTGGAAATTGTTTGATGATGCGACTGGAAAAAAATTAGGAGATAATGATTACAAGTTTTGCAAAGGTAGAGCTATGACAAATTTGAAGATCAGAAAGATAAAATCTAATTGATGTTTAAAATGATAAATAAAAATTTAATTTTATATATTGGAATTTTAATATTTGGTATAGCTGCTCCATTTTTGTTTCCAGCTTTTAAAGTACAACTCTCAATTCTTTGTGTTTTAATAGTTTTAGCAACCACATGGAATATTCAAGGTGGTGAAATGGGATATAATTCTTTTGGTAATATTTTATTTTATGGACTTGGAATGTATCTTTGTGCTTCCGTCCAAGTTGGAATGTTTTTTCCATTAGCAGAATGGACGGAAAGTGGTGGTGAGAAAACATTTGTACACACTCCAGCACAATTTTTTCAAGGAATGGCTGTTGGATTAATCGTTGCGGCGGTTGTACCAACTATTGTGGCTGGTTTAATTGGATATTCTATTTTAGGACTTAGAGGGCATTATTTTGCCATTTGTACATTAGGATTAGGAGTTGCAGCTGGCGAGATTTCAGGAGGAATTGAAATCATTGGAGCTGGACAAGGTTTCACTACACCACCATTTCCTGATGTTGGATCTTTAGATTCGAGAGGTGAATTTTTCTATTTCTTAAGTTTTTTTGTTTTAGTACTAACTTTCATAACTGTGAGGGTAATTTACTCAACTAGATTTAAACTAATACTAAATGCAATTAGAGATAATGAAGATAAAGCTGAGGCTATGGGAATTGAAACGATGAAGTATAAAATAGTTGGTTGGATGATATCAGCTTTCTTTTGTGGTCTTGCAGGAGGGATCATGGGAGGTTTAGTTGGATATATTGATTCAACAGACGTTGCATTTGACGGAAGAGAGATGGGAGTTTTCATGGTTTTAATGGCAATCTTAGGAGGTAAAGGAACTCTTTGGGGACCAATAATTGGCGCAACTGTGTTTCATATCTTTAAAGAGGGTTTTTGGACTTTCTTCTTAGGTTGGCAGTATGTTGCATTAGGAGTTTTAATTGTTGTAATAGTTATCTATTTTCCGGAGGGGATAATGGGATGGTTAAGAGAAAAATATCCTGAGCGATTTGGTGAAGTTGTGGATGAAAAAGATCGTAAGGCACAGGTGGAGCTTAAATGAGTATTTTAGAAGTAAGCAACGTAAGTAAATCATTTGGTGGTGTTAAAGCGAATGTTGATATATCAATGAATGTTGAAAAAGGTAGAATAGTTGGACTAATTGGCCCTAATGGATCTGGTAAAACAACATTATTTAATTCAATAGTTGGGACATACCCAATTGATAATGGTTCAATCAAGTTTAATGATAAAGAGGTTTCAGAACTACCAGTGCCAGTTATCGCAAAACTTGGGTTGTTAAGAACTTTTCAACAAACTCGAATTTATGGAAAGCTTAATTGTGTAGAAAATATGCTCATCAGTCACAAAGGTAGTGATGAGAGTTTAATGAAGATCTTTTCAACAATCCCAAAAGAACTCACAGAAAAGGCAGAAAATTTGCTAAATTTTGTAGGTTTATATCAAAAAAGAAATTTGAGAGCAGGCGATTTATCCTTTGGACAGCAAAAATTATTAGAACTAGCCATGGCATTAATGAATGAGCCAGAAATGTTATTATTAGATGAACCAACTGCTGGAATTAATCCTACGTTGATTAATGGAATTATAAATAGGTTAATTAAAGTAAATCAAGATTTTGGGATTACTCTTTTAGTTATCGAGCACAATATGAGAGTAATAATGCAACTGGCTGAAAATATTTTCTGTTTAGCACACGGTAAAATGTTGGCTAATGGTTCACCTGAGGAAATTAAAAATGATAAGCGTGTAATTGATGCTTATTTAGGAGCGCAATAATGTCTAATCAATATGAAGTTTTAGGTAAGGCGCCAGTAGCTGAAGATCTAAAAAAACTGTCACCATCAAATTTGCATCTTACAATTAAAAATATGAACGCAGGTTATGGAAAAATGGAAATTTTACATAATTTTGATCTTTTCGTAAGTAAAGCCCAGTCACTATGTTTGATTGGTCCAAATGGGGCTGGCAAATCAACAATTCTTCATTCAATTTATGGTTTTACAAATATTTTTTCTGGGCAAATAGAAATTGATGGAAAAGAAATTACAAATCTAACCCCAGCTGAAAAATTAAAAACTGTAGGAATAGCATATATATTGCAAGATAATTCTGTTTTTCCAGATATGACTGTAGAGGAAAATTTATTAATGGGTGGTTTCATTAAAGAAAAAACGGAAGAATCGTACGCGGAAGCTGAGCGAATTTTTGAAAAGTATGAAAGATTAAGGAATAGAAGAAACCAACCTGCAAAAGTATTATCGGGTGGGGAAAGAAGATTATTAGAAATTTCTAGAGCATTGGTAATGAAGCCATCAGTATTATTAGTCGATGAGCCATCAATTGGTTTAGAGCCAAGGTATATCGATATGGTATTTGAAATTTTAAGAGATCTCCAAGAGAATGAAAAAAAGACAATTATTTTAGTTGAACAAAATGCTAAAAAAGGACTCGAGTTCGCAGATATTGGTTACGTGCTAGTATCTGGCCAGACTGCAATTGCAGGTAAAGGGGATGATCTTTTAAATAATCCAGATGTTGGTCGCCTGTTTTTGGGTGGTTGATGATTAGTACAAAATATTTTTTAAAAGGCTTCAGTGCTATAAAAGGTGTTGGTAGTCCTGCCATAGCTTTGGGTGCAAGTTTTATAGCTATAGGCGCACTATTAAAAAATTTAGGTTTCACAATCCAACAAAGTATTTTTTCAACTTTCCTCACATACGCTTTACCTGGCTCACTAGTGATGGCTGAGTCAATGTTAATTGGAGCATCATTGATAAATATTTTTTTGGCCGTTTGGTTAGTAAATGCAAGGTTATATCCAATGACTGTCGCGCTAATGCCGTTGTTGATGCATCAAGACCAGCCAAGATGGAAATATTATTTGTCTTGTCATTTTATAGCAGTTTCTTCGTGGCTGATTATGAAGGATAATTATGAAAACATAGAAAAAGAAAATAGAATTGATTTTTGGATTGGAATTGGAGTAGCAACCTGGTCAGTTGCGATATTCTCAACAATTATTGGATATGTAGCTTCTGATTTTTTTAACAAAGACATACTTATTGGTCTAGCAATTATAAATCCAATATATTTTATATGCATGATGGTTGGAGCTATGAAAACTTTTCAAATAAGTTTATCGGTTATTTTAGGTGCAACACTTGGTCCTATTTTTTATTTTTTATCAGCTGAGTGGTGTATCTTGTTTGGTGGCTTCACTGCTGGAACTATAGCGTTTTTAATTGGAGAAAAAAATGGCAAGTAATATTTTAATTGTTATATTTGTCACATCTCTAGCTACATATTTATCAAGATTTTTAGGAGTTGTTAGTTCAGAAAAAATTAAAGAAACCTCAAAAATGTTCAGATGGTTTAATTGTCTTGCTTATTCAACTCTTGCTGCATTAATTGCTCGAATAGTTATTTTTCCATTAGGATCTTTAGCGGAAGTGGATTTATCAGTTAGAATTTTTGTAGTTGCTTTATGTATAATTATTTTCTTTTTAACTAAAAAAAATTTAGTTTACCCTACAATTTTCTCTGCTATCATACTATCT
This sequence comes from uncultured Pelagibacteraceae bacterium, assembly GCA_902623215.1. GTDB lineage: Bacteria > Pseudomonadota > Alphaproteobacteria > Pelagibacterales > Pelagibacteraceae > Pelagibacter. Next base: position 4,357 of record CACNSS010000021.1, read on the forward strand.
CTTATTACAAGTTTTGTATGAGCGAAAAAATTGATGGATTTCAAATAGAAAAACACGAACTGTCATCTAGAATTGTCAATATTGACATCAGCGATGAAGTTTTGAGTAAACTTATTTTTCCATTTAATAAGTTCGATATTACTGCTCTAGAATACAAACCTTTTACAAGATTCACTATTGCAAAAAGTTTAGACGATTTGAGTGATAATAAATTATCAAAATTTTTAAATGAAATTTTAAAAGATCGAAATACAGGATGTTTTATTATTAAACCTCAAAATTTAAATTCAAAAATTGATGATAATTTTTTAGTTAAATTATCAACTGCCGTCTCTCATTTAGTAGGTATACCTAATTACGATGCTATGGCTGGTAAATACTATGCAAGATTTCATGTTAAGCATGTCGATAAAAGCGACTCTTATTTAAGGAAAGCGTATACAAACATGGATCTTCACACAGATGGCACTTACGTAAAAGAGAAAACTGATTGGTTATTAATGTCAAAATTAGAGGAAAGAAATGCAGAAGGTGGTGAAACTGCTATGTTGCATCTCGATGATTGGGAACATTGTGATGAATTGTTTAATGATCCAACAGGACAGGAAAATTTTCTTTGGGGATCACCAAAAAGTAAAAATATAGACTATAAAGTTGAACATCCTATATTTTCAACAGATCAAAACGGTAGAGCTCAAATTTCTTATATAGATCAGTTTCCAGAACCAAAAAATATGAAACAAGGTATTTTTTTGCAAAAGTTATCTGATAACTTAGAAGAGAGTAAAAACAAGATAATCACAAAACTTCCAGTGGGATCTT
>CACNSS010000022.1 GCA_902623215.1 uncultured Pelagibacteraceae bacterium
TAGCTTTGGCACTATTATTTTTAGTAAAAACTTCTGCTTCTACAGTTGGGTTTCCTCTACTATCAAAAACTTGACGACCTTTTACTTTAATAATTTTGCTCACTAATTTTTTATTAAATTATCTATCTCTGTTAATTGATTTAATAAGTTTTCTAATTTATTTAATGGTAGCATATTTGGGCCATCTGAAGGAGCTTTATCTGGATCTTGATGTGTTTCAATAAATAAACCAGCTACACCTACTGCTACAGCAGCTCTTGATAAATGTTCTACAAATTCTCTTTGACCTCCACTTTTTTCACCAAGACCTCCAGGTTGTTGAACTGAGTGCGTAGCATCAAAAATCACTGGATAGCCGTTCTTAGCCATTATTGGTATTGATCTCATATCTGAAACCAAAGTATTATAACCAAAACTTGCTCCTCTTTCAGTTACTAAAATATTATTATTACCTGAATCTGAAATTTTTTTTGTTACATTGACCATATCCCACGGTGCTAAGAATTGTCCTTTTTTAACATTAATTATTTTATTTGTTTTTGCAGCAGCGACTAACAAATCTGTTTGTCTACATAGAAAGGCAGGAATTTGTAAGATGTCGACATGTTTTGCAACGACTGAACATTGATCAATATTATGTACATCTGTTAATATCGGTACGTTTAAATCTTTTTTAATTTTATCAAAAATCGGTAATGAGGCATCCAAACCAATACCTCTCTTTCCTTTTAAACTCGTTCTATTAGCCTTATCAAATGAAGTTTTATAAACAAAACCAAGGTTAAATTTACTAGTAATTTCACTGATTTTTCCTGCCATATCCAATGCGTGCTGTTCCGACTCAAGTTGACAAGGACCAGATATGAGGCAAATTTTATTTTTATTTGAAATTTCTATTTTTCCACAATTAACTTTAATATTACTCATTTATGATTTTTGGCTGCCTTGATAAAAGAGGAGAATAATGGATGAGGTGATAAAGGTCTAGATTTAAATTCAGGATGAAATTGAACTCCAATAAACCATGGATGATTATTAAGCTCAATAATTTCAGGTAATTTGCCATCTGGAGATAATCCTGAAAAAATCAAACCTTTTTTCTCAAATTTTTCTTTAAAATTTATATTAACTTCGTATCTATGTCGATGTCTCTCTTTAATTAAGCTTCTACCATATATGCTTTTTATTAATGAGCGGTCTTTTAATTTTGCATCGTAGGATCCAAGTCTCATTGTGCCACCTAGATTTTTATCTGTACCTTTTATTATTTTTCCATCTTTATTCCACTCATTAATCAATCCTATTACAGGTAATCCATTTTTATCAAATTCACTTGATGTGGCTCTTTTTAAATTAAGTTTATTTCTCGCAAATTCTATTATTGCCATTTGCATTCCATAACAAATGCCTAAAAAAGGTATCTTGTTTTTTCTTGCAAACTTAATAGCTTCAATTTTACCTTTTGTACCTCTTTTGCCAAAACCTCCGGGAATTAAAATGCCTGATATATTTTTTAACTTTAATTTTATCTCATTAATTTTAAGTTGCTCAGAGTCAATTCTTACTAAGTTCACTCTCACTTTATTATCAAAACCGCCATGAGTTAAGGCTTCATCAAGTGATTTATATGCATCTTTTAAATCAACATATTTTCCAATTATAGCAATATTTACTTGCTTTTTTGTATTCAAAATAATCTTGGTGATCTTTTTCCAAGGGCTTAAACTGACGGATTTTTTTGGTCTTAATTTGAAGTAATTCAATACTCTGTTGTCTAATTTTTCTTTAAAAAAACTAATTGGTGCTTCATAAATTGTTCTGACATCAACTGTTTCAATTACATTATTAATATGAACATTACAAAATAATGATATTTTTTTTCTATGTTCTAAAGGTATAGATCTATCTGATCTACAGATAATAATATCTGGTTGAATTCCAATACTTCTTAATTCTTTAACCGAATGTTGTGTTGGTTTTGTTTTTATTTCATCTGAAGACTTCAAATATGGCACTAATGTTAAATGGATAAATAATGCATTCTTTTTTCCAATATCATTAGCAAATTGTCTTATAGCTTCAACAAAGGGCAAACTCTCAATATCACCTACTATTCCACCAATTTCACAAATAATAAAATCTTCCTTAGAAGAATCATTTTTTATAAATTCTTTAATACGGTCTGTGATATGGGGTATTACTTGAACTGTCTTGCCAAGATACCTTCCTTTACGCTCCTTTTTAAGAACATCATTATAAATTTTACCAGTTGTAATATTGTCAGATTTTTTTGCTGATACTTGAGAAAATCTTTCGTAGTGTCCTAAATCTAAATCAGTTTCAGCACCATCATCTGTTACGAAAACTTCACCGTGTTGAAATGGGCTCATTGTTCCAGGATCAACATTTAAGTAGGGATCTAATTTTCTTAGTCTAACTTTGTATCCTCTTGATTGAAGAAGGTATGCTAGTGATGCCGATGATAATCCTTTACCTAAAGATGATACCACGCCGCCAGTGACAAAAATAAATCGCGCCATGGAATTATCTTATAGCGAATAAAAAAGAAAATGAAAAGTCTTAATTATTATTTTCAGGAATGGATGGTGTATCTTCAGTTTTTTCCTTAACTGTGTCTAAAACTGAGCTTGTTGGTGCAAGTTCGCCTCTAGAAACAATCGTTAAAGCTAGACTACAAATTATGAATAAAGTTGCAACTACAGCTGTAGCTTTAGTCATGAAATTTCCTGCTGTTCTTGAAAACATGTAAGACTCCTGAGAAACACCGATACCTAATGCTCCTCCCTCAGATTTTTGCATTAAAACTAAAATAACCAAAATAAATGCAAAAATAATATTTAAAATCAATAGTATGTTTTCCATGCGGCTTAATTATATGTTTTTTTCACGATATCAATAAAATTTTTAGCATTTTGTGATGCACCGCCTATTAAAAAACCATTTAAGCCTTTTATATTTTTTAAATTATTTATATTGCCTGTATTTACTGAACCACCATATAAAATTTGCGGTGTCTTCTTTTTAAACTTACTTTTTATAAATTCTATAGCTTGATTGAGTTCTGATGGCTTAGGAATTTTACCTGTGCCAATTGACCAAACAGGTTCATAAGCTATAAAAAGATTTGTTTTTATCTTTATCTTGTCTAGTCCGTATTTGATTTGTTTAGACAAAACTGATTTAGTTTTACCACTTCTCTTTTCTTTTAAACTTTCACCGATGCATAGTATTACTTTAAGTTTTGCATCGATTGCACTTTTAATTTTTTGATTGATTAGTTTGTCTGTTTCTCCTTTATTTCTATTTTCCGAATGGCCAATAATTACATAGTTGGCACCTATATTCTTTATCATTTTAGAATTTACAAAACCTGTGTGAGCACCATACTCTGAACCTTCATGACAATTTTGAGCACCAATATCTATTAAACAATTTTGGAATTTTTTATAAAAGGAACTTAATAGAGTATATGGTGGACAATATATTATTCGTCCTTTCTTAATTTCCTTAGATTTTGAAAATTTAATTACTTTATCCAATGTATTTAATGAATTCTTGTTTCCATACATTTTCCAATTTGCCACAAAATACATATATTTATTTGTCATATGGTAAAATTTAATCTATAGGTTTGCTTTTTATAGTTCAATAAATTTATAAAGTAATGATTGGTAGTTTTAGAAATTTTTCAAAATCAAAGTTTGCGGGTGTATTAGTTTTTATAATGATCATTCCATTTGTTTTCTGGGGAATGGGCGGCATGTTTAGTAGCGGAAATACTA
>CACNSS010000023.1 GCA_902623215.1 uncultured Pelagibacteraceae bacterium
ATAAAAATGATTAAATATAATGAGATTTCGAAGTCTAATATTTCGAATGCTGATTTTGTTGTTAATTTAAGTAATTCAAAAAGTTTTTATGAAAAAAAATATTCAAAAAATAAAGACAGAAATCTTAAAATAGCAAATATTATCAAGGATAGTAAAACAATCTTTTTTTTGCTAAGTTCGAGAATTGTTTATTCTCAAAGATTAAATTTATCAGAAAAGTCTAAATTAGCACCAATAAGTATATATGGAAAAAATTGTTTAAAATCAGAAAAATTTTGTAAAGATAAATTGAAAAAAAGATTGGTAATTTTGAGATTATCAAATGTTTTTGGGTATGAAATTGGAAAAAAAAAAAAACCATCTTTGGTAAGCATGATTTTAAGCGGAATAAAAAAAAAGAAAATTATATTTGATAACAATTATTATTTGATTAAAGATTTTTTACCAATTAAGATATTGTGTTTATATTTTGAAAAATTATTTTTATTTAACGCTGAAGGTATTTTTAATGTTGGGTCGGGGATACCCTTTTCTGTAAAAAAATTTGTAAATTTTATCGTTAATAGTAAAAGAGTTAAAATTATAATCAAAGACAAAAAAAAGTTTAAAGACAAAAATTATTGTTTTAATATCAGAAAATTAAAAAAATTTACTGGTGTGAAGGTAAATAAAACTGACTTATATAAACACTTTTCTTATTTAAAAAAGAAAATCAAGTATTATGATTAAAAAAATTTTTATAACTGGGGCAGCAGGTTTTATTGGCTCACATCTTTCTGAAAAATTATATGAAAGTTTTAAAAATACCCAATTTGTACTTTATGATAAAATTACTTATGCTGCTAATAAGAATTACTTAAAAAATTTATTAAAAAAAAAAAACGTGATTTTTGTTCGTGATGATATTTTAAATTTTAAATCACTTCAAAAAAATCTTAGTAATGTTGATTTAGCTATAAATGTTGCTGCCGAGAGCCACGTGGATAACTCTTTTGGTAATTCACTAATTTTCACAGAAACAAACACCTTAGGCACTCATTTTTTTTTGGAAGCTTGTAGAAAAAGAAAAGTTAAGAAAATTATACATGTGAGTACGGACGAAGTTTATGGTGAAAATTTAGACAAGCCGTACAAAGAAAATCAAGCGCTCAACCCATCAAATCCATATTCCGCATCAAAAGCTGGCGCGGACATGATGGTTAATGCATATAAAAAATCATATAAAATGAACATTATCACTGTTAGGGCAAATAATATTTATGGCACTAGACAATATCCAGAAAAGTTGATTTCTAAGTCAATCTACAGTTTTATAAAAAATAAAAAGATGACTATTCACGGCAAAGGAAATAACTATAGATTTTATCTTTCAGTAGCTGATTTTTGTTCGGGCATAACTCAAATAATATTTAAAGGTAAGTCCGGTCAAGTTTATAATATTGCATCAGAAAAAAAATTTAAAGTTATAGAGGTGATAAAAATCATAGCAAAGCAATTTAGTAAAAATCTAAAGAAAAATATAAAGTTCGTTGAAGATAGACCTTTTAATGACAAAATTTATAAAATAAATTGTAATAAATTAAAAAATTTAAATTGGAAAACAAAACATAATTTAATTGATGATCTACCTAAAATTTGTAGATGGTATAAAAAAAATATTGATTACTTTAAAAAGTGAAAATAATTTTTTTGTCATTTAGCGATTATAAAGGAGGAGCATCTACTGCTGCTTATTCTATATTTAAGGCAATTAAAAAAAAAAATATATTTTTCTTTACCGTTTATAAAAAATTTAAAAGATCTACAGAAATTTACTCTATATTTAAAAAGATTTATATTTTTAATTTAAGAATTTTAGAAAAAATTTTGATTTTTTTTTTCAGTAAGAAAAGATTTCATCAATCATTAAATATTTTCAACACTTATACTCAACAAAGAATATCAAAATTATCACCAGATTTAATAAATATTCATTGGATTAATAGATCGATGATCTCTCTTAAAGAATTAATATCAATTAAACAAAGGATAGTTGTTTCGCTACATGATATGTGGTTTTTAAGTTCTACAGAACATTACTTTATAAAAAAAAAAAAAGAAAACTTTTTATCAAAATATTGCTTAGAACAAAAAAAAAATTTTTTGTATAAAGATAATGTATATTTTATTACTCATAATAATTGGATGTATAATAAATTTATAAAGTTTTATCCAAAATTAAAAAAAAAAGTTTTTATTTCAAAGTTTTATCCTATAGATACAAATTTATTTAAACCAAGAAATAAAAAAAACCTAAGAATTAAACATAGAATTCCTATAAATAAAAAAATCATATTATTTTCAGCGCAGGATATAAAAGATGAAAGAAAAGGTTTTAAATACTTTAAACAAATATTAAAAATTTTATCAAAAGACGATAAATTTTATTTCATAACTATCGGTAAAAATAATCCAAAACTTAAAAATTTTAAAAATTACAAACACATAGAATTCTTAGAAAATAAAAAAATCTCAGAGTTTTATTCGTTATCAGATATATATATATGTAATTCTATAATTGATAATCTTCCATTAACAATTTTAGAGGCCTTGTCTTCAGGCAATCTAGTGATAAGCTTTAAAAATGGAGGGGCAGAAGAATTATTAAAGAAAATTGGATACACCTTTAAGGTATCAGAAATTCACAAAATTATAAGACTTCTAAGAAAAGTGAATAATAATCTAATCAGAAAAAAATCAAATCTCGCTAGAAAATTTGCTTTAAAAAATTTTAGCTATAAAAATTCAAAAAATAATTATTTAAAGATATTTAAAAAGGTTCTCAAAGAAAAAAATTAATCTATTTTATTTTTTTTGCTGGATTACCGGCATATTTTCCAGGTTTTGTAATATTTTTTGTAACAACTGAACCAGCACCTACTACAACATTCGAGCAAATACTCACTGGTAAGATTGTTGAATTACTTCCTATAAAAACATTGGAATTAATTTTAGTTTTTAGCCAAATTTTTTTATTGCCTGATGCGGGTTTTCCAAATTTAAATTTATCATTAATAAACATTACTCCATGTCCAATAAAACAGTTGTTACCAATCTCAACTAATTCACATATGAAAGAATGTGATTGAATTTTTGTGTGATTACCAATTTTAACATTCTTTTGAATTTCAGTGAAGGGCCCTACAAAACAATCGTTTCCAAATTTACATCCATATATATTGACTGGATTTATAATTCTGAGGTTTTTTCCCTTTTTAACTTTAATTATTTTCGATTTTAATGTCTTCATAAATCTTATTAATACGAATTAAATAAACAAG
>CACNSS010000024.1 GCA_902623215.1 uncultured Pelagibacteraceae bacterium
TATTCTTAATTGCTGAGCAAATTTCTACTCCAATGACATCTCTTGAAAATTCAGTCAGATAATATTTTGTTGATATCTGTTTTCCAATCCATTTAGCTATTTTGATATTCTTATTTGCTATTATTACACTTGTCTTATTTTTTCTTGCTAATTCTTTAGCCAGACAAGGTCCTTTTAAAACTGATACATTTGCAACATTATAATTATTTTTGAGTAACCCTGAAATAGTCAAGAGTTTTTTTCTTTTTTTATCATATTTTAGTCCTTTAGTAAGAACTAGTAATGGTGTTTTTATTTTTAAGTCTTTCAACTCTTTTCCAATAAAATCAATTCCAGCAAGACTCAATGCAATTACAATCAAGTCAAACTTTTCTCTATATATATCTTTTGAATAATACTTAAATTTTAACTTTTTTGACAAATATGTTTTTAAGGAGGAATGAAATTTTTTTTTTGAAGATAAGTTCTTAATGAAAACTTTATTATATGGTTCTGTTATTATAACTCTATTATTATTTTCTAAACATGGGATTGAAAAAGCAGAACCCATTGCACCACCACCAATAATTAATATTTTTTTCATACAGTTTTTCTTTGTATAAATATTAATATAGGTTTATTTATAGTTTGAATATAAAAAAAATTTATAATGCAAAATCTTAAATGGAAATACTCCAAATTCTTAATAAATAAAAACTTTCAATTTAGTAGAGACGATGTCTTAAAATATTTGCCGTCAAATTTATTAGTCAATTCTTATAAAAATATATCTAAATGGAAAGGATATAATCCAACTCCTCTATTGAAATTAAACAAATTAAATAAAAAACTTCAGCTTAAGAATATATTTTACAAAGATGAATCGAAACGATTTCACTTGAAATCCTTTAAAGCACTTGGTGGTGCCTATGCAGTAGAAAAAATTTCAAAAAAAACTAACAAAATAATTGTTTCATCAGCAACAGCTGGCAATCATGGGAGATCAGTAGCTTGGGGGGCAAAAAGACTAAAATTGCAGTGTAAAATTTTTGTTAGTCAATACGTGAGTGAAACAAGAGTAAAAGAAATTAAAAAATTTGGTGCTGAAGTAATAAGAGTAAGGGGAAATTATGAAGCATCCTTAAAAGAATGCCAATTACTCTCAAAAAAAAATAACTGGAAAATTGTTCAAGATGTATCTACAAAAAATTACAAGTATATTCCTCAATTAACAATGGCAGGATACTCTATTTTGATTAAAGAAATTTCTAAACAAACTAATCAGTATATTACTCATATATTTCTTCAAGCGGGTGTTGGTGGTTTAGCAGCAGGTTTGGTTGCTGGAGTAGCAAAATATTTTAAAAAAATTCCAAAAATCATTATCGTTGAACCAGATAGAGCCGATTGTGTTCTTCAAAGTATTAAAAATAATAAGTTAAAAAAAATAAAAATAAGAAAAGAGAGCATTATGGGTGGTATGTCTTGTAATGAAATGTCTCTTGTTCCCTGGCAAATATTAAAAAAAGCCAGTAATTGTTGCGTCTCAATTTCAGATAAAAATGTTGCTAAAACAGTAGCTGGCTTAAAAGATAAAAAGTTCAGCAAAACTTCAATTGTAGGTGGTGAGTGCGCTACTCCAGGAATTATCGCTTTAATTGGAATTTGTAACAACCAAAAAGCTAAAAGATTGATAAGTCTTAATGAAAATTCAAATGTCTTAGTTATTGGATGCGAAGGTAATGCAGATGTTAAACTCTACAAACAACTGCTATCTAAAGGTAGAAAATAAAACTTTTATGACAAAAAACGCGATCACTTGGATAAGAGAAGATTTTAGAATTGAAAACAACCCTGCTCTTTCTTATGCAACTCAAAATCATGAAAGTGTGCTCGCCCTATATATTTACAACAAAAGTGACTTTGATGCCAAAAGAGAAGCACAAAAATGGTGGCTTTCAAAATCATTAGAAATCTTTAAGTCTGAATTATCTAAGTTTAAGATTAATCTTCAAATATTAGCCGGTGATGAGCTAGATATATTTTCAAAGATTAAAAAAAAAGACAATATTTCAATATATTGGAATAAAATTTATGAACCAGACGTAATTGCAAAAGGAAAAAAAATTAGAGATATTTTCGTTCAAAATCAGATTAATTATAAATACTTTAAAGGAAATATTCTAAATGAGTTTCAAGAAGTAACTAAAAATGATGGAACACCTTTTAAAGTATTCACCCCGTTTTGGAAAAATGCCGAGCAAAAATTTTTAGGATTGCCCCCAAGTAAAAATTATAGTGTAAAAAAAAAAACAAAGTCACTAACATTCTTTAAAAATTGTATAGAACCAAAAGATATTCTTCCAAGAAAAAACTGGTATAAAAAGTTTGAAAAATATTGGAAGGTATCTGAGGAAGAGTCTAAAAAAATTTTAAAAAATCTAATTGATGGTAAAATTAAAGATTATGGAACTGCAAGAGATTATCCTTCTATTGAAGGTACATCGAAATTATCTCCTTATATCAAACATGGGCAAATTCATGTAAATACTATTTGGAAAAAGTGTAGTGACATTAAATCAAAAGGAATTGGTTACAGAAAATATATTAATGAACTAGGTTGGCGTGAATTTTCACATAGTTTAATCAATTATTTCCCAGAATTTTTAAAAGGAAATTATAGAAAAGAATTTGATAAGTTTCCTTGGGTCAAAAATGAAAAATTTTTAAAAGCATGGAAATCAGGTATGACGGGTTATCCGATTGTTGATGCTGGGATGAGAGAGCTTTATGAAACTGGTTGGATGCATAACCGGATAAGAATGGTTGTGGGTTCCTTTCTAGTAAAACATCTAAGAATAAATTGGACTGAGGGTGAAAAACATTTTAGAAATTGTTTATTAGATTTTAATAAAGCTAATAATGTAGCTCAATGGCAATGGGTTGCTGGTTGTGGCGCTGATGCAGCTCCTTATTTCAGAATATTCAATCCTATCCTTCAAGGTGAAAAATTT
>CACNSS010000025.1 GCA_902623215.1 uncultured Pelagibacteraceae bacterium
TGTTTTGAAAAAAAAATTAAATGTTTATTGGTTACTAGGTGGAATACCTAAACAAGGTGATAAATTTAATTTAGATAAAAAATATTACTCTAATATTAAAGCATTTATATATGGAAAAAATAAAAAATTTTTTAATAATCAACTCAAAGGCAAAATTAAGTACAGTAATTTTGATAGTTTAAGTAATGCTTTAAAAAAAATATTTACAATAATTAATGAAGAAAATTTTTTAGAAAAAAATATAATTTTTAGCCCTTCCGCTGCTTCATTTGACACTTTCAAAGATTTTGAGGACAGAGGACATTATTTTAATAAACTTATTAAAAAGTACTTAAATGGATAAGATAGTGTCTTTTCAAAAACTGTATTATAGATGGTGGAAAAACATAGATAAATTTATATTAGCATTAGTAATTTTATTGTTTTTAGTAGGTTTATTTTTTTCACTCGTATCTACTTCGTTGATTGCATCTGATAAACTAAATACCAATGATTACCTCTTTTTTTTTAAGCATCTAATTTTTTTATGTATTGGAGCATTTTCTATTTTTATTTTTTCATCCATGGACCGAGAGAATCTTTTTAAAACCTCCATCATTTTTTTTTCTGCATCAATATTACTTTTACTACTAGTTCCTTTAATTGGTGTTGAGGTCAAAGGTTCTAAAAGATGGATTGATCTATATTTGCTACCAAGATTTCAGCCAATAGAATTAGTTAAACCTTTTTTGATTGTATTGTTAAGTATTATTTTAAGTAGCCAAAGATATGCTAACGTTTATATAAAATATTTGGTTTCATTTTTAGTAACTTTAAGCATCGTATTTTTATTAGTTTTACAACCTGATATTGGTCAAACTTTATTGATACTTTTTTCATGGTTAGTATTGATTTTTATTTCTGGAATAAGTTTTGTTTTTTTAATCAGTTTATTTATCATTTTAATTTTATTATTTTCTTACCTGATATTATTTGTTTCAAAATTTAGCTATATTAAAAGTAGAATTTTCTCTTTTTTTAATCCTGATACTGGAACACATAATTTTCAATCTGACAAAGCAATAGAATCAATTGTTAGTGGTGGATTTTTTGGGAAAGGAATTGGTGAGGGAACTTTAAAGAATAGAGTGCCTGAGGCACATACAGACTATATTATTTCAGTAATATCTGAAGAATTCGGAATTATTGCCATAATTTTAATTTTATTTTTGTTTTTAATTTTTATTCATGCAGTTTTTAAAAAAGTAAACTTTGAAAATGATGATAGGTCAAAATTAGTCTTAGTAGGTTGCGTAACTTTAATTTTAATGCAAGTAATAATACATGTTGGAGTGAACATACGATTATTTCCAACAACTGGGATGACTCTTCCCTTCATAAGTTATGGGGGTTCATCTATTGTGGGCATATCAATTATTTCAGGAATAATTCTTAATTTGACCAAAAGAAAAATAGATTAAAATGAAAAAAAAAATTTTAATTTCAACAGGAGGTTCAGGAGGTCACGTAATACCGGCAACAATTCTACACCATCATCTATTAAAAAAAAAAGATATAATCATTTCAACAGATAAAAGAGGATATAAGTATCTTGATAAAGAAATTCATAAAATCTTGTTAATAAATACTCCAAAGTTAAGTTTATTTTTACTACCTTTTAATTTTTTTAAGATTTTATTTTTATGTGTAAAATCCCTCTTTTTTTTGAAGAAAGAAAAAATACATGAATTAATTTCAACCGGTGGCTATATGTCATTACCTCTAATTTTAGCGGGAAAATGTCTGAATTTAAAAATTTATCTACTTGAACCTAACTTCGTTCTAGGGAGGGCTAATAAATTTTTTTTAAGCTCATGTGAAAAAATTTTTTGCTACACAGACCAAATAAAAAATTTTCCTGAAAAATTTAAAAATAAAATGGTAGTTATATATCCTCTTGTAAGAGATGAATTCTATAAAAAAAAGATACTAAAATCCAATAATGAAAAACTTTGCATATTGATTGTTGGAGGGAGTCAAGGAGCAAGTATCTTTGATCAAAATTTAAAGAAATCGATTCTTAATATTTCTAAAAAATTTTCTATTAAAGTTATTCAGCAAACTCAATTAACTAATATTTCTTCACTAAAAAAGTTTTATTCTGAAAATAATATTGAGAATGAAATTTTTAATTTTGACAAAAATTTTATTAAAAAAATTTCTGAAACTGATATTTGTATAACTAGAGCAGGAGCAACAACTTTAGCTGAACTATCAATTCTTAACGTGCCTTTTATTGCAGTTCCATTACCGAGTTCTAAAGACAACCATCAATTTGAAAATGCAAATTTTTATGTAAAAAATGATTGCTGTTGGATTTTAGAACAAAATCACTTTGAGGAAAAAATAGAGCAGATGATTGAAGAAATAATGCGAAATAGATCAAAATTAAATAAAAAAAAAGAAAATTTAAGTAATTTGAATTATCAA
>CACNSS010000026.1 GCA_902623215.1 uncultured Pelagibacteraceae bacterium
AAATTTGTAAGAAATAAACCGCATTGTAATATCGGTACAATCGGACATGTTGATCATGGTAAAACAACTCTAACTGCTGCAATCACAAAAGTTTTATCTGAAACTGGTGGCGCCCAAGCAGTTGCGTATGATCAAATTGATAAAGCTCCAGAGGAAAAAGAGAGAGGTATAACAATTTCAACTGCACACGTTGAGTATGAAACAGAAAAAAGGCACTATGCACACGTAGACTGTCCAGGTCATGCCGATTATGTAAAGAACATGATTACTGGAGCAGCACAAATGGATGGAGCAATTTTAGTTGTTAATGCTGCGGATGGACCTATGCCGCAAACTAGAGAACATATTCTTTTAGCAAGACAAGTTGGAGTTCCGGCAATAGTAGTTTATTTAAATAAGGTTGATCAAGTGGACGACAAAGAAATGATTGATCTTGTTGAAGAGGAAATTAGAGAATTATTAACTTCATACAAATTTCCAGGAGACAAAACTCCAATTACTAAAGGTTCTGCTCTTGCTGCAGTTGAGGGAAGAGATGAAGAAATTGGAAAAAAATCAATCATGGAACTAATGAAAAATGTTGATGAGTTTATTCCTCAACCTGACAGACCAAAAGACAAAGATTTCTTGATGCCTGTTGAGGATGTTTTTTCAATTTCAGGAAGAGGTACAGTTGCCACTGGAAGAGTTGAGTCAGGAGTGCTTAAAACAGGAGACGAAATTGAAATTGTTGGAATTAGAGAGACTAAAAAATCAGTTTGTACTGGTGTTGAGATGTTTAGAAAACTTTTAGACTCTGGTGAGGCAGGTGACAATGTTGGTGTTCTTTTAAGAGGTGTTGAAAGAACAGATATTGAAAGAGGTCAAGTACTTTGTAAGCCAGGATCTGTTACACCACATACTAAATTTGAAGCTCAGGCTTATGTTCTTAAAAAAGAAGAGGGAGGTAGACATACACCATTCTTCACAAAATATAGACCACAGTTTTATTTCAGAACAACTGATGTAACTGGAGAAGTTGAGTTGCCTGCAGGTACTGAAATGGTTATGCCAGGTGACGATGCTAAGTTTACGGTAAAATTAATAACTCCAATCGCAATGTCAGAGAAACTTAACTTTGCTATTCGAGAAGGAGGGAGAACTGTAGGAGCTGGAGTAGTAACAAAAATTATAGAGTAAGCTCTATATAGGAGTGTAGCTCAATTGGTAGAGCGCCGGTCTCCAAAACCGGAGGCTGAGGGTTCGAGTCCCTCCGCTCCTGCCAAAGCTTGTGATATTATAAAAATATGAAAAATCCAATAAAGTTTGTACAAGAAGTAAAACAAGAAGCTTTTAAAGTTACATGGCCAACTGGAAAAGAAACTCTACAAGGTGCTTTAATGGTTTCTCTTATGGCTATAGCTATGTCAATATTTTTTCTTTTGTTGGATCAGGTTCTAAAGTTCTTCTTAGATTTATTATTAAAGGTAAGTATTTAATGAAAAACTGGTATATAGTTCAATCTCATTCAAGTTTTGAAAATAAGGTAGCAGGCTTAATTAAGGAAGAGGCAGATAAAGCGAAAATTTCTGAGAAGTTTGATGAAATAATAGTTCCAACTCATGATGTTACTGAGGTTAAAAGGGGCAAAAGAATTCAAAGAAAGAAAAAATATTTTCCTGGATATGTTTTGATAAAAAGTGAAATGGATAATACTATTTATCATATGATAAAAAACATCAAAAGAGTAAGTGGTTTTTTAGGAACTAAAGGCATGCCAGTACCAGTTTCAGATAAAGAAATTGAGAAGATATTGGGCCAAATTAAAGATGGTGTAGCACAACCAAAATCTGGTATAGAGTACTCAGTTGGTGAAAAAGTACAAGTTGTTGATGGACCCTTTGCATCTTTCAATGGCATGGTTGAAGAAATTGATGAGGAGAAATCAAGATTAAAAGTCTCAGTCTCAATTTTTGGACGACCAACACCTGTAGAATTAGAGTATAATCAAGTAGAGAAAGTTAGTTAATGGCAAAAAAAGAAATTAGTGGTTTTATAAAATTACAAATAAAAGGGGGTCAAGCTAATCCAGCGCCACCAGTTGGACCTGCTTTAGGCCAACGTGGTGTGAACATAATGGAATTTTGTAAAGCATTCAATGATAAGACTAAATCATTAGCAGGCAAACCAGTTCCTGTTGAAATCACAGTCTATAAAGATAAAAAATTTGATTTTAAAATTAAATCTCCCCCAGCTTCCTTTTTTATTAGAGAAGCAGCAAAATTAAAAAGTGGATCACAGGAACCTGGCAGAAATATTGTGGCCTCCATAACAAAAAAACAAGCTGAGGAAATCGCAAAACAGAAAATGAATGATCTGAATGCAATAGACTTAGAGCAAGCTGTCAAAATCATTG
>CACNSS010000027.1 GCA_902623215.1 uncultured Pelagibacteraceae bacterium
AATTATTCCTAATTCAACCAAAGAGCCAAATGGTATTCTTGGTTTAGATCTACCATTCTGTAGAGTATCTAAATAATTATCTTCTATAGGTTTAGTTTCCATTAATCTTTTTTCAGCAGCTTTAAAATAAGTCTTTTCTTTTTCAATTCCGTAATAATTTCTTCCTAATTTTTTAGCAACAGATGCTGTTGTTCCTGACCCTAAAAAAGGATCTAAAATTAAATCATTTTTATTTGAAGTTGCTAGTAAAATTCTGTGAAGTAGAGCCTCAGGTTTCTGGGTAGAATGTACTTTTTTACCGTTCTTTTTTAATCTTTCAGAACCATTACAAATAGGTAATTCCCAATTAGACCTCATTTGAAGATCATCATTTAAACATTTTAAAGATTGATAGTTAAAAGTATATTTTGATTTTTCAGATTTTGAAGCCCAAATTAAGGTTTCATGAGCATTTGTAAAACGTGTCCCTCTAAAATTTGGCATAGGATTTTTTTTATTCCAAATGACATCATTTAAAATCCAAAAACCTAAATTTTGTATTACCGTACCAACTCGGAAGATATTGTGATAACTACCAATTACCCAAATAGCTCCGTTCTTTTTCAAAATCCTTTTGCACTCAGTCAACCACAAATAAGTAAAGTCATCATACTTTTTAAAATTTTTAAATTGATCCCATTTATCATTTACTGCATTAACCTTTGTTCTATCAGGTCTTGTAAGTTCTTTTCTTAATTGTAAGTTGTAGGGCGGATCTGCAAAAATTAAATCAAAGGTCTCATCTGGAATTTTCTTTAATTCCTTCAGGCTATCACCATTAATTAGTTTATTTTTGAAAATCGAGTTCATTTATAAAAATAAATTAGACTCGAAAAAGATTCTTGGGTCAACCTATGATTGAATTATGAAGACTCAATTTGTGTATTTAATTTTTAAAATATCTATATCTAGTGTTTGTTAATTTGAGGTATTTAATTTATTTAAAGGTGAAAAAGTCTTTCTGTGATGAACTGTGGCCCCAAACTTTTTGATAGCTCTTAAATGTTTTTTGGTACCATACCCATAATTTTCATCCCATGAGTAACCTTTATATCTAATACCTAACTTTGAAATAAAATTATCACGAGCTACTTTTGCAATAATTGATGCAGCAGAAATTGATGGTATTTTTTGATCTCCCTTGATTACAGATTTAAGTTTGTAGTTTTCTATTTTTGGTAATTTATTTCCATCGATTAAAATCATTGAGGGTTTTTTTTTCAATTTAAGGATTGCTCTTTTCATTGCCATCAAACTAGCCTGTAAAATATTTTTTTTTTCAATCTCACAGATCGATGCTTTTGCTATGGCCCATGTAGAATTTTTTTTGATATACTGAGCTAAAATTTCTCTCCTTTTTTTCGATAACTTCTTAGAGTCTTTTAATAGTTTTTTGTTTATCGAGTGATTTAAAACCACAGCTGCTGCATACACAGGTCCTATTAAACTTCCACGTCCAACCTCATCAACTCCAGCAATTACTTTCATTAAAACTTTATATTTAGATCTTGAATCTTTTGCTTTATCATTTTTAAATCTTCCCAAGAATATTTCTTATTTTCTGGAAATCTAATTAAATATGATGGACTATAACTAATAATTAAGGGAACTGTTTTGCTTCCTATAATTATTTCTCTCCATTTCCCTCTTTCACTTGAAACTTTACTCTTTAACCCAGTGACAGCCTCCATAGCAGTTCCACCCATTAGAATCAAAATTTGTGGATTAATTATTGAAATATGTTCTCTCAAAAATTTAGAATATCTTTTTATATCACTAGTATTTGGTTTTCTTCCATCAGTTGTCTTATAGTTTATTGAATAAGTTAAATAAATATTATCCATTGATACATTGATAGCTATGAGCATCTTTTCTAAAAGTTTTCCAACATCACCCTGAAAAAGTAACCCTGACTCATCTTCTTCTTCACCAGGTGCATCGCCAATTAACATTATAGAACTGTTGATATTTCCACTACCAAATAAAAGATTTTTTGAAGTCTTCTTTAGATTGCAATCCTCAATTGTATTTATTAGATTTTTTAGACCAGATAGTTTTTGTTTTTTTTCCGCGTTTGAATTTATTAAATTACTTTTTAAATCTTTATATCTATTTTGTGGCTCATTATTGAAGGTAAAATCTGTCTCAAATGTTTTAATGAAATCTTGCGTAAATTTAGTGTTTTGATTTAGGGGTTTTTTAGACATAAAATATACTAATGAGTTTAAAAAAAGTTTTAACGGCAATAATATTCACACTATTATATCAGACTCATCTTTATTCTAAAAGCAATAGTTTCAATAATTTT
>CACNSS010000028.1 GCA_902623215.1 uncultured Pelagibacteraceae bacterium
GCTTACAATCTAAGTATTTCTCCATTGGTTTGTTTATTATTAATTTTAATAATTGGTGTATCACATGGTTCTTTAGATCATATAAAGGGAAGGAAGCTTCTTAAAATTTTAAAAATAAATAATATAATCACTTTCTATACATCATATTTTCTGCTTGTTTTTACAATTATAATTCTTTGGGTACTTTTGCCAACAGTAGTGCTTATTGCTTTTTTAATTGTTGCTTCATTTCATTTTGGAAAAGAAGATACTCAATTTCTAATTGATAATAATTCATATTTAAATCAATTTTTATTTTTTCTTAAAGGATCTTTAGTAGTACTGGCACCACTGTATTTTAATTTTAATGAAACAGTTTCTATATTCAAATTACTATTAATTGATAATGAAACATTTTATCAAAGTTTAAATATAATTGAAAATAATAATTTTTTGATAATTGGGATTGTATTAAGTGCATTATCTAGCATAATTTTATTTTTCAAAAAATTTGAGTTAAAAAAATTTACAATTTTTTTTGATTATTTCTCGATAATAATCATAAATATGCATTTCTCTCCATTGGTAGCCTTCACAATCTATTTTTGTTTTTTACATTCTATAAGACATAGTATTTCATTAATGATTGAACTTGATCAAGAAAGTTTGAAGAATGGACTTTTCGTTTTTATTAAAAAAGCTACCCCGTTAACTATACTGGCTAGTGCTTTTTGTTTAATGGGTCTTTATTTTTTAAATAATAATTACAATTTTGACAGTGCAATTTTAAAATTAATATTTATAGGTTTGGCGTCTTTAACTTTTCCGCATATATTGCTCGAATATTTAATTGAAAAAAATGAAAAATAAAGAAATCAAAATTTTATTATCTGCACCAAGAGGATTTTGTGCAGGTGTAGAGAGAGCGATTGAAATTGTCGAAAAAGCCATAAAAAAATATGGTGTCCCAGTTTACGTTCGACACGAAATTGTCCACAATAAATTTGTTGTTGACGATTTAAAAAAGAAAGGTGCTATATTTGTTGAAGAGCTTGAAGAAATCAAAGATAAAACTAGGCCTGTAATTTTTTCTGCGCACGGGGTTCCAAAAAAAGTTCCGTCTGAAGCTGAAAGTTACAAAATGACATATGTAGATGCTACTTGTCCACTAGTGTCGAAAGTCCATCGTGAAGCTGAGAATCTTCACAAATCAGGTTATCACTTAATTTTGATTGGACATCAGAACCATCCTGAAGTTGTTGGAACAATGGGACAATTACCAGAAGGTTCGATAAATCTTATTCAAGATGAAGATGAAGCAAAAAAATATGAATTTAAAGAAAAAAAAAAATTAGCTTATGTAACTCAAACAACTTTATCAGTAGATGATACAAGAAGTATAATTAGTATTTTAAAAGATAGATTTCCTGGTATTAGAGAGCCACATAAAGAAGACATATGTTATGCAACGACGAATAGACAGATGGCTGTAAAAAATATTGCAAAAAATTGCGATGTGTTTTTTGTAATTGGAAGTAGAAATTCCTCAAATTCAGTGAGACTTGTTGAGGTTGCAAAAAAATCAGGATGTAATAATGCTCATCTTATTCACTCACAAAGTGAAATACCTTATGATTTAATTGAAAAATCTAATACTGTAGGGATTTCTTCCGGGGCCTCAGCACCAGAAATTCTTGTAGAAAATTTCATAGAGAATTTAAAAAAAAAATTTACAGTATCAATAGACGAGGTCGAAATAATCAAAGAAAACGTTGTTTTCAAAGTACCTAAAAAATTAAATTAAATGGCTGTCTATACCAAGATTAATAAGAGTAATTTAACATCTATAAACAGAAAATTTAATTTTGAAAATTTTCAAAGTTTTAAAGGAATAAAACAAGGTATTGAAAATACAAATTATTTACTTAGATCAAAAAATAAAAAATTTATTCTTACAATTTTTGAAAAAAGAGTTTTGAAAAAAGAGATACCTTTTTTTATGAAATTAATGGATCAATTAAGTAATCTAAATTTTAATTGCCCTAAACCTCTTAAAAATTATCGAGGAAATTATTTGATTAAAGTTAAGAATAAAACAGCCTGTGTTGTATCTTTTCTTGATGGAAAAGACAAAAAAAAACTTAATTTTAAGAATTGTTTTGATATTGGAAAAACAATTGCACAGATGCACTTGTCTACAAAAAAGCTAAAGCTCTATAGAAAAAACTCAATGGGTATTAAAAATCTTAATCCTTTGTTAAATAGTATTAAATTTAAGTCTAAAAAATTAATTAATTTAGAAAAGTTTTTAAAAAATAATTTTAAGGATATAAAAGATAAATGGCCGAAAAAATTACCTGATGGTA
>CACNSS010000029.1 GCA_902623215.1 uncultured Pelagibacteraceae bacterium
AGTGTCTTTAAATGGTCCTTTACCAATAGTTAAGTCTGCTATTATTTTTGTTAAATCACCTTCATTTTTGTTTTCATAAACTTTTGCATCAAAACAAAAAGGAACAAATTCTGGATATTTTTCAATATCCAAAACTAGTTTAATTAAGTCCTCTTTTTTACATTCAATTAATCGCTTAACTGAAGCTTTGGGCATTAATGACTATTAATTCTATTATATTTGAGTTTAGCAAAATCTTCATCAGCATGATATGAAGATCTTGTTAAGGGTGATGATGAGACTAAAAGAAAACCTTTTGATTTTGCAATTAACTCTAATTCTTTAAATTCATCTGGGTGGTAATATCTTTCAAGAGGATGATGTTTTACAGAGGGCTGTAGATATTGACCAATGGTAATAAAGTCAACATTTGCAGATCTCAAATCATCCATAACTTGAACAATTTCGTCATGTTCTTCACCTAGCCCAACCATAATTCCTGACTTGGTAAAAACTTTTTTATTACCTTTCTTTGCATTCTTGAGAAGTTCGAGTGATGCAAAATATCTAGCTCCTGGTCTAACTTTTAAATAAAGTCTAGGAACTGTCTCTATATTATGATTGAATACATCTAAATCAGCCTCAAGTAACTTTTTATAAGACTCACCTTTTCTAAGAAAATCTGGAGTGAGTACTTCAATTGTTGTATTTGGATTTTTCTTTCTTATAGTATCAACTACTTTTTTAAAATGATTTGAACCACCATCTGGTAGATCATCTCTATCAACTGATGTGATAACTACGTGTCTTAAATTAAGTTTTTTAACCGCGTTAGCAATTTTAATGTGTTCATAAGGATCAAGTTTTTCGGGCTTACCAGTTTTAACGTCGCAAAATGCACATGCTCTTGTGCATGTGTCCCCCATTATCATAAAAGTAGCGTGCCTTTTACTCCAGCACTCTGTTATATTTGGACAATTGGCTTCTTGGCAAACAGTAACAAGATTACTTTTGTTTACGACTGTTTTAGTAATAAAAAACTCTTTGCTGTTAACCAATTTTGATCTTATCCACTCTGGTTTTTTTTTGATTGGATTTATGGGATTTTTTACTTTTTCAGGGTGCCTAGGTCTAATTTTTTGTGTCATTAGTTATAATATAAATTTTTTCATTTTCTTTACCAAATAAGAGTCTCTCTCTAATCAATGTTTCAATATAATCAAGATCTAGATTGTCACTTAACAATGAATTTTTAAAATCCAAGTCCCTAATCTTATTAATTATTAAAGTTTCTTCCATTCGAAGTTCCTTTAAATGCTGTTTTTTATCAAAATAAGATATTAATCCTCTTTGACCTGATAAAAGATTGAAAAAAAAGTATATTATTAAAAAAGTTGATACTAATAAAAAGTAATTTTTTTTAATTTTTTTAAGCATTAATGAATCTTATTCATTATTGCTTTATTTCCAAGTTCTTCTTCTATTCGAATTAATTGATTATATTTAGCTACTCTTTCTGATCTAGCTAATGATCCTGTTTTTATTTGGTTCGAGTTGGTCCCTACAGCTAAATCAGCAATAAATGTATCTTCACTATCGCCTGATCTATGAGAAATAATAGTATTAAACCCTATAATTTGAGCAAATTTGATTACCTCTAAAGTTTCAGAAACTGTTCCAATTTGGTTTAGCTTAATCAAAATTGCATTAGAGGAAACATTCAAAAAACCCTTTTTAAGTCTCTCTAAGTTTGTAACATAGAGATCATCACCTACTATTTGAGTTTTTTTAATAGTTTTCATAAGTTTATTCCATGACATCCAGTCATTCTCAGCAAATGGATCTTCGATTGATTTGATTTTATATTTTTCAATAATCTTTTTATATTCCTTAATCGATTTCTCCACTGAGATAAAACTTTTTGAATGAATAGAATACTTATTTTTTTTAAAAAGTTCATTTGCTGCTACATCTAAACAAATTGAAACATCCTCACCATTAATAAATCCAGACTTTTTAATAGCAGAAACTATTAAATCTAAGGCTTGATTGTTACTATTTATCATTGGAGCAAAACCACCCTCATCACCAACGGATGTGGATAATCCTTTTTTTCTAATCAATTTCTGAAGGTTCTTAATCACTACAAAACACATTCTCATTGCATCAGAAAAATTTTTTGCTTTATCTGGTCTAATCATAAATTC
>CACNSS010000030.1 GCA_902623215.1 uncultured Pelagibacteraceae bacterium
TTATGCCAAGATAAATAAATATGGTTTTATTGAAAGCCCGTATAAAAGAGTTAAAAGTGGGGTTGTACAGGATAATGTAGAGTATCTTTCTGCGATGGAGGAAACAAAGTTTACAATTGCTCAAGCTAACACAAAGATTGACAAAAATGGTAAAATTATTGAGGAATTAGTTTCTTGTAGGCAAAATTTGAATTTTTTGTTGGCAAAACCAGATACAATAGACTACATCGATGTCTCCCCTAAACAATTAGTTTCTGTTGCAGCATCTTTAATACCTTTTTTAGAGAACGATGATGCTAATAGAGCTTTAATGGGCTCAAATATGATGAGACAAGCGGTTCCTCTTTTAAAACCTGAAGCACCTTTAGTAGGTACAGGTATCGAAAGTGATGTTGCTCTCGATTCAGGTGTGACTATCGTTGCTAAGAGAAATGGAATTGTTGATAAAATAGATGGTAAAAGAATTGTAATAAAAGTTACAGAGGAAACTGACTTTTCAAAATCAGGTGTTGATATTTACAATTTACAAAAGTTTAAGAGATCAAATCAAAATACATGTATTAACCAAAGACCATTAGTTAGAGTAGGTGATAAAGTTAAAACAGGTGATATTATTGCTGATGGCCCGTCAACAAAGTTAGGTGAATTAGCTTTAGGAAAAAATGTTACTGTAGCTTTTATGCCATGGCAAGGCTATAATTTTGAAGACTCCATTTTAATTTCTGAAAGATGTGTAACTGATGATGTATTTACATCTGTTCACATTGTTGAATATGAAGTAATGGCTAGAGATACAAAGCTTGGTGAAGAAGAAATTACTAGAGATATTCCAAATGTTAATGAGGAAGCTTTAAAAAATTTAGATGAGTCAGGCATAGTTTATATTGGAGCGGAGGTAAATGCGGGAGATATATTGGTTGGTAAAGTAACTCCCAAAGGAGATTCAGCCTCTGGACCAGAGGAAAAATTATTAAGATCTATTTTTGGCGAAAAAGCAATTGATGTAACAGATACATCATTAAAAATGTCAAGGGGAAGCAGTGGAACAGTTGTAGATGTAAGAGTATTCAATAGACATGGAATCGAAAAAGACGAAAGGTCAATAACTATTGAGCGCGCAGAAATAGACCAAGTACAACAGGACAAAATTGTTGAAGAGGAAATTTTAGAGAGAAGTATTAAACAAAGAGCATCTCAAATTTTATCTAATTCAACTTTAACGAAAAAAATTAAAGATGTTGAGGCTGGCACCAAATTAGACTTTGAAACTATTGATAGGCTTTCAATAAATGATGTTTTTAAGATTACTTCAAGTGATACTAAAGGTGAGGAAGCGCTTGTTCAGTTAAAAGAGCAATATACTAAAGCAAAACAGGATATAGTTGAAAGATTTGAGGACAAAGTTTTAAAAATTAGAAGTGGTGATGATTTATTGCCAAGCGTTATGAAAATGGTTAAGGTTTTTGTTGCTATAAAAAGAAGATTAAGACCGGGTGATAAGATGTCAGGCAGACACGGTAATAAAGGTGTTGTTAGTAAAATTGTACCTGTAGAAGATATGCCTTATAGAGAAGATGGTAGGCCAGTTGATATAGTTTTGAACCCTCTTGGTGTTCCAAGCAGAATGAATGTTGGTCAAATTTTAGAAACACATTTGGGTTGGGCTTGCAAGGAATTTGGTGAAGAAGTCAAAAGATTGGTTAATGAAAATAATAAGCGAATAGAAAAAACTGAAAAAATTTCAAATTTTTTAAAAACTGTTTATGGTGAAGAAATTTTTCAGAATAAGGTTGACAAGTTAAGTAAAACTGAATTTGAAGATTTGTGTGAAAACTTGCAGAATGGTATAGCGATATCGACACCAGTTTTTGATGGCGCTAAAGAAAAAAATGTAACCGAGATGCTTGAATTAGCAAACTTGCCAGGCTCAGGACAAACATATTTGTGGGACGGTAGAACAGGTGAAATGTTTGATAGGCCAGTAACAGTGGGGATTATTTATATGTTAAAACTTCATCATTTAGTTGA